>CATISI010000190.1 GCA_949538025.1 Candidatus Poseidoniaceae archaeon
GATGGCTGGGCCGATGGTTGGCTTTGCATCAGGATAGAGTTCCATGACAGCTTGGGCCAACAAGTGTGCAGCACTATGGCGGAGAATGTGGATACCTTCATCGCTCTCGGCAAGAATACCCTCAACATCGCAATCGTCTGTTAGCGGTGTGGAGAGGTCGCGTTCAACGTTGTTGATGCGTGCTGCAAGACATCCGTGCTTCTTTCCAAGTGCGTCGGTCACGACTTCGCCAGCAGTTACGCCTGCTGCGTATTCGTTGACAGTACCATCAGGAAGGGTAACGTTGACCATCGACATGGGGACGCCTCTTGCCTCTCCCTCGACGGTCCCATTCATCAATGCGACGCTTGAAATCACCAATCGACAATGATGTCATCATCCAAACCTTGACTCGGTTTGTCAAGAATGACTTGCTTTTCGACCTCATCTTTCTGCTCTTTCTTGGGAGTTGAAACAATGAACGAATCGGGTGTTTGTGCACCACTGATTTTGAATCCAAATTGTGGCTTTGTTTGTTCAACCTTTGGGGATTCTGTCTGAGGCTTTTGGACAGCATCTTCGAGTGATGTCTCGCCCTTGCCCATTTCTTTCATGCTTTCTTTCATGATGTCATCGAGTGCAATCTCGTCCGGTTTGGATTGTTTGACCATGAACCGCCATCATGCGTAGCAACATGAAAACATCGGTTGGTTGATTCCATACGGTTGAGAGCAATGATTGAAAACGAAACGATGGAAGGTCGGTTTATGCGAATCGGCATCGTCGTCAACCCTGATGCTGGTCTGGGTGGACGATTGGGATTCAAAGGAAGCGATGGACGTGCTAAAGAAGCACGTGAAGCAGGTGCAGTTGATCGTTCAGGTCCTCGAATGCAACAATGCATATCGAAATTCCTTGATCTGCAACAATCGAGCTTGAATCGAATGGGTGTTGACCCAACGTTCGTTGCTTGGACCGGCCGAATGGGTGGAGATTGGCTCGATGGCGTAAATTTCGAACGACGCCAACCATCTCCATTTGAGTCAACGGCTGACGATACAGCCGCACTCGTTTCGGATTTGGTTTCAGCCAATGTTGATGCAATTCTCTATGCCGGAGGTGATGGGACAACCAGAGACATCGTCAATGCTCTGGACGGTCATGAAACGCCACTGATTGGCGTTCCTGCAGGTGTCAAGATGCATTCTGGTTGTTTTGCTACAACGCCAAATGCAGCTGCTGAGGTCCTCCTCGCATTTTTGCAAGGTGATTTGATGGTTGCCATTACTGAAGTCATGGATTTGGACGAGGAAATTTACCAGCGTGGTGAGTGGAAAGTCCGCATGTATGGTGAGGCATGGACACCATCGAGTCCACGATTCATGCAGGGTGCAAAGGAACAGGTCGAGCGTGCAAGCGAAGCCGAGACCATTGAAGGACTTGCAAGCCACATCGGTAACCTCATCGAAGCAGATCCTGAACTGATGGTCATCTGGGGGAGCGGTGGAACGTTACGCAGAATGGGAGAACATCTTGATGTGGAACTTACACTCCTTGGCATCGATATTCAACACAAAGGGATTGTTCACGCTGATTTGAACGAAAAGGCTCTGCTCGAACACTTGAAGGATTACGAGGGACCTCGTCTTCTTCTTCTTTCACCAATGGGTGGCCAAGGCTTCCTCATTGGACGAGGCAATCTTCAACTTTCTCCAGATGTCTTGCGAGCGATAGGTTTGGATTCGATTCTTGGTGTTGCAACTCCATCGAAGTTGTTGGGTCTTTCGAACGTACGAATCGATACAGGTGATGTCACATTAGATGAGGAATTCCAACAACGACGTTTTGTCAAATTGTTGCAAGGCTATCGTACAACTCGAGTGATACGAGTGTTGGATGCTTAATGCAGCGGCTGCCCGCTTGAAGCGAGAAGCAAACCGAGAAACGGTGGGCTTGGACGACCGGGGCGAGACTTGAACTCAGGATGATACTGGACCCCGACGTAGTACGGATGTTCATCGAGTTCGAAGATTTCACAACGCTGTCCACTCTCGTCTTTACCAACGAATTTCAACCCCGCTTCTTCTATTTGGTCAACTAGATCAGGATTGATTTCGTAACGGTGACGATGGCGTTCATCAACCGAATCATGACCTCCATAGAGTCGCTTTATGACGCAGTCATCAACTTGGAAGATGGTCGGCCGAGAACCAAGACGCATCGTTCCTCCGAGGTGCGTCTTCGAAATCTCAGGCATGAAAATCACTGCAGGATTGGCAGCATCGGCATCGAATTCGGTGGATGTTGCATCCTCGATTCCCAGCACGTTACGACAGAATTCGATGGTCGCAACCTGCAATCCAAGACAAATGCCAAGATAGGGGACATTGTTTTCCCGTGCGTATTGAGCAGCGAGGACCTTTCCTTCGATGCCCCGATCACCAAAGCCACCTGGGACCAAGACCCCGTTGGCGTTGCGAAGAAGTCCCCACGCCTCTGCGTTGTTTGCATCTTCTAAGTCGCTTGCTTCAATCCAATCGATGTTGAGTTTACGCTCAACGGCAAGTGCAGCATGTTGCAGTGATTTGATGACGGAAAGATAAGCATCGGAGAGGTCGGTGTACTTTCCAACCATGGCAATGGTGACTTCTTCGGAGAGTTCATCGAGGCGATGAGCCATGGATTTCCATTCAGCAAGAAGGCTCGACTTATTGCAATCGATGTTCAGAATATCGCAGAATCCTTGATCTTCAAGCATCAACGGTACATGATAGATGTTGGGAACGTCATGTGTCGAAAAGACCGCTTCAGGACGAACATGACAGAAGGCTGAAAGCTTCTGACGAGTTTCGTCACTCAGTGGTTTGCTTGAACGACAAACGAGGACGTCTGGGGTGATTCCAAGTCCCATGAGTTCCTTGACCGTATGCTGAGTGGGCTTTGTTTTCTGCTCGCCAACAGGGCCCATGACTGGAACGAGAGAGACGTGAACGAAGGTGACGTTGTCCCTTCCAACTCGGAATTGGAATTGACGGAGCGCTTCCAAGTATGGTGCGCTTTCGATGTCGCCAACGGTACCGCCAAGTTCGATGATACAGACATCCGGCGTTTCATCGCTTCCATCAGCAGGTCGCTTGGCAACATCGATGATCCAATCTTGAACAGCGTCGGTGATGTGTGGAATGACTTGGACCGTCTTTCCAAGATAGTCGCCACGGCGTTCAGCTTCGAGGACTTTGGAATAGACCTTACCGGTCGTGAGGTTGTTGTCGCGAGCAAGGTTGAGATCGAGGAAGCGTTCGTAATTGCCGAGGTCAAGGTCGACTTCACCACCATCGTCCAGAACGAAGACTTCACCATGCTCGAACGGACTCATGGTTCCAGCATCGCTGTTCAGATAGGGGTCAATTTTAATTGAAGTGACACGCAATCCGGCACTTTTCAGAAGAACGCCGATGCTACTTGCAGTAACACCTTTGCCTAGTCCACTGAGCACGCCCCCGCTGACAATTACGTACCTCAAACCTATCAACGGGATTTCTAGCCGTCGCGCATACCATATCAATATTGGCTAAGACAATTGACTATGGTTCATCTCTACGTTCAAGTATCGTCAGATTAAGCCCAGCGTATGTCGGGACCACTCGGGGACAAAATACTGGTCACTGGTGCCCTTGGTCAGATTGGAACCGAACTCGTTGAAGCGTTGCGCAAGCAACACGGTTCTACATCTGTCATCGCTTCTGACCTTCGCCCAACCGATCAGGTTGATGTTAGTCAAGGTCCATATCAAACGCTCGATGTTCTTGATACAGAAGCGATCATCGGTGTGTGTAAGGAACAAGGCGTTGGTACTGTCTATCACTTAGCAGCACTACTCTCTGCGACCGGTGAGATGAATCCTGAGTTGTGTCGAAAGGTCAACGTTGGAGGAACCATCTCTGTGTTCGAAGCAGCGCAAACGTGTTCGATGCGCGTTTTTACACCTTCGTCCATTGCCGTTTACGGGCCAGATGCGCCAAAACATGCTCCGCAAATCACGCCACTCAACCCGACGACAGTATATGGTAAAACCAAAGTCGAAGGCGAACAACTTGCCAAAGAGTACGATGAGAAATATGGATTGGACATACGAGGCATCCGCTATCCAGGTTTGATTTCGTACAAAGCACCAGCAGGGGGAGGCACGACAGATTATGCAGTGGAAATTTTCGATGCTGCGTTGAACGACGGACATTACGATTGTTTTGTCCGTGCAGATACACGATTGCCGATGCTCTACATGGACGATGCAATTCGAGCAACACTGATGTTGATGGATGTGCCAAGTGAACACCTCGGTGAATCGAAAGCAGGATACAACATTGATTGTTTCTCATTCACTGCCGAAGAATTAGCGATAGCCATCGCCAATGAAGTCGATGGATTTACGTTTGATTTCAAACCTGATGTGCGCCAGAATTATGCAGACTCATGGCCAGATTCAATCGATGGTTCGGTTGCTAAGGAAGAATGGAACTGGTTGCCACAGTATGATCTTGATGCTATGGTCAAAGCCATGTTAGATGGGCTTTCAAAGAATCAGTAATCTCTTCTCAGTGGAATCACTGTGAAATCCATTTGTACGTACGGGCACCTTCGTTGGCACCGTCTTCACCAATTTCAACAAGAGCGAATTCACCACGAGGAGAGACAACGCTCTCTTCTTGCAATCCCTTGTGGAGATTTTCGTACGTGATTTGGTCGATAGCGACACGACCAGCAAGGCGTTCAAACAATTGCCAGCCTGCAACGACTTCACGCCATCTCGGAGCTACCTTGCCTTCGAACACCTTCGCTTTCGCACCAGAGCCGTAACCACATAGGCCAAACAATTCACCTTCAAGTTTTGAGTTGTCCTCTAAATCAGATTCGAATGTGGACATAAGTGCCAAGAAGATGGAGCCCGTGTACTGATTCCCGATCAGACTTGAGGCACGTTGCCCCTTTTCGATGCGTTGTTTGTGGAAGTCCATGTATTCAGGGGTCTTTGAGATAGCACGACGGTATCCATCCATCTCCTTTTCCCATGCCATGATAGCTTCTGGTTCATCCGATTCGGGCTTTTCCGGTTGTTCGCCAATCTGTTCGATGACGTTTGGCCACATCGGTGTGTTCATGCGATCATGACGGAATACGTCAGGGAACATTCGCTTGGCTTGGAATGCATAAGGAAGATGCATGATAATACGAGACCATTGTTCTGTGAACTGGGTATCGAGTTCAGGATCCCATCGCTTTTGCTTGATGGCTCGCTGACTGAAATTGTGGAATGCTTGTCGAACAGCTTGCTGGTAACATCGATTTGAGAATTGACCGTCGAAGACCGGTTCATCTCGATGAACGCTGACAGACTCTTCACCATGTGCAAAGATTCCGAGACGTCGTACAGTCGATTCAGGAAGGTGCTTGACCATGCGTTCAACGATTCCCTTCTTGACAGATTGGCCTGCTTCTTGGGCCAACGTCATGACGTTGGAAATCACTGAACGGATGCTGACGTTTCGTCGTGGTTTGAAGAAATCGTGGACAGGAGTTGTTGAAACACCCCAGCAATCAGGCACTTCAAGAAGTCGAGGATTTTGACGGATCAACAACGCTCCTCCACCTGCACCTTGCGTGTATTCTCCACTGGATTCGAGATCGTATTTTGCGTTGTCCGAGAAGATGACAATACCGATGCGGTCATCTTCTTCGCTCGAACGAGCAGCCCAGTCAAGCGTGGTGTGGAGGGCGTCGACAGCGCCAATGCATGCAAAAGTCATGTCGACGACGTCACAGTTCCGAAAGCAATCCTCGCCGAATCTGTCTTGGTACCGTTGTGTGAGCATATCGAGGATATAGGTTGCAGTTGGTTTTGCACCATCAAGAGCCGACTCAGTACCGAGATACATTCGACCAATGTCTCGTGGATCGATACCGTTTCGGTCAATCAATCGCATGACTGCCATGGCGCCCATGGTTGCCGTATCTTCGTGGACATCGGGAATGGCCATCGCCTTCAAACCGAGTCCTTTGTTCAACTTTCCATAGTCCGCACCACGCATTTCAGCGAAGTCACGCATGTCCATGTATAAACGTGGAAAGTGAATCGCAACATCATCAATCCCAACGTTGACCATGTCATACCGGCAATTTTTCCATATTTATATGCTGGTTCTTTATTGACCTTGCAGAAATCAACTTATCGACGGTCCGGTGCAGTACCATCAAGGCTGGCCTGAACGTCATCAGGAACGCTGATTTCTTGTTTTGCCCAAAGAACATCGTCGATGCGAAGAACGGCAATGGTCGCTTCACTCGCACCCGAAATGGCTTGCTCGAGAACCCGAGCTGGTTCTACAATGTTCGAGGTTCTCATGTTCTCAGGTTGGCGAGTAACGACGTTCAAACCAATGCAGTCATCGTCTTCTTTGGTCTGAATGGATACGATTTGGAGCAAGGTATCGATGGAATCCAGACCCGCATTTTCCGCAAGAACACGAGGAATGGTTTCCAATCCATCAGCATACGCTTCGATAGCGAGTTGTTCTCGGCCAGGAACAGTTTCAGCATACCGACGTAATCGGCGAGCTAAGGCGATGTAGGTTGCACCTCCTCCCGGAATCAATAGTGGATTTTCCTTCAATCTGCAAGCAACACCGAGTGCATCAGCAAAGCATCGTTCAACTTCTCCGACGACGGTATCGGTGCTTCCAGTTGCAACAAAGGTTGCACCCCCCTCGTCCGTCTCAAGGACCCAATGATCGACATCGCCCCATCGTTCACATTTGCTTGAGATAAAGACGCCTACATCTTTCTCTTTGGCCTGATAAATCGAAGGCACAAGTCGGGCTCCACATCCCCGTGCAAGAAGTTCGAGGTCGCTCTTTGCAACACGTCGGAACGCTTTGATGCCTGCTTCTGCAAGGTGTGCATGCATGCTGTCATCAATCCCTTCCCGGCACGCAAGCAGCGTCACATCAAGGTCAACAAGCATCTTGACTTGATCAAGCAAGCGTTGTTGTTCCGCATCCCGAAAGGATTGCAGCATGCTTGTCGAGGTGACATTGAGTTTCACATCGGTCGAAAGTGAACGAAGTTCAAGCCCGCCATCAACCAAGAGAATGGACCCTGCTCCAAGAGAAGAAGGCATCTCAACATGTGCTCGTTTCTTTGAAAGAGCAAGACCCGTAATGAGTTTGGATTCCTCAAGCGCAGGGCCACTGCGGGTTATGACTTTGACGCGTGTTGGATCAGCAACCACATTCCCATCGGACTCCATAGCAATCGCTTCAGCGGCTTCAATAGCACAGGCAGAAACGGTCGATTGCATCTTTTGGTGGAGTTTCCCAGCCAGTGACGTCATCGTTGCAGAGAGAATATCATCACGGTTCGCCTCAAATGCAAGGGAGTCCAAATGTTCCTTGCAATATGCTTCTGCCATGCGATAGCCGCGAGCGATCGTGGCAGGATGAACACCTTGAACAACGAGATGCCATGCGTTTTGCAACCATTCAGCAGCGAGGAGAACCGTCGATGTTGTTCCATCGCGAACGGTTTGATCTTGTGCAGCACTGGCAGCGATGAGCATGTGCGCAATCGGATGCTCAACCTTTGCTGATTCAAGTACGGTGATGCCATCGTTTGTGACCATGCTCCGTCCCTCATCATCGACGAGCAGTTTGTCAAGACCTTTTGGTCCGAGTGTTGAGCGTACGGCTCCTGCAAGGGCCATAGCAGCCTGGATGTTCTTACGAAGAGCGTCCCGTCCTGTCGTACGGTCCGTTTCCTCAAGGATCGGAACATCGCTCATGGTCGCACCAACGGAGACCTACACATAAGGTCGATGTTCAGTCTTCTTCATCAACAACTTCGAAATCAGCGTCGACGACGTCATCGCCTTCAACATTGATTGAACCATCGTCTTCGTTGTTTTCTGCTTCTGCCATCTCTGCAGCAGCAGCTTCGTACAACTTGGAGGAGATGGCATGCATCGACTCTTCAACTTCCTTGACCTTAGCTTGAATGGCAGCCTCGTCCATGGCTTCGTCATCGATTGGCTTACCATCAGCATCTTGGACGAGCGCCTCAAGTTCGGTCAACCTCTCTCGAACAGGTTCGAGATCGGACGCATCGAGCTTGTCTTCGTTCTCATCAAGCGTTCGTCGGGTTTGATAGACGATTTGGTCAGCCATATTTCGCAATTCAATCTTGGCCTTTCGTCGCTTGTCCTCTTCTGCAAAGGATTCTGCTTCAGCGATCTTTGCCTGAATTTCATCTTCAGAGAGCGAGGTTTGGGATTCGATCTTGATGGATTGTTCCTTGCCCGTGCCCATGTCTTTAGCACTGACGTTGACGATACCGTTTGCATCGATGTCGAAGGTAACCTCGATTTGTGGAACGCCACGTGGAGCCGGAGGGATGTCCGTCAAGTGGAATTTGCCGAGCGTCACGTTGTCCTTGGCAAACTCACGCTCACCTTGCAAGACGTGAATTTCAACAGCAGGTTGGTTGTCGCTTGCTGTCGAGTATATCTCACTTCGTCGTGCAGGAATGGTTGTGTTTCGCTCGATCATGGTCGTGGTGACACCCCCGAGCGTTTCGATACCAAGTGTCAGTGGTGTCACGTCGAGGAGGAGGATGTCCGAAACATCGTCATCACCAGCGATGATACCCGCTTGAAGTGCAGCACCCATGGCAACGGCTTCGTCAGGATTAATTCCTTTGTAGGGGGCCTTTCCTGTCTCCTTCTCAATGGCCGATTGGACAGCAGGAACACGTGTTGAACCACCAACGAGGATGACTTTGTCGACGTCACCTTTCTTGACGCCAGCGTCCTTCATGGCTTGCCGTGTTGGGGCCATTGTATCCTCAATATGCTTTGCAATGAGGTCTTCGAACCGTGCACGGGAGAGCGTGATGTCGAGGTGCTCTGGGTTTCCGTCCTTCATGGTGATGAACGGGAGATTGATTTGCGAGGATTGTGTTCCTGAGAGTTCAATCTTCGCTTTTTCAGCAGCTTCCTTGAGTCGGCTCATCGCCTGATTGTCCTTGGACAAATCGATACCAGTTTCACGCTTGAATTCATTGACGAGCCATTCGATGATGCGTTCGTCAAAGTCGTCTCCACCGAGTTTGTTGTTTCCTGCGGTTGCCTTAACTTCAATCTGCGGTTGTCCATCAACGTCGTAAATCTCGAGGATGGAAACGTCGAAGGTTCCACCACCAAGGTCGTAGACGAGAATGGTTTGGTCATCGCCCTTGTCTGCTCCATAAGCAAGAGCAGCAGCGGTTGGCTCGTTGATGATGCGGAGAACATCCATGCCAGCAATTCGTCCAGCATCTTTGGTTGCCTTCCGTTGCGCATCTGTAAAGTAAGCAGGGCATGTAATGACAGCTTGCTTCACTTCGTGACCGAGGTAGGCTTCAGCATCCGCCTTCAATTTCTGCAGAATGAACGCAGAAATCTCTTGCGGTGTGTAACTGGTCCCATCGATATCGGTTTTCCAATCCGTTCCCATATGTCGCTTGACGGAAATCATGGTCCGTTCTGGGTTGGTAACGGCTTGTCGCTTGGCTGTGATACCAATCAAGCGTTCACCGTCTTTGCTGAATGCAACGACGGAGGGGGTTGTTCGTGCGCCCTCTGCGTTAGCGATGACGACGGGTTCTCCGTTTTCGATGGTCGCTACACAGCTGTTGGTTGTTCCTAGGTCAATTCCGATTACTTTGCTCATATTGTTCATCTCCTTCATAGAATTGGGATTCCTCCATCATCGTCGTCATCGTCGTCATCGTCTGCAAGGTCGATGGCAATGTCGCCGCTCAGGGGAATGGTATCGTCACCATCGTCCGATGGTGGAAGTGCTGCGAGGGCATCCTCAGGAGGAATTAATCGCAAGGTAATGTCGAGGATACCATTGTTGAGCGTAAAGTCAACAACGTCCTCACAAGCATGTGGAAGTTCAATGCGTGCAATGGGTGCAAGTTGTGTGGTTCGATGAACTTCAACGAGCATACCTCCGTCGATAAGATTCAATTCGACTTGATCTTGTTCGAGTTCTTTCTTTGCGAAGTCAACGGTGATGGTCATGTTCCATCCTTCAAGGTAGACATCGTCTGCTGGTAACACCATGTCGTCTTGCTCGTTACCCTCAGGCGTTTCAATTTCGACAGGGGAAGCATCGACACGAACGTCAACTCCCATATTCTTGAATAACTCATTGAAATCCATACCAGGCTGGAAGAAATTCTGGAGGTTGCTCAAGTCGAAATTGAAGTTCACATCACCCTTAGCAATGCGCTCTTCATCGATACCCATCTTCTCGAATTGGGAGCGGAATTGTTGGAGGAGGGAGCGCAACTGCTCTCTGGACATGTTCATGCCCATGTTGGAGAGAAGGCGTTCGAGTTGATCCAACATCTTCTCTTCCCAATCGTCGCCTGCCATCGATTCCACCACTACTTAACCTTAGGTTACATAGTGCGGAGTGCGGTGTGGTATATGAACCTGACTTCCCATGTATCGCAAATATCACTCGGAGTGTATGTGCTGGCTATAATTTTATCAAGCACATAACAAAGTGGTAACTGTGCAGAACGACGAGGATGTCACGAGACAAAGGCCGGTCAAGCCAGAATCAGTCGTCATCAACATTCAACAAAATGAAAATCTTCTCTCTGATGCACCAGCCAAAAGTCCAGCCAATGTTCTCGGCATCCAACAAATTTCTGAGTCAAGGCCAGAACAAACCAAAAGAATACAATATGCATCTGTTGTTCTTTTCGTTTCTATGTTTTTTAACTGGGGGTATCAGTACTGGCTGAAATGGACGATTGATTGGCCTGAAAATGGGGATGGTGCGGGATGGGATGATGGATTCCATACCAATCTTCGGAATTATATTGTGCATGGGGATTTCGCATCAGAGGGCGGGATTGGGTTTGTTGAAGTGTTGAATTTCTTCTATCGGTTTCAGATTTGGGGCGATGTTGCAGACTTGGCGGGGACGATCTTTGTTTTGTTCATGATGCGTGAATTGATGCCGTTCGTATTAATTGGAACGATTGTGTTTTGTTGGTCTAATCGAGAAAGAGAGGAGGAGTTCTTCCGCAAAGTAACAATGTTTTGGGTAGGATACTTCACCATCATGACGTTTCAGCTTTCTCTTATTGCTGTCGAGTTTTCTGAACACGATTATTGGGAATTCAATGTTCTCTTCGATTGTTTTGGTTTTTGGGTAGCGGGATTTGCAGGATTGCTTCTTGATCCAAAACTCATTCGTATTCCTGAAAACATTGGTTTCCACAAGGAGACATTTACTCCGCACCTCAATCAATCAGAATGGGTACAGAACTCGCATGGAATTACAAATGCGCCAAATCGGGATATCAACTACCTCGGGTTTGCTATGCTCTATCTTCCTTTACTCTACCACCTGATCACCGTCATTGCAGTGATTGATGGAGCTAATGACGATGCACTATTTTTGGGCACAGTGATACCAATTGTTGGTCTCCTCGTTGGAATTGGTGTGTATCGCCTTGAATTTTTGAAAGGTTTTGCACTACACCTCGGCTATTCAATTGGTTACGGCTTCATGATGTATTTCTTGACGATCATCGGATTGTTGGCGTTGGCGATTGAACTCTTGGAGGAAGGAATCATTCTCGTCCTCATCGTGGTTGCTGTTATCATGCCAATAAGGTATCATCTGAAAAGTAACCACATTCGGGCGCTTGGGGCAACCTACACAGTACCGCTCACGATATGGATTATGTTTATTGGATTGATGATTGGTTGGCTACAGGTCGATGGTTGGTTGTAAAGTTTAGACTGTGGTGATGCGAAGGACTGTCTGCCAATCAATGGAGTCGAGGCAATGAGCAATGAGTCAACCAATGAAGCAGATCGAACTGCTTTAGCGGTACGTGAGAAGGTGCTCTCTAACATGCGTAAAGATGGGTTGCAATTAAGCGAGGATGGTTCAAGTTGGGTTCCAATTGAGAAAGAAAACAACACGAAGCAAATCAATCTACCAAATGCGGAGGATCAAATCGGGTCCTTGGATGTACTTGTGCCACTATCGATTATCACTGCTTTCTTTTCATTGTTAGCTGGGTTCGACGGGACAAGTGAGTTGCCTTTTGCAGCCTGTTGTTTGTTCCTCTCGATAGGATGCCTTGCCATGTTGGCAAACAGCGAAGGTAGGGTTGGAGTAACCATTCTAAGAATCGTGGGTATTCTCATCTTCTTTGGTATCGTGTTCACGATCATTCTTGATTCCATGATGAGCGGAGGAATGGGCGGAATGGGCATAGGAGGTTTGTCAGGTTGGGGCGGGCCATGATTGGTATGGTTAGTATACAAATCGATGAATGCAGGGAACTACATACTAATTCTACGATGAAGCAGGAATTGAGGAGTGATGAAGGACAATACGAAGATTGCTTAAGCCATCGCGAATGTATCCAAAGGTATACTCGACTTTTGTTTCAGCCCCATCCTTGTCTGTGAAGAAATAGTTGCCCATAGCGATAGCATTCAATTTGTTGATGATGATGCCCGAATTCTCAAACCGTACTGCTGTCCAGCCTTTAATTGCAAATCCGTTATCCTCTTCACAAACGCCGTTTGAAGCTACAAAATAGGACAAAGCGCTCTCAAACGTTGGGCGGAATTGATCAATTGAAGCCATTGTCGGTTTGAAGAGGACTTCACTAAGGTCGTACGCATACAATTGTTCAACATGTTGGGTGGCAATGTCCACGTAATCGCCTCCGTTATTGTGAGCAGTTGCGATTTTTACGATTCCATCTCCCCACGCACGTTGAGCATCTTCCACATCTGCAATCGTAATCAAAAAAACACCTGATTCGAAACGTGAAAAAGGCAATACAAAGTCTTTCTCGGTTACCATCAACCAGATGGTGTGAGAATTATTCGGTGTATCGGAGAGCAACAACGTGTTCGATGTTGAGATCGTCTTGTCCTTCATGAATCGTCATCTCGATTTCATGCATGTCAACAGGGGCAAAATGAAGCGTATTCCACGTGACACTACCTCCATTTTCGACAACCTCACGATTGCCCATGCATTGATCATCAACGTTGATCACAGCCCACTCAACATCAACATCACGTCCATTGAATTCAATGATTGGAGAGGGATTGGAAACGGTGGAATTTAGGATTAGATAGGAGGGCGGAGTTCCATCATTTCCGGGGTTTGCATCAAAGAAGAGGGATTGGGGATTACCAGTTCCTTCCTCTGTCCATCGAACAATCTGCTCGACGATGATTGTCTTGGAGGACGTTAGATTGTTGCCCTTTGAATCAATAGCGTACAACTCAATGTCATACATCCCATGATGATCGAAATCGAGGGAGATGGTCGTCTCTTCGGTTGCGTCAATACTGAACGAACGACCATCATCCGTGACGAGTCCGAAGGTTAGGATTGATTCCACTGAGGTTGAACCTGAGAAGTCGAAATCGATTGTTTCTATTGAGGACGAAGCTAGTTCCCCTTGCTCATAGATTGTTTCAATCGTTATGCGTTCGTTGCTCAGTCCCACATTCAATACAGTCTCAATGTTCTCATTTAGAACGGAACCAAGACATCCTGATAGGAAGAGAAGGCAGACCATTCCCGAGAAGAGAACAGACCTTCGCATGCCATCACATCAGTTGTTCCAGTTGGTAATCAAGTGGTACATGGTGCGGACGTGAATACCTGTTGCACCGTTGCCAACCATCGTGTTGGTCTTGGCACCCCAGTAAGTTCCTGCGATGTCCATGTGAGCCCATGTGATTTGCTCTCCGTCTTCATCGTAATTTCGATTTGGAACGAATTGCTTGAGGAACGCTGCTGCGGTGTTGGCACCGCCCCATCGACCTGCACCAAGGTTGCGTGTATCAGCAATCTTCGAATCGGTCATTTCCTTTTCGAAGGCAGGTAGAAGAGGCATTGGCCAAGCAAGTTCGTCAACAGCATTTCCTGCTTCGTGAATCTTGGTTCGGAAGTCATCATCGTTGGACCACAATCCTGTTGCTTCGTGACCGAGAGCGACAACGCAAGCGCCGGTGAGGGTAGCAAAGTCAATGATGAATTCAGGATCGAATTCACCAGCCTTCCACAATCCATCGGAGAGAACCAGTCGACCCTCAGCGTCGGTGTTGAGGACTTCAATGGTCTTGCCAGAGAGGGTTGTGATGACGTCACCTGGGCGTTGTGCATTGGCTGCAGGCATGTTTTCAGCCATGCAAGTAATCGCAACCACTTTGCCATCGTACCCAGTGGATGCGAGCGCTTGCATGGTTCCAAAGACTGTTGCGGATCCACCCATGTCGTACTTCATTTCGTCCATGTTGGCACCTGGTTTGAGCGAGATGCCACCCGTATCGAACGTAATTCCTTTTCCTACGAGAAGAGGACAGCGACCTGGCTTTTCCTTGTTCATTTCGAAGATGACCATGCATGGTTTTCGGGATGAACCCATTCCGACGGCGACGAGACCACCCATGCCTGCTTTCATGGCGTGTTCGTAGTTGATGATGGTTACATCGACGTTATCGTATTGCTTGGCCCATTCCCAGGCCATATCTGAGAATGCTTCAGGGTACATGTCGTTTGGTGGACAGTTACCGAGATCTCGAGAGAGATGGACGCCGGATGCGACACCACTGTGGATGTTGACTAAGGCCAGAAGATCTTCTTCTTGGCCCTCGTCACAAGTGATGCGTACGCTGCGTTCAGCTTCCTTGTCTTCCTCCTTCTGCATCTTGTATTCATCATAGGAGTAATCACGAAGCAGCATTCCTTCTGCGAACGCTCCCATGCATTCGATGCTAGCACCAGCGAAACGAACGGTGAGATCGGTTCCGTGGGTCTTCTTTCGAGCAGCGACAACAGCAGCACCGGCCTTTCGGTAGGTGTGGGCATCAGCATCGTCCTCTTTTCCAAGACCGACGAGCATGGCTTTTCCACCTTCGCTTCCAACGAGGGACATTGTGGACTTTGGCTTGCCCTTGAAATCGCCATCGGCGAGGACACGGTTGATTTGTGCTTTCAGTGCAACGTGCATACCTGTTGCATGGGCTTCTGGCACGATGCCTGTTCCTTCGAACAAAGGAAGAATGAGCGTTCCATCGATGTTGTGACTTGAGCTTACGTTAATTTGCATGGTTTCACCGTTATCACCCAACCCCTTGAGGCACTTGAAACCTTGCGAATGATTTTCAGCGATTTAATCCGATTCTTCGTCATCATTTCGAAGAAGCGAGATGACTGCCAGTCCCGCAAGAATCGTTGTTGGACTGAACAGTCCGTAACCAACAAGGAAGCTTGAATCTTCGTCATCCGGGAGCACCGTTGCATTGATTTCGAGGGGCTCTGTCACCCACTTAGCAGCATCAATCACGCGCTTTTGGTAGTACAATTGCCACGACCCGTCCTTGGAGTAGGAGAGGTTTGAAGCATCAAGAACGGCGACCGTGGAGTTTGTTGCGTTGACAGTAAACAGGGATGATGTCCATGAGACTTGTCCTGTCGAATCGACATACTGTAGGGTTGCGTTGCTTGTCGACGCCCGCCCGAGGTTGGAGATGTCGAGCATGACTTCTTCATCGGACACTTGAATTGATTGAACATCAAGGCGAGCACGCCAATACCACACATTGGTGATCAGATATCGCATGACATCCAACTCTTCATCGAGACGCTCGTTGAGTGCCTCGACCGAGCCTGGGACAAACTGTTCATCGTCAGTCTCGAAAGTGAAGGTTGGGATCCCCATCACACCGTATCCGTAATCTCTGCTTGTACCACAATTTGGATACAGTCCCTGGTTAGCGTTTTGCATAGGTATGTCTGAAATGTTGGCATTGACATCGTCCCGAATCCCGTGGAACAATTCCCAATCGGACGGTTGATCTGCCCACTTCCCCCAAGGGTAGAGAATGATCCAGACACCAGTGTGCATTGTGACATAGAGGTCAGCGTCCGTGACGTAGGTGTTCATGTATTCTGCGTTCGCTGCGGTTTCTGCCTCACTGAAGGCAGAACTGCCGGGCTGGGTTGTGGGACACGTGTTCCAATAGTGATCGTAGTTTCGATTCAAATCGACCTGGTTTATGTTCCACCGTGTATCGAAGTCGTTACCATCGGGATTGAGCATAATCAGGATATGAAGTTCAGTAGTCTGGAGTACATCAATCACCTCTTGATTACCTTCGGACCAACCCTCGATGTAGAATTGTGCTGATAACCAAGCAAGCGCCGTTCCCAGATACTCGTTACCGTGATGCCCTCCATCAATGTAGACGATTTCCTTTGCTTTCCCATTGGCTTTGGTCTCCATCGACCAGTCTGAGATTTGAAGGACCCAGAGAGTTTTACCAAGTTCGGAGTCCCCCGCATCGATTAATTTAACGATGTCAGGATGGTTGTCTGCCCAGTCATTCACTTCCATGGTCAGTGCAGCCCACGTCATGTGAAGGTGGTTGTCAATTGGTTCACCTGGCCACGCTTCATCGGCATCAGAAGAAGCAGTTGCAACAGGTGGAAAGCCTGCCAGGAGCAGGCACAAAACCAACCCAACAGCGACCCGCATGGTCATGCCTTGCTTCGGTGAATGAAAAACGCTTGCTACGCATCTTCACCAATCGCTGGTGAACGCATTTGGATTCTGAACCTTTTCGGATTCTCGGGTCCAGATGGATTGTCCATCAGTACCATAGATGTCCGCAAAAGGGTCGATCTCCTCTGGTTTGCGCTGTCGCTGCATGTAGGATTCGACACGCTCCTTAAGATCGGGCTTGAATTTCCAGTAGTGAATACGCCATTCTCGACCATCCCATAGAGTGGTCTCTTCAGATTCAGTGGTCAACAAATCGTAATCTTGGAACATGTAAAACAAGTTGCGATCGGTTGGTTCAAGCGCATTGTCAATGATACGGTTGTAAAATCCGAAAAACCCGAGAGCGTGTTCAGCCATGCCAGCTGCGACTTCGGCATCCATTTCTGTATCAATATGCTGTTGAATTGCTTGCGTCAACGATTGTAGTGTCATCCCCATCTCTCATCACCCCGCCCCGGTTTTCCCCCGAGAACACTATTGTATATTGGTCGTTGATGTATATTAATACATCGGCCCATTTTCATGTAATCACGACTTCGACGAGGATTTGGACTTGATTTTGGCAATCCTTAGAAGCATGGATAGGCCGCCGCAATCATGGAGGGCGAGGACATACCGACCTTTCTTGGACTTGACCAAGGCGAGGGTGATGTTGATATTGCCATCCTTTCTTTGCCGTACGAATTGACGACATCGTATGGCCAAGGTACGGCCTTGGGTCCGATGGCTTGCATCGAAGCTTCAACGCAGGTTGAATTGTACGATGCGCAACTTGGCCAAGATCTGCCGGCTGGATTTTCGATGCACACCATTCAGCCTTGGGATGGTGAAGAGCCAACACTGCTCAAACAACTTGATTCGATGGTAGGCTACCTGATTCCGTGGTTCAGAGGTGACTGTTTCCCGCTCTGCCTCGGTGGAGAGCATGGCATTCTACCTCCCATCATGGAAGCAGTGCGGCACCATCCGCTTGTTGACGACGATCTTTCCAACCTCACTGTGGTCCAAATCGATGCACACGGAGATCTCCGTGAACATCTGGACGGTGAGAAGTATTCCCACGCCTGCGCAGCAGCACGAGCCCTTGATGCTGGAATTGGTTCTTTGCTCCAGGTGGGCATTCGTGCTTACAGTAAAGTAGAGCATGAGCGGATGCTGAGAGACGAACGAATTACTACGTTCTTCGCCAGAGACACGCAATCACCGTGTCAGGGTGCACACCATTGGAAGCAATGGCTTGAGAGGCTTTCTTCGATCGAAGGACCTGTCCATCTCACAATCGACATCGATGGGCTTGATGGAGCATTGGTTCCTGCAACAGGGACGCCTGTTCCCGGCGGTTTGACCTACTGGCAGGTGCACGAAACCATCCAAACCTTGTTCAACGCACCAAATGCAGTCGTTGTCAGTGCAGATGTCAACGAAATTGGTGTTCAGAAAGATTCGCCTTTGACTCAGTTCACTGCGGCTATGTTGGCAACGAATATCGTTGCTGCACACGCTTCTGCACGTCAAAGAGGTGCATGGAACGTGACAGCGCCAACATCTGGAATTAAGCGATTGCCCCATGACTTTACTGGGTTTTCAGCGTCGAATGGAGGAGAGTAAATGCCTTCAAAATCACGCGGAAAACACATCTTCCTCGATTGTACGGAGTTCTTCCCTACGTCTTCGTTCGATGGAAACGACATGCTCGAATTGATGCAAAGGGCCGTCGAAAAAAGCAATGCGAAAGAAGTTCATGCTCATGTCGAGCTCTTCGATGGCTCAACTTCACCTCCTGGGTTTGCTGCAGTTGTTTTGCTCGATGAAAGCCATGTTAGTGCCCATTGTTACTCGGATCGAGGGCTGCTTGCGATTGATGCTTTCACATGTGGAGGAACAGACCCAACGTCCATCGTTGAGGAGTTGAAGCAAGCCCTGTACGAGTTATCTCCTACAACTGTCTTGATGCAACACAAAAGCGCTGACCGCTTCTTGCTACCCGAGGTGTGAACATGAGTGTCAGGGGTACGATTGAATCCTATTTCCATCATTTCAATGCTGGCGAATTGTCCAAGATGTCTGCTTCACTGTTAAACCACATCGAATCGGGCGGCAAGGTCTTCATCACGCTTGCTGGTGCCATGAGTACTGCAGGAATTGGACAGGTGCTTGCTCCTATGATTCGGAAAGGCCACGTTGCTGCTATCAGTTGCACTGGAGCAAATCTTGAGGAAGATGTGTTCCGCATGATGGCGTCCCCGCATTACGAATCCATCGAGAACTGGAGAACACTCTCTCTAGAGTCTGAACAGGAATTTCTCAATAAGAAAATGAATCGCGTGACGGATGTTTGCATCCCTGAAGAACAAGCAATTCGTGTCCTTGAATCGCATCTGTTAGAAGCATGGGAGCTGGCCTCCAAGGAAGACAAGAGACAACTTCCACATCAGTACTTCTCCGAGGTTCTTCGTTCGGAGTCTTTGCTCAATGCCTGTGAGGGCGATTTATCTGCCTCTTGGGTGCTTGCAGCATCCGAAGAAGACGTGCCTATCTACGTGCCAGGTTGGGAAGATTCGACCATGGGCAACATCTTTGCTGCTCGTTCGATGGAAGGTGTAATCGAATCGGATTGCGTACTTTCTGGAATTGAATACATGAAACACCTTGCAACATGGTACGAAGAACAAACTTCACCACTCGCCTTCTTGCAAATCGGGGGAGGAATCGCTGGAGATTTCCCAATTTGTGTCGTCCCAATGCTTAATCAAGATCTCGAACGAGATGTACCATTGTGGTCATGGTTTGGACAAATATCCGAATCTCGTCCATCGTATGGAGGATATTCTGGTGCTCCGCCAAGCGAAAAAATCACTTGGGGTAAGATCGACGCATCAACACCGATGTTTGTTGTTGAGAGCGATGCAACCATCGTTGCCCCTCTCTTGTTTTCTTACGTCCTGAATCTCTGATTGTTGAAACAATGCCCCCAAACCCTTAGAGATGAGCGGTGCCAAGAAGATTCCATGAGACGCAGCCGTAGCATTGTTCTTATTCTGCTGTTGATGTTGACTCCCCTCGCATCACTCGTGTCTGCTGAAGAGTCACCAACCGTAACCATCACCACGGATTGGAACAGCCCCTCGGCTCTTACCAACGAACATGCATACATATTGACGTTCGGGGATTCATCTTCGCATGATTACGATGTGAGCATTGAACACATTCGAAATTCAATCGATTTAGCCCCCTCTATACAAACAACGTTCCTTGACAACACGCCAACCCTGACCGCACGCATTGTTCTTGACTCATCGATTGAATGGAACGATACGATCTCAATTTCGGTGGCCATCAACGGTCACGATGGTAACACGCTGACATCGGTGATTGTAGAAGAACGAACCTTCACAGTTGGATCGTGGAACCAACCAATGGCCGACCACGAAGTAACCACGACGACATCATGGTCACTTGACCAGAAGTATCAGACGAGTGATGGTAACCAGTCGTTCCTGTTGCTGTTTGAAGGAAACGGATGGCAACAACGCATCGGTGAAGTTCTCAACGCCTACGAACTCGGCAATGGAACGCTGTTGACATCGGAGACAACCGGTAATTCAACCACTGAGCTTGCCATAGATTTTGAATCGTTTTGGAAAAATGAAACGGTGACGTCCGGCGTTCTCACGTCCCAGGTCATCCAAGCCAAAGGCAGTGGTGATATCCTCTTGCAACTCGAGGAGGATGGTCTCGTGACCACCATCAATGCCACAGTGGTCGATGCACTGCTCAACCGTTCCAGCATCGACAACGTCGTTTCTGAGCGATTGCGATTGGAAGCGTTTGGTGCTCTACTCGTCAACGGAGAGGAAGATGATGCTCAATTCGATGTTGATGGCGACATCAGTTTGCTCCTCCTTGAAACGACGGATGTCGATGGTGTTCGTGTCCTTCAACACACACAAATCGAGGCGACGGCCGATATGATCCTCAGTGATGAAGGATCGGAATTCAATCTTCAACTCGACCAGTTCGAGACCCTCGAGCGCTGGGAAAACGGTGTACGTGTCGACCAACTCGACCTGATACGCGGTGATGGAACATTCGGATTTACCGATCAAGAAGAGAATTCGTCCATGGTTGTCAATGGAACGGTGTACAACTTCCACACGCGTGTCGAAGATGGAGTTACACTCATCGATGATGTCCACGTTGATGGAACACTTTCCGGCGATGTTCAAGGTACGTTTGGTGTGGTTCAGACCATTGAACAAACGGGCAAGCAATTGAATCATACGCTGGTCGAACATGATGTGAATGTTATTCACAGTGAAACCTGGTTTAATGTGACTGGAGTTGGCGGCAGCAATTTCTTCGGAGGTAGTGGAGCTGGCACCTACTACAACGATTCCTACACCTATCAAGCAACCAATTCAGATTGGGACAATCGAACGGTTCGACTCGTTTGGACCGAGACTGGACCAGATCCTTCGAGTGGAGATGAACGTCCCGAACGAAGTCCAATTGAACGGGAACCAACAACGCCAGAGGTCGAGGAAGCCTTGGGTAACATCTCTGTCGGTAGAGAAGCCGGATTCGCACCGGTGCCGATGGAAACGGGCGATGTTGTTCGTCTCCTCGCACAAGATGGCATCGTTTTGACCGTCACTGCCGGACAGGAAGCCATTGAACCCCGAGATGCAAAGAATCTGAGTGTGATTCAGTGGACAGGTGTCTACAGTGATGGAGTTTCAGGGTCTGCATCGGGTTCCATCGTTCATCAGGGCCCATTGACTGGTTTGCTTGCAAGTACCGTCCGTTCGTTTGAAATCGAATTCGGGACCGATGGCGAAACAGCTCTCCTCAATGAATCGCAAGCCGTTGATGCCATTCTCTCACCGAGCGTTGTCTCGGCCGATGATAACACAGCTCCACAAATTCTCGATCTTTCGCTCATGGAAGGTTTGGTCTTTGGTGAAGGGGGCTCACCTGCTCATCTTGTGGCGACCATTCACGATCCTGATTGGAACATCGTCAGTGTCCAAGTCGATCTTTCTTCAATTGGTCTTGGAACAGTTGCAATGAACGACCGTGGTCTTGACGGTGACCAAACCATTGGTGATTATGATTGGACGACGATGGTTTATGTTCAAGGTATCGCTGTAGGTGAGTTACCCATCAGTGTCGTCGTTGTCGATGAATGGGGTGAGATAGATACTCTTGCTACGAACATCACGGTCGAAAACCAAGCCCCGCGGATTTTGAGTGCAAGCATCGAACCACCTACCGTCGTGCGTGGCGGTCCAACCCTCATGACGCTTGAGGTGATTGACTACCATGGTGTCGCCTCCATTGTGGTTGACCTTCGTGAGTATGGTGGTGAGGAAACATCTTGTTTCAGAGTCGAAGTTTGGACCTGTGAACTTGTCATTCCTCAAGGCATGACGCCCGGTGAACGCTTGCTCAAGGTTCGATTAATCGATGACCTCGGAGCCACTATTCTTGTTACGAAAACACAAGCCTCTGAGCATCATTTCCAACCGAGTTCAACGGATATGGACTTGATGGTAACGATTGAAAACACGCCTCCAGGCTTGACACTGGTTCCTTCAGAAGCGTTGCAACGGGGAGATTCGGATTCCGATCAGCCGATTGAGATTCAAGTCGATGATCCGGATGGTATCTTGTTGGTTCGTGCGGATTTGGGCGTGCTCAAACCACTTGGCCAAACCACGCGTTGGGTCACGTTGTACGACAATGGACAGGGTCTTGATCGTGAGGCAAACGATGGAATCTATACCGCTGTTGCATCGGTTCGAGGCTCGACACCAATCAGTGCGCACGAAATTTTCGTCCAAGCATCCGATTCCTTTGGTGATGCGACAGCCCCTACGTCTTTTGTTGTCTTCGTCGAGGAAACCGATGATGGCCCCGTTGGCACAAATGCGGGGGAATTACCGCTAACGCTTTTGGCAATCGTCGTTGGTATCGTTCCAATTCTCGTCGGCTTGTTCGTGTTCTTGCGACAACGTCAACCACCGAAGGATTATGAGGACCGATTCGGATTTCAATAAGCAACAAATTGCGCCGACAATCGTTTATACCCCTGCTCAGTGGGTTGGTTGCTACCTGCGAGCGTAGTGTAGTGGTTATCACCGGGCGTTGCCAACGCCTGAACCCGGGTTCGAGTCCCGGCGCTCGCACCAAAATCTATTGAAAGAGGCTTTACATACTGTGTGTACAAAGTCTCGTTATGACCGAACCCCGCGTTGTTTATGTCGGCAAAAAACCCTCATTCTCGTACGTCAAAGCCGTCCTTATGGCTATGCAAGAAGGTGAACGACTTGTTCGCTTACAGGCACGAGGGCAAGCCATTAGTCGAGCTGTGGATGTTGCAGAAATCTGTCGGAGGCGACACGGAATTATTGCATCCATGCTTCCAGAGAAAGTGAGCATCGTCAACATCGTTACAGATTCTATTGAACTTGAAGATCATGATGGTCGAAGTAAAACGGTCAGCAGTATGTACATTGAACTTCTTGGCGAAGGCGAAATGGCTGAAGAAGAATAATTACAATTGAGATAAACGTCGTTCAATTTCGTTGGCTGTAGCTTCGAACACGTCCAACGATTGTCCAACAGGATCATTCAATCCCCAATCCTCATCGATACGCATAGCAGGGCAAGAGACGCCACAACCCATCGAAATGACCATGTCGAAATCTTCTGCCTTGAACAACTCAACCGATTTTGGCTTCAGTCCATCAGTCTCAATACCCTTAGATTTCAGAACGGTGATGGCGTTTTCAGAGACTTGTACTGCTGGATGGGTTCCAGCACTTGCAGCCTCGTGCCCAAGATGACGAGCAATCCCTTCAGCCATCTGAGATCGGCATGAATTCCCTACACAAACGAACAGCAGTCGCATGATTTAACCTTAGTAACGGAACTTATCAAGGTTGACTCCTTAGAACCCTTAGGAAGGTGTGAGAGATGAAAGCAATCCTTGTTTTTTCTTCCGCCTATGTTCTTCTTTTTGTTCTTCATATTGTGTTCGCAGCGAACGATTTGGAGAACTTGTTTCACATCGTTGCCGTTCTTCTCGCAGCCATGACGTTCTTTTGCGCTCCATTTCTTTGGCTCATCGATTCAACCATGAAGCAATCCTTACAAATTGGTTACATTGTGAGCATACCGCTCTCGATTGGCATCGCATACGCATACACAAACATGGAGTTTCAGTTGGGAGCAATGTCCCTCGCCATCATTGCAACAAGTGTGACACATGGCGCATGGTGGTTCTTCATGAAGGGAAAATAAACGCATTGAAGTAGGCAGAACACGTGGAAAGGGTATGTCCGATTCTCCGGTTTCAATGCACAACATAGGAAACAATCCTCCTGCAGAAGCACCAGAAGCGCCTGATGCCACCGCTCAAAAGCAAATGGAACAAGCCTATGCCCAAATGAAGCGAAAGATGGCTATGGCCGAGATTGGTAAGAAAATCAAGCACAAGATAATGGTCCTCTCTGGAAAGGGCGGCGTCGGTAAATCAACTGTCTCCACCGGACTCGCACTCGCTCTTGCACAGCAGGGCCACAAGGTTGGTATTCTCGACATCGATATCACTGGCCCAAACGTTCCAAAGATGATGGGACTTGACGGACGGAAGCTGCACGTCGAAGCCGGTCGGATCCATCCTGCACAAGGACACCTCGGTGTGAAAGTCATCTCAATGGCCTTCTTGCTCGAAGATGAAGACACGCCCGTTGTGTGGCGTGGACCCATTAAACTCGGAGCAATCCAGCAATTCATTGGCGATGTGGAATGGGGCAACCTCGATTACCTGATCATCGACTTCCCACCAGGGACGTCTGATGAACCACTAACCGTTGCTCAATCACTACCAGATATTGACGGGATGGTCATTGTCACAACACCACAAGACGTTGCACTCCTCGACAGTCGCAAATCCATCTCCTTTGCATCTTCGTTGAAGGTTCCCGTTCTTGGCGTAGTTGAGAACATGAGCGGATACACCATCCAAGGCAAAGGAACACCAGGATCTGATATCGAGATAGCAGCACCAGCAGGTCGTACACTCCGAGCAAAATGCGATGGTGAAGGCCGATTCAGTGTTACCTTGGACATTTTTAAAGAAGGTGGTGGCCGTTCTACTGCAGAGGAATTTGGCGTACCGTTCCTTGGTGCATTGCCCTTTGACCCAGGATTTGTTCGAGGCGGTGATGACGGTGTTCACCGAATTGTCAGCGAACCAGAAGGTGCATCGGCTTCTGCCTTCTCCCACGTCGTCGCATCCATTCAATCACAGTTGGACGGAGCAACTTCATCCAGTTTGGAGATCATCTGAGGCTTGAATATGGCAGAAGACGTCCTTGAGTTGCGCCGTCTCGAACGTCGCGACACCGATATGGAACTCACTTACGAAGATGGTACTAAGTTCACGGTATCCTACGATGATTTGCGCCACGCATGTCCTTGTGCCAAATGCGCTCCCCTTCGCAATGAAGACGATACAAGTATGCAACTTCGAAGAACCGTTGAAGCACATCCAAAGCAGAAACCGTTGGTCCGAACCGTCGGAAACTACGCACTTTCGTTTGAATGGGAGAGCGGATGTTCCAGCGGAATCTACCGATTTGAACGCATATGGGATCTTGCCCATCGTCGTGATCCTGACCGCGGCCGACCCTATGTACACGGCGCATGGTGATTCGGCCATTACGGGACGAAATCAGGTGCAGGTTTCTTGAGCAAGAGACATCACCGTAGCATCAGGAGGCATCAAGATGGATGGCGTCTATCTAACTTGGCTCATCTCGGCATTGGCCGTAGGTGTCTTCCTGATGCCGTATTTCAAGCCACCATGGGCGAAGCTTACGTTGAGTGGATTCGTTGATTTCATCCGACGTTATTGGCTGCACTTACTGATTGCGCTTGTCATTTACAATGCAAAAGACTGGCTTGACCAAATCGATCGAATGTTGATGGCTCGAACAGGACTTGACATGACGCCGTACATTTATGCCATCGAGGGCGATTTGGTTGTTTTGTTTCAAGATGCGTTCAGAGCGGCATGGCTTGATGTGTTCATGACGCATTTCTACATTGCAGGCTTCATGTTCATCACCTATGCTTCGATCTTCTATGTGACCTACTTCGATGATCGGTGGATGGCAGATAGAGTCGCATTATGCGTCGCATGGGTCTACCTCCTTGCCATTCCGTTCTATCTCTTTTTCAACGTTCGAGTCACGGGCTTCTACATCGAGGATATGGATGCTATCGCCTATACTTTAAATCCTGAGATCGAAGATTGGTTTCGACGAATTGATGCGTTCACGAATTGCATGCCATCGTTGCACATCGCCGTTCCATTCGCCATATGGCTCACCTTCCGTAAACACGATCATGACGGCCGATGGAACCGATTTCAGAACATGACCTTAGGCTATATTATCCTCACAGCGTTTGCCATCATCTATCTCGGAATTCATTGGTTTGTCGACATCATCGGCGGGATGATCCTCGCCACGTTTGCGGTCAGCCTTATGGAGAAAACCAATGATCCAGTCTGGAAGTTCTTCGATGAACGAACTATCAATAGTCGACTCGCAACGCTCCTGACACGACCTGCTCACTCAGCATCTCTTCTCTTTGGTCGAATCAAAAACTATGCGAAGACCTGGCTTAAGCCAACCAGCAAGGAAACGGGAACATTCATTGTCGTCATTATGATTCTGACAGCTGCAGTCATCACTTGGGATTTGACACACAACGAACTCCCTGCTGAGGGTGTTCAGTCAGCACAAGGCGCTGTTGCATCGGAAGGTTGGTTGGCCACCATGGACAATCAGTCTGGAGAGGCCATCGTCTTGATTCACGATGTGGCAGATCCGTTGTCCAACCCGACAACAGTCGCTCAACCGCTCATGCAATTCGACTCTCCATATGCATTGTTTGAGAACTATCTGGCCATGGCTAATGATAGTGCGTTACGTGTGATTGATGTCGATTCGCCGAATGCCGTTCTCCTGCAGCAGGAAGTAACGGGTATCCAATCTCTGCAGATGACATCGCTTCAAGGCAAACCAGTGGTTCTGTACATCGCCGACGATGCGTTGCATGCAGTGAACATTGATGGTCAGGACGTTCAAGTTCCAACGCTACCTAACAGTGAAACGATTCATCTCATGTCCGTTTCTGGTATCGAGATTCTCTTGGTTTCTGAAGAACAACCAGACACATTACGCATTGGAACCATCGGGACATCGGGCTCCCTCAACATCGTTATGAATGCGTCCACGACGGACGAGCAGAACCTCGAACTGGAAGAATGGGGTCAAGCCGTTGATGATAAGAACGCAAGCATAGAACAAGTTTCTTTTGACTCGCAACACATTGCGGTCAGAATGAACGTTTCAGCCCTCGATCGGATGGCCATTTACGACCGTTCAACGGGTGAGCAATGGCTCGGATTCGACCCAATCTATCCTGTTGGCAATCTCTCCATGGGCTATGGGTATGTTGTTTGGGAAGCCAAAGATCACTACAACCCTCTCAGTTTTACCGATAAATACGGCGACTGGGAGATTCACCAGTTGAATCTTGCAACAAATTACTCTGAACAATTGACTTCAGACACCATTGATCAGGTGAATCCAATCGCTCTTGAAGACGGTCTTGCCTACATCGAAGTCGAAGATGATGGCGAAGTTACCATCAATGTCCTAACACGTGGAACAGAACTGGCAACGTACTCGAGTATCGTCCTTCAATGGTCCGTTCTCCTTCTGATTGTTTTGACGTTCATTTACATCATGCAGCGTCAAGACGAACTCCGCTCAAACGACATCATCCATGATAACGTACTCGAGTCCGAATAAGATCGAAGCGCTCGAGAACATCGCTCATTGACACCGAATCGCCCCCAGACGTTCTCGGAGCAGGACCAAGGTCTTGCTCACATTGCGCATATCCTTCGAGCACAGCTTCCATAGCTCCTTCACGATGCGGGTGTGATGCACCGAGAATCTCGAACAAAACGTGCAAATCAATGCCGTAGAGTTCGGTTTCAAATTCAATCTTTGCAAGACCAAAATCGATGAGCACAGCCTCTCCTTCTGGTGTAATCATGATGTTGTTGGTTGAAAGATCGCCGTGGACAATGGCTTGGCGGTGAAGCATCCGGATACTTTTTCCAGTTGTGCGCAGGTGTTTGTTGACGGTTGCATCATCGATGGAATCGTCATTGAGCAGTTCGATGAGTGGCTGACCGGGAACGTTGCTCATAACCAGTTGTTGTTCAACAACATCACAGTCGTACAGGACAGGTATATTCAACCCGCTCTTGTGAAGACGTACCATCAATCGAGCCTCTGCAATCATTCGTCGTCGACCCAATCGGTCGTCCAAATCTGGGTGACGCCATGAGCGAAGACGGCGTTGCTTGCGGACGGCAGGCAGGCCCATCCACGAGCCGCGCCACACTTCCGCCTCCGCACCAAGGTACAGTCGCTCATCAGCGGTGAATGCCATTGTTACAATGGAATTGCCTTCTTTTGATAAGTTAAGCGATGCCAATGGGTTGAAATTAGTGGGCGGGTTGGAAGTAACGATACGCATGTCTGTTTCATTGGCTATGTGCGCAGTCGACTTCTCGTCGACATCGATGTCGCCTGAGGATATGGCGATTGCAGAGCGAATTGCTGAGTTGAAGCAACAACTCGGCGATGACCTGTTAATTCTTGGACACCACTATCAACGCGATAGCATTGTCATGCACGCAGACTTTCTTGGCGATTCGTTCATGCTGAGTCAGAAAGCTGCCGAATCGGATGCCAAATACATCGTGTTCTGCGGTGTCCATTTCATGGCTGAATCTGCAGATATTCTCACCTCGGACGAACAAATTGTCATGCTTCCAAATTTGAGAGCAGGCTGTTCAATGGCCGATATGGCAACGCTTGTCGATGTGGAGGTAGCATGGTCTGAGATGCTTGCATCAACCAATCTTCAAGATCCAATCGAAAAAGAAGACCCTGCGTCAATTGCAGAAGAAGGTGAATCGTATCTCGTTCCTGTGACCTATATGAACAGCAGCGCCGATCTCAAAGACTTCGTCGGCCGCCACGGTGGTATTGTTTGTACATCCTCCAATGCTGAAGGTGTTCTGCGGTGGGCCTTCGATCGAGCAGGACCAAACGGCGCAGTACTGTTTTTCCCCGACCAGCATCTTGGACGAAACACTGGTTTGCGGATGGGAATCACCGAGGACCAGATGCCGACATGGACACCAAACATCGGTTCCAGCTCAGACCTTTCCAACGCTCGTATCATTCTCTGGCATGGATTTTGTTCGGTTCACAAGCGGTTCAAACCGAGTCAAATCGCAGATTTTCGTCAACGTCATCCAGAAGGGGTTGTGGTCGTTCATCCAGAGTGCCCCAAAGAAACGGTTGACGTCGCTGATGCCAATGGTTCAACGCAGTACATCATCAATTACGTCAACAATCTCCCACAAGGATCGACGGTAGCGATAGGAACGGAAATCAACATGGTTGCCCGTCTTGCTGACGACCATGCTGACAAGCACATCGAATGCCTCGACCCAGAAATTTGTCCATGTTCGACCATGTACATGATTCACCCAGCATATTTGATGGATCTTCTAGAGAAACTCGTAGATGGTCAAGTTCACAACCAAATCTCAGTTTCAAACCTGGTGCAGGAAGGCTCACTACTCGCTCTTGAGCGAATGCTCAGCATTCGGGTCTGATTATTCAGCCAGTCGTCGCAATTCTTCGACACTTCGGACTTCTGCAAGATAGATTTGTTCGATCGTATCGTATAACTCAGCATCGCCTGCTTCCTCAATCAAGATCATCAATTGACCATAGACTTCCACGGCTTTGGTTTCTGTTTTCAATGATTCGGCGAGCATGTCGAGGTAGGATGAGACGTGTTCGATTGGAGTGGCATTACGCTCGGTCACGGCGATACCACCAAGTTTGACGATGGCAGAGCGAACAATGTTGGAGTGGACCATTGATTCGTTTGCTTCTGAAGTAAAGTGTGGCTCAAGCTGAAGGCGATGGATTCCACGAATGTAGGCAGCATAGTGGGCGTACATGTTGATGGCACGCAATTCCCATCCGAGGGCTTCGTTCAGTTTGGCAATCAAGTGCTCTTCGCTCATGGTTAACGCGCGGTCGGCTTTGCACTTAAAGTTCAGGTTGAGGCTAGAAGTGTATCGGAAAGTTTCCAACCAACAAGGGCAAGAAGTGGACACAGCAATATAGTTGCACAAACATAACCTGCTGCAAGACCAAGGTTCTCTTGTTCGATCATTTGAATGGTTTCAACCGAAAACGCAGACATGGTGGTCAATCCACCAAGCAACCCCGTTCCAACAAGAAGTGCGAAATCTTTGGAAATCATGCTCTCAGCAAGCCCAATAGCGAGGGCTCCCATCAGGAATGAACCGATGAGATTGACACAGAGTGTCGCCCACGGAAAACCGTCGCTTGCGATCCATTCTGATGTCAAATAACGAAGTGCTGCGCCGAAGCCTCCACCGAGGGCAACCATCAGAATTTGCTGCAGCATGGTATCTGCTTATCGGGACAGACCATGAAGTTCGTGCTTCAATAAATCCGAACATCCATCAATGGGCACCTCTAAGCCATCTCCATGCGCACCGTCTGGTTCATGACAGGAAACGTTGGGAAGGTGCGAGAAGCCAAGCATGCGCTTGAGCCACTCGGCTTTGAGGTCAAACAATTGGTTGTTGGAGGTGTTGAGATTTCCGAACCACAATGCGATGATTTGGAAATCGTTGCTCGCTCAAAACTTGAGCAAGCTCAAGCACACCTTCCGCATCCACACGCTGCACTTTTGGTCGAAGATGCTGGTTTGTTTGTGGATGCCTTGGCTGGTTTTCCTGGTGTCTATTCGGCATACGTCTTGAAGACGCTTGGTTGCAACGGTTTGCTCAAGTTGATGGAAGGGAAAAACAACAGAAACGCTGAGTTTCAGGCCGTTGCTGCACTTCTTCTCGACGGTGATGTCTTTATCTCTCGAGGTGTTTGTGAAGGCGTCCTTGCTGCAAATGCAAGCGGTAAGGACGGTTTTGGATTTGATCCAATCTTTGTACCAAACGATATTGAACGAGAAGGAATTATTCACACTACAGAAGGCCTGACGTTCGCTGACGTGAACCTTTCTGTCAAAGAGAAATTCAGCCATCGACGTAAGGCATTGGACGGTCTTCTCGAATTACTTTCAACACCCGAGGCGGCATCATCGTCATAAGCAGGGAGTTCTTGGATGGAGCGATAGGCATGGGGTTCTTCCGCAACACAATCGCACTGGCGTTTGTTGCAACCCTGTTGTTCTATTTCGCTACTGTTGGTGAAATGCAAGAGAACCAGCAGTGGATTGTCATTGGGGTCATGGTTGTTCTTGGCTTGGTGTTCATCCTCTCGGGAACGCCAGATTTCGAACTACCTGCACAACCAATTGTCGATTCGAAAATGGTAGAAGCAGTGAGTGCCCCTTCCTCTGAGGAAGCTTCGGAAGATGAAACAGAATCCGTGACGACCGAGCCAACTAAGACGATGTCGCTCAAAGAACGCAAGGCTGCAAAGATTCTCGCTGCACAACAAGCACAACAAGCAGCCATGGCTGCAACCAACGATGACAAAGAGGTCCCAATGGATGTTTTACCTATCGTTGAGGTGGAAACAGTTCACGTTGCAGACGAATACGTCGTCGAAGTCAGTCCTGAATCGGTCGAGGAGGCGGACATTCAAGCGACGGTCAAGGAACGTGCCTCGCGTCACAGTGAAATTCGAGCACGAATCGAGGCTCGTCGACGTTCTCAGATGGCTGACATTCGAGCATCAACCTCACGTATGTGGGAAGAGAACGTTGTTCGAGAAGACCTTGTTGCCGTTTTACAAAACGAAGGACACGGTCTTTCGGTTCTTGATGAGCCACTCAACCCAGACCCTGGGCACATCTACGGTGCCACATTCATTCGAATCGATGACCATCGGATCCTCAAGTATCGTTCGCAACTTGATGTCGGGTTTGAAGCCGTGGCTTCGAGCCAAGATGCTCCAGAACCTGCGCTTCCAGAACTCCCACCATTGATTGGACCAGACGGTAATCCGCTACCACTTCCCGATCTGCCAAGCCCATCTGGAGCATTGGCAGCACTGAAAATGGAAATGGATGAAGATTGAGGCTTGTTGATGGAAGCATTCGCTCAATCAACACGGAACGAAAAGGAACGCGCCTTGATTGGCCTTGCTCTCGTTGGTATTGCACCCACAGTTTCAGTTGTCACAGGTTTTGCACTGAAAGCAGGTATAATTGCAGCCATTGTGTTTGTTCTCACCAAGATGTGGATGTTCGGCTTGCCTGCCTATTGGCACACCAAGGTCGAAGGAGGTGAGCGCTCATATTCCATGCCAGAAAATGGGGGCTGGATGGTATCAACCCTGCTTGGCGTAGGTATGGGTGTTGTGATTGCAATTGCTTATTTTATTCTTGGAGATATGGTGCTGCGCAACGAAGATTTGTATGAGATTCTTGACCCATTTGGCCTCACAGTTCCATGGAAACTGGCTCTAGGGATTTTTTTCTGGATTTTCATCAATTCGGTCTTGGAAGAGTATGTGTTCCGCTGGTTCATTACCTCAAAACTGGAACAACTGGTTGGAGGGAAGTGGCTTCCAATCCTCCTTTCTGCTGGGATATTCACGTTGCATCACACCATTGCTTTGGCCTTCTTTATCGATCCAATCGGGAACGCACTGGCTTCCCTCGGCGTGTTTGTTGGAGGTGTGATTTTCTCATGGATTTACGTCCAATATCGAAGCGTATGGGTTGCTTGGGTTGCTCATGCCATTGCTGACATTGCCATCTTCGCCATCGCTTGGCACATGATTGTCGGATTCTAATCACTTGTGCTTCCATTCAGCTTTCTCTCGGTTGAGAAAGGCTTTGACACCGATTTCCTTGTCTTCGGTATCGAACAGACCTGCAAAGGCTTTGGCTTCGGTTGCAACACCTTCGGTTAATCCTTCATCGAGAGCAGATCGCATAGTTTCCTTAGCCACACGGAGTGTGTTGCTCGACTTGCTTGCAATTAAACAAGCCATATCCATCGTTCTCTGTTTCAATTCATCAGCGTCAACAACATGGTTCACAAGGCCAATTCGATGCGCTTCATCGGCTGTAATCATTTCTCCAGTGTACACCATCTCCAAGGCCTTGCCATAACCGAGCAATGAGACAAGTCGTTGGGTGCCACCGTAGCCCGGAATCAGCCCAAGATTGATTTCGGGCGTTCCGAATTTCGAGCGTGAACTTGCGATTCGAATGTCGCAAGAACAAGCAACTTCGAGGCCTCCTCCAAGGGCAAAACCATCGACCATAGCTATGGTTGGCTTGCTTATGTTCCACAATGCTTCGATGGCATTGTCAGTGAATTTGAACGTAATCTCTTCGCTACCAGCACCAAGGAATTCTGTGATATCTGCGCCTGCAACGAACGCATTTGGTTTTACTCGCTTCCCTTCTTCAGGAATGAGCGGTTGTGCGCCGGTGACAACGATGCAACGAACAGCATCTTCGGATTCTGCCCATGCGACCATGGCTTTCATGGCAGACGTGACATTAGCGTTCAATGCGTTCAATTTGTTGGGTCGATTGATGGTCACCAAAGCAACAACTGTACCATCATCACATGCTTCAACTGGCAGTGTTTCAATCGTCAAAACCTCGTCTTGAGGGGGCGTCATACATTCCGCACATGAAGGAAGTTCAAGAGTCCACCGATGCACCGCTTAGGTGCTTCAAGCAAGCAATGAAAACCTCCAGTTGATTCGTAAGAGTATGGGCGATGATGCACAACCTCTCGTACGCGCAGTCGACATGGGAAAGCGATACGGAGAGTTCGTTGCTCTACACCCATTGAACGTTGAAGTTTATTCGGGTGAATTCTTTGGCGTCTTTGGACCAAATGGCGCTGGAAAATCCACGTTCATCAAGCTCCTCACCGGTCAATTGCAACCCTCGATTGGTCAAATCGAGGTCTTGGGTGTAGATGCCAAGCAATCGCCCCAGAAATTGAAGGCCAACATTGGCATTGTTCCTGAATCGGAATCCCCACCTTCTTTTCTAACGCCAACCGAATTCCTTCAATTCGTCGCTCGATTACGAGGACTGAAAAATCTTGACGAGCAGGTTGAGTATTGGCTTGATTGGTTCGGTTTGCAAGAAAAGCGTGACACTATGTGCAAGGACTTGTCGAAAGGTCAGCGTCAGAAGGTCATGCTCGCATCCGCCTTCATACACAAGCCGAAGTTGTTGTTTTTGGACGAGCCGTTTGCGAATCTTGACCCAATTTATCAGAGAAAATGCCGAGAGTGGTTGCTCGACCATGTAGCAAATGGAGGGACCATATTCCTCTGTTCGCACGTACTTGAGATGGCTGAGCGCATGTGCAATCGAATGGCCATTATCAATCACGGACGAGTCCTCGCTGCTGGAACTGTCTTCGGTCTGAAAGAATCAGAAGAGGAGACCTTGGAGGATGTTTTCATTCGCCTCGTAGGTCATTCCATCGAAGAAGTGGAACGACACACAGAAGAAGGAATCAACTCAGAGGAGGAGTGATTATGTCCGCCTCCAGCATTGTCTCCCGTGACTGGGATGATGTTGTTGGAACCTACGATGGTACAGCATCTTCGTCACTTGGAACTTCAACCGGCGGCGTCAAACTGCTCGAACCACAGCGTGGTTTTGCTGCCTTTTCGACCACGTTCCGTTACATGTTCCGAGAAGAATGGCGAGAAAACATCGACTTTGCAAAGAAACGACAGGTTGTCTTGTTCCCGTTGTTGTTAACGCTCGTTACCATGGTTACGACCGTAGGATTGCAATTCCTTGTGGGTGACTCTGCAGCACAATCTTCCGATATGGATGCGAAATCGTTCACATGGAATCAACTTCGATTTGCTTTGCACCTGCCTCTTTTGTTCTTTAGCTTGGGAATGGGAACGTTTGCCTTCCGTGGCCGTGAGGCAATCTCACAACGTGATGGCAACAAGAACCATCTTATTGCAGCACCAGCCATTCAACCGTTGCCAAACTCAATGGCCCATTACGCCTTTTTCGTCAAGGAATTGGTCTACTATGCTTTGTTGATTTTGACTCCTATCATTTTCGGAATGGCACTTGGAATCATCCTTGGTGAGTTTGGAGCCATCACGACACCACTCAAATGGTCTTCATTGCCATGGACCTGGTTGGCCATGTTCACGACCATCGCTCAGGGTCTTGCCATCTCATTTCTCGCCTCTTCGCTCTGGATGCGAGGTCGTCCTTTCACGATCGTCGGACCAATTCTGATTGTATTCCTTGGAATTGCGGTGGGTATCGGCCTCATCGATCTTGACCTAGGTCTTTGGGGACTTGCGATACAACGCGAACAAGCGCTTTGGATTGTTGTAGCCGCATTGATTGGTTGTGCACTCATAGGCTTGATTTCAGCTGTACTCATTCTCGATGATTTTGAAGCCAAGGTCATCGAACATGCTGATCTCTTCGAACCATTCCATCGTCGTTTGAACTTCCTCGGGCGAGGCGAAGTACGCCTTCTTGTTGCTAAGGAATTCGTTGATCTCCGTCGCTCAGGAGCACTCAAAAAGATGACGGTGTCCTATTCCATTCCTCTTCTCGTTCTTCTTGGAATGGCATGGTTGGTCGACTTCGCCGAAGCACCAATCCCAATCAATTTGCTCTCATATGCTCCGTTCTTGGGATTTTTCGGCTTCAATTTCTACTCATGGCTTACAGCACTGGATTCCCCTGATTTCATGAACGGACTCCCATTGAGTGTTCCCCAATTGATTCGAGCCAAGGTCGTTGTCTACTTCCTCGCAACGTCATGGATTTCTTTGATTTTCCTTGTCATCATGGCATGGCGCCTTGATGAATGGGGGGCGCTTCCAATCGGCATCATCATCATGTTCGCAAATTCGATTTACATCGTTGCCCTCACAGCCTTTTTGATGGGGCTGCGTCCGAACAAAGCCATCTTCGATGGAGCCATTATGACCAAGTTCTGGATTGGTACTGTCTTCCCTCTCCTCATGTTGTTCCTTCTTTCCTTCACCCAAGGTGACACAGAATTTTATCAGAATTGGTTTACCCAGGTACGACAAAACGGTCTTGATGCTGAATCGGTCACCTTCGACAGTGAACAAATGCAGCAAGGCTTCTGGGGCATGCTTGGCGTATCTCTTGCCTTGATTGGTGCCAGTGGATTGTTGTGGAAACTCATGGACCGCCGTTGGGGCAAATCGCCCTTTGACAACTAACAACATTGATGAGTCCTCGCCGCAGCGTTTCAAGCATGAGTCGAGTCCTCGCCGTCTGTGGAATGCCCGGCTCTGGCAAGGGCGAGTTCGCTCAAGTCTTCATGGAAGCCGGTATTCCCGTCCGTTCTATGGGCGATATGGTGCGAGAAGAAGTTGCACGAAGAGATCTCGAAGTTGTCCCCGAAGTCTTCGGCCAAGTTGCCTCTGACTTGCGCCGTGAATTCGGAGAAGATGTTCTCGCAGTACGCCTTACTGCAGCCGTTGATGAACTGCTCAACACGCACTCACTCGTTCTCATCGACGGTCTTCGTGGAACAGCAGAATACAGGGTTTTCAAATCAACATGGGGTGATAGATTCCAATCGGTTGCAATCCACACCGACAAAGACATTCGATTCGAACGAATGATGGCGCGTGGACGAAGCGAAGACGGCGGAATCGCAACCTTCGAAGCCCGCGATGAACGTGAAAAAGGATGGGGTTTAGAAGACCTCATTGACGATGCTGATGTCCTTGTCGAAAACAACGATGATTTGGTTCAATTCCAGAATCAAATTAGAACATGGTTGGCCACGTTCATCTGAGCCTCTCGACCTCGTTTGGCAACCAAAGGTTATAGTCGGGCGCAACCTGTCAAGGATTGTCTCGGCGGTGATTTGTTATGGCTAGGAAAAAAGGTGGGGGCGGACGAGGTCGACAGAGAGCACAACAACGTGCCCAGTACGATGAGCTTGACAAGTACCCCGTCATGCCTCCTCATGCCTTTGCTCGCATCGTTCGTGACAAGCGAACACTCAACATCATCTACCAAATCATCGAACCTCCGATGACTAAGAAAGAGCAAGAGCAACGTGAAGAAATCATGGACATCTTCATCCGTTCACTCACAGCCAACATTGAAGAGATTGATGGCAATCCTGAGGCTTATCTTCGAACAGCGATGGACAAGGTTATCAAATCCTACGGTATGAAAATCACCAAGAAGTCTAAGTCCAAACTCTTCTACTACATCCGTCGCGACCTGATTGGCTACGGTCAAATGGACGTTTTGATGAACGATGCCAACGTTGAGGATATTTCGCTTGACGGCACGGGCGTTCCAATTTTTGCATATCATCGAAAATTCGAATCGGTCGAGACAACCTGTGTTTGGGATACCGATGAAGAACTCGAATCCTATGTCATCAAACTCGCACAACGTTGTGGAAAGCACATCTCCGTTGCAGATCCGCTACTTGACGCTACGCTGATGGACGGTTCTCGTATCGTCATGAAGTTGGGCCGAGAAGTATCTACTCGTGGTTCGGCTTTCTGTATTCGACGATTCAAGGACGACCCGTTTTCACCAGCCGACATTGTCGCTTTCCGTACCATGTCCTCGCTCATGGTGGCCTACCTCTGGATCGCTTTCCAGAACGAAGTTCCTATGCTGTTTGTCGGTGGTACGGCGTCCGGTAAGACAACAACGCTCAACGCCATGTGCATTTTCATTCCTTGGCAAATGAAGATTGTCTCCATCGAATCCACCCGTGAAGTCAACATCCCTCAACCTAACTGGGTTCCTGGTCTGACGAGACAAGGGTTCGGTGGTGAATCGAGCGAAGGTGAAATTGGAGAGTTCGAGTTGTTGAAGGCTGCGTTACGTGAACGGCCTGAATACATCATTGTGGGTGAGATTCGTGGTGCAGAGGCTTACGTTCTGTTCCAAGCGATGGCAACAGGTCACTGTGCCTATTCAACCGTGCACGCCGACTCCGTACCGTCCCTCGTTCACCGATTGGAGAACAAACCGATCGACATTCCTCGTGTATTGCTTCCTGCCCTCGAGGCTTGTTCGATTCAGATTCAAACCCGTATCAACGGACGACGTGTTCGACGTACAAAGCAGATTGTCGAGATCGTTGGTATCGATCCGAACTCGATGGAAGTCATCACCAACGAAGTGTTCCGTTGGGACGTTTCTTCGGACGATTTCATTTTTAGTGGAAAGTCCTACGTTCTTGAGAAAATCATGGTCAAAATCAACTTCTCGCAAGATGAAATGCGTCGTGAATTAAGAACCCGCAAGCGGATTCTCGAGTGGCTCGTTCTCAACGATATTCGAAAGGCTGACCAAGTGTCGCAAATCGTTACGGAATACTACGTGCGACCGAATGAAGTACTTGCTCGTGTTGATGGTCTTCGATGAGGTGAATCCATGGATCTGACTGCTTGGCAACGCATCTGTCACCGCATCCTCGGTGGTGTGTTCAAGAAACGTGCACGATCGGATAAGGAACTCTCAGATAATCTCGTTAAAGCATCCATGCCAATGATGCCTGAGGTCTACATGGCTACAGTGTTTGTCACAACGATTGTGATCACTGCACTCGGTATCGGCTTTGTCGCTTTGTTCTTCATCCCGGAAATTGGTGTTATCGATTTGTGGGAAAGTCAACAGGACCCTGCTTCTGAAGCACCATGCTTCGAATGGGAGTATTGGTATCCTGACCGAATTGATGAGTCCAAACCAGGAAATGGATGCCCTGATTACAAGACACAAGTCTTCCCTCCAGTCTTGAAGGTCTTACTGGTGGCGATAGGGGCGGTCATTGTTCCAACCGTTGCATGGAGATTCAACAAGAGCGGTGCTGAACGAGAAGCAAAGCGTCGTGGCGATATGATTGAGAAATACCTTCCATATGCAGCATCCTACACAGCTGCGATGTCCGCTGCAAACGCAACACCAGCCAAGATTTTCCGTTCCCTTGCTATGAACAAAGACATCTACGGTGACGTAGCAGACGATGCAGCGATGGTGTATCGGGATGTTACGCTGCTCGGTTATGACCTGATTACTGCGATGAAACTCAGCGTCGATCGTGCTGCTTCGGTCTGGCTCACCGAGTTCTTCCAAGGTATGGTCGGTACGTTGACTGCTGGTGGTCAATTGAAGCTCTATTTCCTGAATCGTGCTGAGCACTATATGCGTGAGAATCGGACACGTCTTGGGCAATTCTTGGAATCCATTGCTCTCTTGGCAGAATCATACATTGTTGTCGCTGTCGCAATGCCGCTGTTCCTTATTGTGATGCTTGTCATTATGTTCTGGGTATCCGGTTCTGGTGCTGAGATGTCCGAAGGAATGCTGTATGGCATTGTTCTTGGATTCGTACCGATGATTCACGTTGCTTATGCTGTTCTTGTGTACACATCGAGCAAGGAGCAAGAGATGTAGGAGGTGACGATACTTGGCTCGAAAAAAGAAGAACAAGATCGTCGTCAACCTCGACCTTCCGAAAGACGATTCAACAATGACCAAGCTGTACGGTATTTTGTTCGTCTCGATACTTCTTGGTATGACGACAGCCGTCGTTTGGGCTACAAACTCCGGCTTCATCCCAACTGCCAACGGCGAGCCGATGTTCACGAACGTTGCTTGTGGAATCATTACTGGTGACAACGAAGCATTCAATGGCAATTCAAAGCCGACCTACGCCCAGAACCAATCCTGTTCGCTGTTGCAGGACAGCCCGGATATCGTTACATGGAGCGATGAGCCATGGGAAGACATTCTATTCAGAGGGAAAAATTTCGACGTTCCTGGTGTTGACCCACAAGCAACAGGTGGAGAAGTGGTTATGCAACCGCTGACCATGACGTGTGAGGCAGAGGCAAGTGAACCTGTGACCTACACTGTCGCCATCCGAGATCGGTATGGTGAAATGCTTGATTACTATCAAGGTAATACTGGTGTTTCTTCCGATCAATGCCTCATCGAACTGAACTCCATCGATGCCGGTACTCGTTACGAACTGGTTGTCAAATCTGAATCTGACACCATCCCAATCAACGAATTTACCTTCAACATGGAAATCGAGTACTTCGATGGAGTTCCTGCGAACATGAACAATAAATCGTTTTGGATTGGTCCTGAATACAGCCTTGGTCCGCTCAGCGTCCATCCAACCATCTTCCTCAACTTCTTTGGATTGATGTTCTTCTTCTTCCTCTGGCCTGCTTCGTTTTACTGGGAAGGCGTCGAGAATAGGAAAAACGAGATTGAAGAAAAGTTCCCTGATTTCCTTCGTGACCTTGCAGAATACTGGAAGGGTGGTCTTTCCATGACGGTGGCGGTCCAAACGCTGGCAACGTCCGAATATGGCGCACTGAATGACGAAGTCAAGAAGATGAGCGACCAGCTCTCTTGGGGTATCAAGTTCAGTGACGTCATTCTTCAATTCGCTGAACGCGTCGGAACGCCACTAGTCAAGCGTGCGATTTCGTTGATATCAGAAGCCGATCGTGCTGGTGGTAAAATTTCAGATATTCTTGTCACGGCAGCCAACGACTCTCGTGAGATTAAATTCCTTGAGGGTGAACGGAAACGAGCGATTGGTTCCTACATTGCTGTTATTTGGACCTCATACTTCGTTTTCCTCGGTGTTATCGTTGTTCTTTCAACGGTCTTTATTCCTGCAATTGCCAACTCGAATTCTTCCGATGATGGTGGCGGAGGCCAAAACATTGGAAACATGAAGATTCGGAACGTTGACCCACTATTTTTCTTGACAATTTTCTACTATGGTGTAACCATGCAAGCCATCGGTAACGGATGTATGGCTGGTCTGATGGCCACTGGAAGATTTTCTGCGGGATTCAAACATTCAGGAA
>CATISI010000191.1 GCA_949538025.1 Candidatus Poseidoniaceae archaeon
GCGAAGGGTTCATCAATTGTCGATGTAAGCGATTAGTGGGGATACAATGGGTGATTGTGAATTGTGTGGCGCAACAAAGGTCTCAACTCGTGAGCATCGCGTTAACAAAGCGATGTTGGCAATTTGCCAAAGGTGCATAGGACAAATGAACCTCGAACCAAAACAAGAAGCTCCTGGCTTAGCCCAAGCTCGGCGAAGGCCAGTTTCAAAACCGAGCCAGCGACGATTCAATAAGAACAATATCATGAGTAAGCAAGAAAAAGAATTAACGAGCAATTTTGCCAAACTTATTCTAACGGCTCGGGAAAACAAAGGATGGACACAGGCTGAGTTAGGTCAACGTATGGCAGAGACCGTGAACGTGATTAAATCTGCAGAATCGGGAAAACCTCCAGCAGATTCTGTCATCAAAAAGTTTGAAATGATTCTAGGAATCAGACTAATGGTTGATGCGAGCAGCGATCACCAATCCATGATTGGTCAATCCTCGAATAGTCGCGGGATGACCATCGGAGATTATCTGAACGACCTGCGGTGAGTGCATGGACATTCCTGTTCATGCAATTTGGCTTGCACAAGACGATCCAAGAAAGAACACAGCCGTGCGCGCATCCAAGGATGAATTGCTACGATTGCACAAGGATTTCAGGCGACTTCCAAAAAAAGGAATTATCTTGGAACCATTATGTGGCAAAGTGCTAGGACCAGAGGATCGTGAAATTTTTAATTCTCATGGCGCCTTGGTTGGCCTCGATTGCTCTTGGGCACAAATTGAAGATTCCGTTGAACACGTCATGCGTCGAACACGATTGCAACCTCGTATGTTGCCATTACTCTTGGCTGCGAATCCAGTGAATTGGGGGAAGCCAGGTAAACTCTCAACTGTCGAAGCCCTTGCTGCATCCTTGTATTTGTTAGGACGAGTTAAGCAGTGTAAGGAATTGTTGAGTAAATTTAGGTGGGGTGAACGTTTTCTCGAACTCAATAAGGAGCCACTTGATGCATATGCTGGCGCGAAGAGTTCCGCTGAACTCGTATCACTGCAGTTTGAGTTTTTTGACGTAGAGGTAGAACAAGATGAGTGACGACAATTTAGAGATTCCACTGATTCGCCTGACTGATCGGGGAATTTCGATACAAAAAGAAACCATTGTTGGGGAGGTCGCTGTTGAATTGCATGCCATGAATCTACAAAACACATACGAAATGTATTCGACACTACTTGCAACGCCAACGGATCTTGTTGAATTGCATGCCGGACACATCTATTCTGAAGGCTATATCGATAAAAAACCATCAAGGAATTGTTTTCATCTTCAGGAAAACGTAAGCATCGAAGTAGTTTACAATGGACAAATCAACATTAAACCACGGGAAAAAATTGTTACGAGTTCTTGTGGTGCATGCAATCATCCCAATTTGACAGTCATCCGTGACAAACCACTCAAACATGATTCTCGATTTGCAGATATTGATTTACAAAATCTTACGATTGCATTGGAACTATTAACTCACTCAATGCATCTCTTTCAACAAAGTGGCGGTTGTCATGGCTCAGCACTCCTCTCCGTTGATGGATCGATATATTTTGTTTCAGAAGACATTGGGCGTCATAACGCAGTGGACAAAACCATTGGAAAAGCTATGTTTGCTGAATCTACAATTTTTGAAAATTTCATGCTCTTGTTATCAGGAAGATGTGGTTGGGACATTGTAGCAAAATGTGTACGGGTTGGAATTCCAGCCATTGCATCCCTAGGTGCATTCTCTTCTGCAGCGGTAAATTTGGCACGCGAACATAATGTCACACTGTACGGTTTCGTCACCAAACGTGGTGCTTGGAAAGTAGGATATTGATGCTGTAAACCTCCAAGCATTGATGAAGCCGATTGATTTCCGTCAATCATGAAGGAGAGCGTGGATGGTAGGACGCCTCTCGATACCAACCGATTGAGACTATCAAAAGTCAAATCCACTGCTGCTGGTGTTCCTGCTGCAATATCTTCGATGAATCATGGAATTCGAAAGATGGGGGTAACGAGGACCGTGCAGTCACTTCTCATGGTGAATCAAAAGCACGGTTTTGACTGTCCAGGTTGTGCATGGCCAGATCCTGACCATCGAACATCATTCGAATTTTGCGAAAATGGTGCTAAAGCAGTTGCGGATGAGGCAATGAAAGCGAAGGTCAATGCTTCCTTTTTCGAGCACCATTCCGTAGCAGATCTCTTGAATCAATCCGATTATTGGTTAAACAGTCAAGGCCGGATTGCTCAGCCCATGATTTTAGAGTCCAATGCCACTCATTATACACCAATCGAATGGGACGACGCCTTCAAACGCATTGCTTCTTCGATCGAATCCATGGAATCTCCAGAACGTGGCGTTTACTACACCTCTGGAAGAACGTCCAACGAAGCTGCATTTCTTTACCAAGCATTGGTGCGTGCATTAGGAACAAACAACTTGCCTGACTGCTCGAATATGTGTCACGAATCAAGCGGTAAAGCTTTGACACAAACAATAGGCATTGGAAAAGGAACTGTTCATCTTGAGGATTTTAATCATTCTGATTTGATTCTCGTTATAGGACAAAATCCGGGTACGAATCACCCACGAATGCTGACCGCATTGCGTGATGCAAAGAAAAAGGGTGCAAAAATCATCAGCATTAATCCACTGCCAGAAACGGGTTTGAAACGATTTAAACATCCACAGGATTACATGACGGGTGATGTCAAGTCGACACAATTAGCTGACCTGCATGTCCCTGTGCGTATTGGTGGCGATGCTGCCCTCCTGAAAGGGGTCATGAAGCAACTCCTTGCAATGGATGCGATCGATCGAAATTTTATTGCTTCTAAGACAGAATCATTCGAAGAATTTGAATCGGCTCTTACAGCCCAAAATTGGCAACAAATCGTCGATGACTCAGGAATTGATCGTGAGGTGATTCACGAAGTTGCTCAGATGTGCGCAGACTCCAAAGCCACCATCGCTTGTTGGGCAATGGGTTTAACACAACACAAAAATGGAGTTGCGGTCATTCAAGAGGTCGTCAACCTCCTCCTGTTGGGAGGCCATCTTGGTCGACCCGGCGCAGGAGTTTGCCCTGTACGCGGCCACTCCAATGTTCAAGGCGATCGAACAGTCGGTATTTGGGAAGCTCCAAGCGAATCTTTTCTTGTCAAGATGGAACAGGGATTGAAATTTGAGATACCACGGAAACATGGCTACGATGTTGTTCATTCCATTCACGCAATGGAGAAAGGTGTAGTCGACGTTCTCATCTGTATGGGTGGTAATTTCTTATCCGCAACACCCGATACTCCAAGAACTGCAAAAGCCATTCAAAACGTTGGTTTGACGGTTCAAATTTCAACCAAATTGAATCGAAGTCACTTGGTTACAGGAAAAACAGCCATGATTTTACCCGTTCTTGGTCGTACAGAAAAGGACGTTCAATCAACGGGAGAGCAATTTGTAACCGTTGAAAATTCGATGGGCGTTGTTCATCGCTCGAAGGGTAATCTCAAACCTGTCTCAAATGGATTGATTAGTGAACCTTACCTTGTCGCACGACTTGGTCAATTGCTCTGCCCAGATGTACTAGATTGGATATCTTGCACTGATAATTACGATGCAATTCGCGACCTCATGTCAACGTCTCTGTATGGATTTGAACATTACAACGAACGAGTCCGCAAACCATCCGGATTCCTGCTACCCAATCCGCCAAGAGATTCAGGTCAATTCTCTACCTCAACGGGCAAGGCTTTGTTCACAGTCCATTCTCTGCCTAATGTGACGTTGCCACAAGACCGTTTCGTATTAATGACGATTCGAAGCCACGATCAATACAACACAACGATTTACGGATTGCATGATAGATATAGAGGCGTACACGGTAACCGCCGAGTACTTTTCATGAACGCTCTTGATATGAGCCAATATGGACTTAAAACCAGAGATGTTGTCGATATTACAAGTCATTTTCAAGGAACAAAACGTCACTCAAAACAGTGGATTATCGTCCCTTACGAGATTCCTCGTAAAAATCTGGCGGCATATTTCCCAGAAGCGAATGAACTTGTACCACTTGAATCGACTGCTATCATTTCCAACACCCCTACATCAAAATGGATTGAGGTTACTCTCACCAATCCAGCAGATTCGTTAGAAGAGGAATGAGTGAGTTGGCATGGGGGACAACGCTTACGTCCGTCTTGTTCGCACGAACAAAACTTATCGTCAATTCTGGCTTGCTGCATTCATTTCGATGTTTGGAGAATGGTTCAACACCATCGCACTTTTTCTCCTGATTCTTAAGTATACAGATTCAGAGCTCTTGCTTGGAATTCTGATGGCCGTACGAATGGGATGTTTCGCTCTTATGCAACCGTTTTTTGGGCTACTTGCTGATCGGGTAAATCGTAAAAAATTGATGATTATTACCAACATATTGCAGATGTTTCTTGCCCTCGTTTTCATTGCTGTCGACGGCCCGGAAGACATGTGGTGGATGTTCCTCTGTTCAGGCGGAATGATGGCTATGCATGGCCTCTATGTCACTGCCGAACGTGCAGCACTTCCGAACATTGTAAGTAGTGAAGATTTGACAACAGCCAATGCATTGGACAGTGCCACTTGGTCGACAGCACTCTGTTTGGGTGCGTTTACAGGAGGATTGGTCGTTTCCGAATTTGGCGTCAACGTAGCATTTGTTATTGACTCAGTCACGTTTCTAATAGGTACCATCTTACTGATACCTCTCATAGTTCCACAGACGTTTGATAAAGTGTCCTCTGGATCAATTATCACTTCAGCGTTCAAGGATATATGGATTGGTCAAAAGAGGATTAAATCAGATCCGCGTTTGTTTCGAATCATCTTCGCAAAAACATCCTGGAACATCGCAGGAGGTGGTTTAGCAGGTGTGTTCCTTGTTCTTGCGGGGAATGACATTGAGTTTGTAGGGGCTGCTCTTGGATTTGGAATCTTCTTCTTCGCACGTGGAGTCGGAACCGGCATCGGCCCGATACTTGCACGAAGATTGTTTAAGAATTCGGAGAAATGGCCTCGGCTTATTGGATTGCTCATTGTCGTAAGTGGCTTGTTTTACCTCTTGGTCGGTTTCAGTTTGAATGGCCCTCTTCTTCTAACATTGGCTTTGGTGACTCTTGCCCATACAGCAAGTGGCGGAAACTGGGTGTTATCCACTGTACTCACCCAGCAATGGGTTGAAGATGAGATGCGCGGTCGTGTTTTCTCAACAGATATGCTTCTACTATCACTTGGACAGGTTGTATCAACAATATCGGCTGGCTACCTCGTGGAAAACGATTACGTGAATTTACAGCAAGGAATCTTAGCCTATGCCTGCATTATGATTCTCTCAGGGTGCATCTTTACACTTTGGAATCCTAAGAGCACAACTCGTGCTCGCAAATCGGTGGAATGAAGTACATTCGCTCATCCGAGTCTTTGTCAATGATGTCCAACTGCAATGTCGAACTCTCACCTTCTTGAATCGTAACAATGGATGAGGTGCTTGCTGGCAAATAATCCTCACCAGTTGAAGCAAGGGAGACGCGAATGGTGTGGCCTTCTTCGATCATAGCGTCGAGCGGCATAAATTCCATTTTTGCATTGATTGTATCGATAACAGGGAGCCATGTTTGGATATCATCACCACCTGCATGGTATCTCAAATCCATAATTGCGTGGCCAACGTGTATGCAAGACCCTTCGTAACAATCTTCCAAGAGTGCGTAAATTTGACCACCAACAGTTGCGGTTGTAACATCGACGTGGAATCTTGGCGTTCCAACCACGCGGAGTGTTTCTGTGAGTGGTTCTGTTTCCCATACTGGCCCAGATGATGCATCTGGCAGTATAGTCAGTGAACCCCCAATGTTGGACAACTCGCCACCGACTGAAACAACCCATTCTGTTGTGTCAGCAGGAGGATACCTTGACTCGATTCTCCACTCCCCATAGTTGTCTTGTACCTCAACCCATTGACCCGGTTGAGGTCCACGCTCTTGCAGATAGTATTCGAACCATTCAAGTAAGTCTTGCATCCAATCATAACGAATCATTTCTGGGAATGCTTCGCCACCTCTTCCACCTAAGTCACTGCGTTCAAACAATTGCTCCGGACGATCGGGGTAATCATGATCCCACTGTCCAAACAATCCTTTCGCCTCAATACCAGCATCAATGAGTGCGTTCATTGTTGGAACAGCCATGTGTGGGTCGACGTTCCAATCATGCATTCCTTGAATGAGATAGACCGACCCCTGATAGTTTTCTAGGACACGATCGAGGAAGTAACGCTCAGCCCAGTAATCTCCAAAAACTTCGGATCCCAACAAATAAGCGGATGTTCCTGTTCCTGGTCCGATCAAGTAGTCAGGGCAGATGTTTTGGTAATCTTCCTCATCTCCATCGATTCCGTATGAGCCATAAACACCATTGTGCATAATTGGTGCACGAGCTTCGGCACTACCGTTTCTCCACATCAACTCTTTAACCCCAATTAGTCCAGAAATTGGCACGATTGTCTTGAGGTAATCATGCTCATTACCGAACATAGCCGCTTGCCAGGGAGTAGAACCGTCGTAAGATTTTCCGATTAATCCGACGTTTCCGTTGCTCCAATTTTGTTCAGCCAACCAGCGTACTGCGGCATCATTTCCTAACTGCTCTGCATTACCCATCAGATCCATGCAATGATTCGACCTGCCGGTTCCGGATACAGAAATTTGTGCAAAAGCATAACCATGGGGTAAGATTTGGTCGATAATCATCGAACCAAGCCAACTTCCAGGGACTTCAATCGTTGGTGTTTGAACCGATGGTTCTTGAAAGTAAGGCCCAATTTCTGCAATGACAGGAACTTTTACTCCATCTTCAACATCGGGTCTCCAAACGGCTAAGCTGATGAGTCCATTTGGTGCCGCACCACCCTCTTCAATCGGTAATTCATATTCTACAAAATGATGCGTTGAGTTCCATTCATTGGCCGTTTCTAAAACCTCATATGTACCGTTCTCCAATACATACCCATGTGGTCCGTCCGTACTGTAATCTTGCAAATATCGCTCCCACAACGGTACATATTCACCATTCATAGAATCATTTTCACCTGTGATTTGGGTAACAGCGTTGCCAAAATTTGCTGACAGAAACAAAAAAACAATGCACACTGCAATTGTTGCACCAAGCACCGCATTAAATGATTTTGAAACATCTTTTTCGACATCAAGCAAAATGGCATCCGTCTCGATATCGTTCGTCATGTTTGTGACACACATCGCATGTTCTTCAATCCGTCGGACTGCTGCACAATGAATAATCCTCAAGTCCTTCGGTTGATTGGGTGAGTTGTAGGGAGCGTCAATTATGCCAGACGAACTGTATAATGGCTTACCCAAGAACTTGCCACCGCATCCCGGTCTCGACCCAAATGTTGACCACGCACCTATTCGGAAGCAAATCCTTTCGTCCACTGAGGAGCGATTGGCATTGCAGAATGCGCTTCGATACTTTGATCCAGAACATCATGAGGTACTCTCGAAGGAATTTCTCAAGGAATTACGAACATACGGCCGAATCTACATGCATCGATACAGACCAAATTTCAAGATTCATGCACGCTCAATTCATGATTATCCTGCCAAATCGATACAAGCTGCGGGCATCATGCTCATGATTGACAACAATCTTGATCCTCGTGTTGCTCAATTTCCAAATGAATTGATTACATATGGTGGCAATGGAGCAGTCTTCCAAAATTGGGCTCAATATCGATTGGTCATGAAGTATCTTTCAGAAATGACGGAAGAACAGACGCTTGTCATGTATTCTGGACACCCCCTTGGCCTTTTTCCGTCGAGTCAAGATGCACCACGTGTTGTTGTAACCAATGGTATGATGATTCCCAACTATTCTACAACGGCAGATTATGAACGACTAAACGCTATGGGCGTCACACAATATGGTCAAATGACTGCGGGCTCGTACATGTATATTGGACCGCAAGGTATCGTGCATGGAACAACCATTACGCTCATGAACGCAGCTCGGATGAAATTCGGTGTCTCATCAGACAGTGATTTAGGCGGACTATGTTTTGTCACATCCGGACTGGGAGGTATGTCAGGGGCTCAAGCAAAGGCTGCTGTGATAGCTGGTGCAGCGTGTATTGTGGCTGAATCGAACCCTATTGCAGCGGAGAAGAGACACCAGCAAGGTTGGGTGGAACACTTGTCCTATGATATGGATGAAGCGATTGATAAGATGCTTTCTGCATCCGAGCAGAAGAATGCCACATCCATTGGCTATGTGGGCAACATTGTCGATTTGTGGGAGCGAATCGTAGAACGTGACGTCTTCATTCATTTGGGCAGTGACCAAACCTCTCTCCACAACCCGTATCAGGGAGGGTACTTTCCTGCTGGATTGTCGTTTGAAGAATCACAAGAATTGATGCATGAAAACCCTGTGGAATTCAAGGAATTGGTCCAAGCATCACTACGGAGACACGTCGCAGCTGTCAACAATCGTGTGGACAAGGGCATGTTCTTCTGGGATTATGGCAATGCTTTCCTTCTCGAATCAGGTCGCGCAGGCGCAGATGTATTTGCCCGAGATGGCCTCTACAAATACCCATCCTATGTGGAAGATATCATGGGACCTTTGTGCTTTGATCGGGGTTTTGGACCTTTCCGTTGGGTCTGTGCATCAGGCCTGGATGCAGATTTGAAAGAAACGGATCGAATTGCAGAAGAAATCCTCTCAAAAATGCATGCAGAAGAAGCGGACGCCGATGTCAAACAGCAAATCCATGACAACCTTCGTTGGATTCGTGAAGCAGACGGACATGAACTTGTCGTTGGCTCCAAAGCCCGGATCTTGTATGCCGATGAACAAGGTCGCACGCGTATAGCTAGCGCCATGAATAAAGCGATTGCAGAAGGTATTATTTCAGCACCAGTCATTCTTGGTCGTGATCATCATGATGTCAGCGGTACTGATTCGCCGTACCGTGAAACCGCAAACATACGTGACGGATCAAAATGGACAGCGGATATGTCTGTTCACAACTTCGTCGGCGATGCTATGCGTGGCGCAACTTGGGTTAGTTTGCACAACGGAGGAGGCGTTGGCTGGGGGGAAGTTTCAAATGGTGGTTTTGGGATGGTTATCGACGGATCTGCGGACTCGGAACGTCGCATACATTCGATGCTGCATTGGGATGTCACAAACGGGGTCGCTCGTCGTGCTTGGGCTCGCAATTCTGGTGCGATAACATCAATTGAACGTGCTATGGATATCAATGCGAACCTGCGTGTGACAATACCGGAACTTGTTGACGACGGCCTCCTGGATGATCTATTTGGAGACGATTGATATGCGTAGCCGAACTGTAACACTCGACGGTACAACGCTGAATACATTAGATGTCTGGGACGTTTCCCACGGCCGGGCCGATATTGAAATTTCGAAAGATGCTATGCAACGCGTACAAATTGCACGCAACGTTGTTGATCGCATCATAGAGGGGAATAGTACTGTTTATGGCATCAATACCGGATTTGGTTCGCTTGTTCATACACAGGTTAGTCAAGAAGAAGTTGAGGAGCTCCAGCTGAATTTAATTCGCTCCCATGCTACAGGTATTGGCCCTAATCTTTCAACTGAAATTGTTCGTGCAATGATGTGTGTTCGCCTCAATTCGCTCGTCAAAGGTCACTCTGGCTGCCATCCTGATGTTGTTTTACAACTGCAAGCGTTCCTTAACCATCGAATTCACCCCGTCGTCCCTCGCATTGGCAGCCTCGGCGCAAGTGGTGACCTCGCACCCCTCTCGCATTTAGCCTGCGCTCTCGTCGGTGAAGGGCCTGTCGAATTCAATGGGCAAGTGTACAATGCCATGGATGCACTTCGAGAATGCGAACTGGCTCCACTAACCCTGAGAGCAAAAGATGGTTTGTCACTCATTAATGGGACCAGTCTCATCACAGGCATGCTTGCCATTGCAGTTGAGCAGTTGCGACAATTGCTCACATACGCCGATATCGTTGCGGGTATGTCGATTGATGCTACCGAATCGACCTTGGTGCCATTTGATCAAAGGATACACCAGACGCGCCCACATCTGGGTCAACTTTTCGTAGCATCAAGAATGAATGAAATTATGTCGGATTCAAAAATTCTTCACCACCATAGCGACTGTAATCGTGTCCAAGATCCATACTCATTTCGATGCATACCTCAAGTACACGGTCCAATTCAGGAATCTTTTCATAAGTTGATTGAAACTGTTTCAATCGAATTGAATTCATCCACGGATAATCCTCTGATTTTTCCAACGCCAGAGAATCCAGGTCCGCATGAAGTTGTATCCCAAGGCAACTTTCATGGGGAGGTTCTCGCCCTCGTAGCGGATGCAATGAGCCTGGGTTTGTTTGAATTGTCCTCAATAAGTGAGCGTCGCATTGACCAGATGCTCGATCCCGATCGTCGCGCAATACGGCCTTTCTTGGCAGGCAATCCTGGCCTCGAATCTGGTCTGATGATTGTGCAATATGTTGCTGCAGCATCTTTGGGGGAATTGCGTGGTCATGCGAACCCACGTACCGCTTTTTCAACGACAACTTCAGCCGGACAAGAGGACCACGTTAGCATGGGTGCGACTGCAAGTTGGAATCTATTAGAGGCCATTCAGCGTTGTAGAGAAGTGCTTGCTTGTGAGGCATTTGTGGCGCATAGGGCCATTCAATTGATTGAGAAACCATCCTCGACGTGCATTGAATCTCTGATTCGTTGCCTGAACAATGTTGTGCTGCCAGGTATTGAGGACCGCAACACGAGTGAAGAGATACAAACCATAGCCATTGAGTTCACATCGTCGAGTTGGTTGTCTGTGATTCAATCAATGCTGGAAACACCATTGCGCAAATCACTCTGAAAAGTACTGTTTCTCAAGCTGTTCTAGTCCAGTGAGTTGTCGTAATCGGAAGAGAGCAATTGCACGCTCTTGCGTGTCACTGATGTTCGTAACAACATAACGTTCTAATTCAGTGGCTCTCCGAATCTTTTCCTCGACAATTGTGTATTCTGCATATACAATGTCGAGATCATTCGCATACAAACTTGCTTCTATTTCTGAAGTATCAATCCCCATCCGCCTCCATTGGAGAATGCGTCGCTGAAGTATTTGCTTAGTGAAACCATTACGTGGAAGTTTTGTCAGTAGTACAAGTTTTGGGGTGCCATCCACATTCAAATCCATCTCGACGGTTTGTTCTGAGATGCTCTTACGGAATTGGGATGTTTCCGCACTTTCATTATGAATGGTCATCTCACTTGATGTGAATTCAAAAGTCGGTGCTTCTCTCAAGAGTCTTGACAATTCTTGTCGATTGTAACTCGATTCGTACAATGAGAGGAATATTGACCAACGACTCATCGATACTTTTTCAGCTAACGATCGTAGCATGGAATGAACGGCCTCAAAACCATGAATTGATACCAACCACTCAAAGCCCTCAATAAAAAGAAGTCCCTGTTCCGATGAGATTAACGACTCTGTAAAATGATTAAGTTTCTCCAAACTCGGCTCCAACGCTCCTTTCGCTTCACTGTTTGTAAGCCAGTAGCATTGAATTTCAGAGATGTCCAGATGATCGATTAATCTTGATGCAGGATATCGTGAAATGAAGACGAGTGACTGCGCACCGGATGATTCGACCCTATCGATTGATTCAACAAAGGACTCAGTACTTTCCGCAGGGATTGAATGAATCCTACCAGACATATTTGTTCCTCTTGTCCATGCTTAACAGTGATGATAAATAGGTTTCATCGTCTAAATGACCATCAATCATTATATTCGCTCATGTCTTGGTGAGAATCGGTGACAAACTATGTCCGAAGAAAATGAAGATATTCCTATGGCCGAATGTGGTTCTTGTCGTGCGATTGTTCCTGTTGACTCGAAGGAGTGCCCTGAGTGTGGAGTTTCTTTCTCGGGTGTTTCAGATGAGGCACTTGGGGAGTGTGGCGCATGCAATGCACTTGTACCATTGGATTCAACAAAATGTCCTGAATGTGGTGTTGTCTTCGTAGCAGATGATGTAGTAGATATTCTTCGAACGTGGATGGCCAATAATAAGATGGATGTAAAGACTCTATTCGGACGGTTCGATACCAACAACGACGATATGATTGACTCTGGTGAACTTCGTGACGGTTTACTTTCACTTAATCTTGCAGATTTGCCGCCATCTCAAGTCGATCGCTTGGTCGAAGCAATTGATGAGGACGGAGATAGCCTCATCGATTTAAAGGAATTACAGGCAATCATTGGTGGCGAGGAATTAGAAGACGCTGAAGAAGAACAACAGGCTGATTCAAGCCTTGAATACAACGAAAACGTTTTGTCGAAAGTAATGGATTCCAATGAAATTGATGAATCAGAGAAGGAGGCATTCATTGCATTTGCACAAGATTTCAACGCAGACGGCAATGCGTACCTCAAGAAGGAAGAATTGGAAGCCGCGGCGCAAAGTTGGAAGGCTAAATCAGAAGCATTGGATGAAGGTCCCGAAGCCGTCGAAGAAACGGATGTACAAGATGACTCTGGTTCGGATGATGATGA
>CATISI010000192.1 GCA_949538025.1 Candidatus Poseidoniaceae archaeon
CGAGAGATGCTCGATTATGCAGAATGGGTCCGAGAAAAGAACGACATCATCGTTCCACACGGATCGCTGGTTGAATATCTTGGAAGTGAGAACTTCCGAAATCTCGAAGTTCCTACCTTTGGAAATCGTGGTATTCTTCGCTGGGAAAGCAGTCGTGCAAAGCAACGTGATTGGTTGGTCGCTGGCGGATGTACCATGCCAAAGGTCCTTGAGGACCCACACGATATCGACGGACCTGTGATTGTCAAATACGCTGGAGCCAAAGGTGGCCGAGGTTATTTCATCGCTCGAGATTATCGTGACTTCCGTCGAAACGTCGACATTGAAGAAGAATTCACCATCCAAGAATACGTCCTTGGTTGCCGATATTACCTCCATTTCTTCTTTGACCCTCTTGCTACAGACGGCTACCAAGTCCAAGGTCGTGGCAAATATGCTGGGAAGAACCTTGGACGCTTAGAACTACTTTCCATGGACCGCCGTGATGAGGCAAATGTGGACGAGTTCTACAAATTGGGTTCACTCCGAGACCTTCGTGAGGCGGGCATGGAACCATCCTTTGTTGTCACTGGTAACCAACCGGTTGTTATCCGTGAATCCTTGCTCCCTCGTGCCTTTGAGATGGCTGAGGGGACCGTCGCTGCATCGTTTGAACTCGAGGACGAATCAAGAGGTATGATCGGTCCATTTTGTCTCGAAACCATCGTTACAGACTCACTTGAATTCAAGGTGTTTGAAATCAGTGCACGTATTGTTGCAGGATCCAATCCATTCGTCGGAGGCTCTCCGTACTCGGACATCAATGAAACTCGAATGTCAACCGGCCGTCGCATTGCACGAAGCGTTCGTAATGCGCTCAAGAACAATCGTCTTGACGACATCCTTTCTTGATCAGCCTAAGTCAGGCGCAGGCGGCACACCAGAGCCATCGTCTTCAGGTTCATCACCAAGTTCGCTTTCAATCTCGTCGACGAGATCACCAAACTCGACTTGCTTTGGTGTGGCTTCGTCAACAAGGATTTGAGCAGCAGATATCTCTCCACTTTCTGAGCGTCGAATTTGTTCTTCCAAGTCTCGCTTGATTCGCTCTCGTTCTTCCATGGTTGGAACGTTAAAGCTGCAGACAAGTTGAATCTCTTCACCGAATGTGAGTTCACCTGTGTATTCCATGAGGTCACCGTACGCATTGGCAATGACTTGGAACTTTGTTGGATCTTTTGAACGTCGCTTCTTGTGTTTCTTGTAATAGTGAACGAAGACTTGGTAGGTTCCTGCAGGTGCTTCACCCTCAGGCCAAACAACGTTTTCAATCGGTTTACGGGAATCTGGTCGAACATTCGCATCAACATCAAGATGGCCGCCACAAGCAGATTTTCGGTTGCCACCGTGAATACGCTCTCCAGATGGACAAACGACGTGAAGATCGAGATCGTTGTAGTTGTTCCACATCAAGGAAACTTGGACATCCGAGGAGCGTGCACCCTCACGCTCGAGACGCGCACGGAGTTCTTCGAGCGCACGGGAGGCGGCTTGGCGACGTTCGAGTGCGTCCTTTTCTTGCGCTGCTCGTATTTCTGCAAGGCGTTGCTCTTCAGCAGCGGCGAGTTCGGCTTGACGAGCGGCTTCCTCTGCATCTCGTTCTGCTTGAGCCGCTGCGTTTCGTTCTGCGTTTGCACGGGCTTCTTCTGCAGCCTTTTCGGCTTCGATTCGGTCTCTCTCAGCCTGTTCTTCCTGCTGTTTATTGAGTCGCTCTTGCTGCTCAGCCATGGCTGCTTCTTCCTCTTCGCGCCTGCGACGCTCTTCTTCCTCTTCGCGACGAGCCCATTCCTCATCGCGCTGGCGACGGCGTTCAAGCATCTCTTCCTCTGTCTCTTCATGTTCCTCTTCCGGTTCTTCTTCCGCTGGCGGTTCTTCCCAGAAAGGTTCCTCATGCACAGGTTCAACCGGCTGCTGTTCTTGCGGAATCAAAGAAACGCTCACTCCACCAGAGAGATTTCGACGACGACGTTCGGATTCAATCATCATCAGCTTACGCTCGAATTCGGAGCGAGCGCTTGAGAAACTTGAGCTCTGAACAGGTGCTCTGAGGCCATCAGCAACCATGCCCTGGCGCACTTCGAGCGCTGCATCACGACGAATGAGAATAAACCAGACACCGAGAATAAAGCCACCACCGAGAATGGCCAAAACAAGAATGGATCCCGAGTCCATGTACTGTGGAAGACGTACTGTGTCTTTTATCATTTGCTTCCTTTATTTCATGGCTGCATGTATGCAAAGCATTGAATGTGTCAAGCATCTCGTCGGATCATGAACAAGTCCGAACGGCTTGCAGCACTTCTTCCAAATGGACGAGGCGTGTGGATTCCAATCGATCATGGCATGTCGGATTACCCATGCGATGGATTGGAGGACACTGAAGCCCTCATTCATGATTTAATTTCTGCCGGAGTGAATGCCATCGTTGCGCAGAAAGGTGTCGTAAGTCACTACAGTCACCTTTGCGAGGGGACTGACACCAATATGGTGATTCACTTTTCAGCATCAACTCGGCATGGAGGTCCTGATGCTTCTCGCAAGGTATCGGTTGGTCAAGCCTCTGAGGTTGTATCCAGAGGAGGTCTTGCTGCTTCTGCTCAAGTCAACATCGGTTCGGATGGCGAAGCAGACATGTTGGAAGCACTCGGCGAATTGACGACACTTTGTCATCACCTCGAATTGCCTGTTTTAGGCATGGTCTATGCCCGTGGCCCAAATCTCAACATCGTCGATGGAGACACAACCAACGGCGTCGCCCACGCAGCTCGTGTTGCGTTTGAAATCGGTTGTGATGTTGGGAAAACAACGTGGACCGGTGACGAGGAATCCTTTGGACGCGTCACGGGTGCAGCTCCGATTCCATTGCTCGTCGCAGGTGGAGCCAAGACCAACACTCGTGACATGCTCACGATGGTCGAGATGGCGATAAAAAACGGTGCTGCAGGTGTTTGTATGGGCCGACAAGTCTTCGCTCATGAACAGCCAGGAGTTGTTGCTAGAGCCCTTGTCCTCATCGTCCATCACGACAAGACTGTCGATGATGCTATGAACGAAGTCGGATTGTGAGGAAGCGTCATGGAAGTCTGGCTTAATGCACCCGTTTTGAAGGGGCATGAAGGCGTTGATGGCCTCTACTCAGGGCAACCTGGGCCCGATATCTACAGCGAAGATGGTTTGCTGTATCGTAACCACATTCTCATTGGCGGTCATGTTCACATCGATTCTGCCGAGGCGCAAGCAAAGGCACGCAGCCTTGCAGGAAGCGTTGAATGGATTCTTCTTACCTTCGAAGATTGGTCCATGATCCCAATCGAGAACGTCATCGCTGCAACCGAAAGCACGCCTACCAAAGTTGCAGCTCAAATTATGAAGCCTGTTGAAGCACAAGGAGCGGGTTTCGCACTGAACATTGGAGTCGATGCGTTGCTTTGCACTGAGGATTGCTTAGAATCTGCTCTGGTCGTTAAATCAATTCGTCTTGAGGAATCAACCTCAGAGGATTCTTGTCTTGGAAACAATGAACAGAACGTCGACCTCTCCTTGATGACCATCACCGACATCCAAGAAGGACATTCGGGTGATCGTGTATGCGTGGATTTGCTCTCAATGCTCGGGGAAGGAGAGGGAATGCTGGTTGGTTCAACCGCCAAAGCATTCGTACTCATTCACGGTGAAACGATTGCATCCAAGTATGTTCCAACGCGCCCGTTCCGTATCAATGCCGGGAGTGTTGATGCGTACTCGTACATGGCAGATGGCAGGACGAAATACCTCAGCGAATTGACTTCAGGAGACGAAGTGCTCATCGCGAGAAACGATGGAACATCACGCAAAGCAATTATTGGTCGAATGAAAATAGAGACTCGACCGTTTATTCTATTGAGGTTTGAGGATGAAAATACTAATGAAGGTCATGTCTTCATTCAGCAAGCGGAGACGGTTCGCTTGGTTATACAAAACGGTGAGGCTTGTTCTGTTACAGACCTTTCAGTAGGTGACTGTATTTTCGGTCACTCCTCGACATCAACACGGCATGTTGGACAAAGCATCTCAGCATCGTCTGAGGAGCGTTGACAGATGGCTGTATTGGGACAAGGATCGGCTCATGGCGCATGCAGTCTTCTCCATGCAGCCGGTACTGGATACGGTGTAAGCATGGCCCTCGACCTGCCAATTTTGGTTCGAGTTCTCGACAAGAAAAGCAAACGTGATGTCCATGACAACGATGGACTTCTACCACACATCGTCGCTGCTTGGGTAGCAGCTGGACATGAACTACCTATTGAAGCGGAAAATCTTCATTGGGCCGTCCAATCAAAAATTCCTGCACGAGAAGGGCTGAAGTCATCTTCCGCACTGTGTGTTGCTGCAGTTCGAGCCCTCTGTGATTCAACCGGTGCAACGCTTGAATTGCATGAACTTGTTGCTATCGCAGTCGATGCTCAACTACGTGCCGAAATTACCCTCACAGGAAGTATCGACGATACATGGGCCTGTGCATCGGGTGGCTGGAAATTGATCAATGCAAACGAACCTAATGTTGCACAAGGCGTTTTACTTGAGGGAGATGGTCCAGCGAGAGAGGATTGGATGGTGCTCTTAATATCTCGTGGACCGAGAGATTCTCGCCCTGCATTGGAGGACTTTTTGCCGCATCAACAACACTTCGTTCAAGCACTTAACGCCATACAGGACGGGAATGAATTGGTCGCATTAACGCTCAATGGCCGAGGTGTTATCGGAGCAACAAAGGATCACAAAGCACGTATTTTGGCCAACGATGCGCTAGTCAATGGTGCCCGTGCAGCAGGCCTCAGCGGTTCAGGAACAGCACTTGTGATTGTGATTCCAATCCAATTGGAGGGTGTCATCCAGCGCCTCAAGATGTGGTACGAAAACAAACATCCTGAGTTCACCATCATCAAAACCAGATTCAAAAATCCTGAGAATTCCGAGTCCGAGGAATAAGGCTCAAGTTCTTGAGTACGTGATGATTGGATGACATTGAGCCCAATGAAGATGCGCCTAGGGGAAACCCTGTCTGTGACATTGTTTGGCGAGAGCCACGGTCACTTGGTCGGCGCCTTATTGGAGGGCGTTCCTGCTGGACTTCCAATCGATGAAGAGCGCATTGCTCAACGTATGTCGACACGAAGACCTGGTGGTCACTTCGCAAGCAAACGCAGAGAAGATGATGTTGTTGATTTGCTCACAGGTGTTTACGACGGATTTGCTACAGGTCAACCCATTTTAATTCAAATTCGAAACAAGGATGCACGAGAAAGCGATTACAGCTTCATTCCAAACCATCCAAGACCCGGCCATCAAGATCTTTTGATGCAACTGAGAACTGGGGGTTTTGCAGACTTGAGAGGAGGGGGGTCCTCATCCGCTCGATTAACGGCAGGACTTGTTGCTGCTGCGGCAATCATCGAGCCTATGCTAGAAGACATTCGAATTGAAGCACATGTTGCTGCCATCGGTACAATCGAATCTGCACGAATCGACGATTGTCCTGAAGAATGGGAAAACGAATTGTGTGAACAATTGCGATGCCGAGATCCGAATGTTGTTGAAGCGATGAAAACAGAAATTGAACGCATCCGAAAGGAACGCAACTCGATTGGTAGCCGAGTCGATGTACTCGTATCGAATCTACCAATAGGCCTTGGTGAGCCTTGGTTCGATGGACTTGAACCGGCCTTAGGCCGAGCCTATCTATCGATTCCAGCAGCGCGTGGCGTAGCGTTCGGACGAGGATTTGGGGCCGTTCGTATGACTGGTTTGGAACATAACAATGCTTGGGGCGGCACCAAAGACAACCCAGTGCAGGAAGGTGAGCAACCTGACGGTAGCATTGCAGGATTGACATCTGGCTCAGATGTGTACGCGCAAATAGCACTCAAGCCACCATCAAGTATTGCTCATGAACAAACCACGTTGGACCTTTCCGACGGGGAGAAGAAGCCTCTTACTGTCAAGGGACGGCACGACCCAGTGCTTGGACCGAGAGCAGTGAGTGTTGCTAAGGCAATGACGACGTTGGTCCTCTGCGACCTTCTCTCAAGGAAACGTGGTGCTCTGTGAAGGCCAGGGTCATACACAAATTTGGCGGTTCGTGTCTGCGTGAACCCGACGATATCGAGAAGATTGCTGAAGTGATTCGTGGTGATGAACAGGCGATTCTGGTCGTTTCAGCCTTGTGGGGAACAACGGATCGGTTGTATCGGGCTGCAAAAGATCCTCGATATGCTGGTCGATTGGTACAAGATTTGTCCAAACAACATCTTCGTTTTGCCCCGGGTCTCGATACGTCGAAAAATGCACATCTTTTTTCAATGGTTCTTCACAATC
>CATISI010000193.1 GCA_949538025.1 Candidatus Poseidoniaceae archaeon
CAATTCAGAACAAGGTTGTTGAGACAAAAGAGCGATCAAAGAGGAAAAAGGAAGCGAAGCTAGAGTCAATCAAATCCGAAATTAAGGAAGAGGGTTACATCGATGCCGCCCCGCCGATGATGGTTTTGCCTGATGTCGACGCACAACAATTTGAGTTGCTTAGTTCCCAAAACGAAGCACAAATTCAGATTGTCGAGGAAATGGTCCGACTTAGTGAACGACTTGATATGCTTGAGAGGCGAATCACCAAGCTTGGAACTGCCGTAACCAAAGATGTTTCAACGACAACAATCGTTGATTTGGAACCAGATGTTCAACCTGAGCGAAGAAAGGTTCGAAGTGGCAACGTGCTAATCGAAGTGCTCAACATCATGGGAGCATCACTTCTCCTCCTTGTCTCGTTGTTCTCAGCGGATGGGTATCTCCGCGACAATGAAATTCTCTTCCTAAACACCTATGAGCCAAGCATTTTGTTATGGACCGTTGGTGTCTTTTCTTGGTCCATGTTCCTTTTCTTCAGAATGGCTCGGGTTGGAACAGTACTTACCGTCCCTACCCTGTACAGAATCCAAATTTCATTGGCCATTGCAATGGCAGCAATGATGGGAATGCTCCTCTCAGAGGAATCACTTTCCACGATTTCTAGCGCTTGGGTTTGGACAACTGTGTTGGCTTCAGCAGCCATTATCGGTGTCAGTATGATCACGTCAGCGTGGCGTATGACGAAACAAATGGTTGGAATCAAGGAAACCAACGAAGTCATCGATTGATGGCTTCAGAATCCTTCGCAAGATCGCGAGTGATGTTCTTTTGATGGGATTCCAAGGTTCCTCCACCGATTTCGAGGAGTTTGGAGTCGCGCCAGAGTCGTTCAACATGGTACTCTGCCACATATCCGTAACCGCCCATAACTTGGATGGCTGCATCTGCAATTTCTTTCGCAGCTGTTGTTGCAAACAGTTTCACACCGTCTGAATCAAGACGCTGGCCTGATTTGCCGAGTTTGATGTTGTTGGCTGTATCGTAGACGTATGCACGCATGGCTCGGTACTTGGCCCAGGATTCACCAATGTGACGTTGCATCTGTCCAAAGGATCGTATCTGAACACCAAATGCTTCTCTCTCCGAAGCGTATTTGTTCATTTCGTGAAGGCAACGGCGTGCAATACCAACCGACATCCCCGCAAGTGTGAGACGTTCGATTTCGAGGTTGCCCATCATGTGAAGCAAAGAACCACCTTCCTCACCAACAAGATTTGCTGCAGGAACAACGCAGTCGTCAAAGACGAGTTCTGCAGTGTTTGATGCTCGCATCCCTGTCTTATCGAAAATCTTCTGACCTACGCTGAAACCTGGCATGCCTTTCTCGACGAGGAAGGTCGAGAGTTTGACACGTCCTTTCTCATCGTAACCAGTTCGGGCATAGACCCAGACAATGTCTGCTGGCGTGCCTTGGTCATCGATGCAACCGTTGGTGATCCACATCTTTCGACCGTTGAGGACCCAA
>CATISI010000194.1 GCA_949538025.1 Candidatus Poseidoniaceae archaeon
CCTTTCCAGGCATGGTCAACGGTGGCATCATTGGGACACTCCTCGACTGTCACGGAAATTGGGCTGCAGCCATCGCCCTTATGGACGAACACGGGCTCGATGAACCACCGTGCACTGTAACTGCATCTTACTCTGTCTCGTTGCGACGACCAACACCGATTGGAACCGAATTGCATGTTGAAGCACATCCGGAAGAGATTGGTGAGGACAGAGTCCATGTTCGAATGGAATTAAAGGCCAATGACAAGGTCTGTGCAACTGGCAAAGGGTTGTTTGTAGCTGTCAAAGAAGGCCACCCTGCTTATCATCGGTGGAATTGAGGTACAAGCATGGCAAAACCTTCCAAGGAGCAATCAATTGTCCTTGATCGATTGAAGGATGACGTTCTTGAACAAATGAAAACAATCGGAATTGAAAACGAATCACGTTTGAATTCACTCAATCCAATCCGACTAGCAGTTTTAAGACGTAATGCTACGCAACGCCACGGCGTGACTCGATTTCGACGTGGTGCAAATGCATTAGAGTTGAAAACCGCGGATGTAGAGACGGTCGATTTACATCCGATGTTATTGCACTCTTCATGGCATGATTATGCTCGCTTTGTCTTGTATCATGAGTACCTACATGCGCTTGGAAATCGTTTTCATGACGCTACATTTCGACGACTTGAACAGTTGTGGCCTCATGAAGGAGCGGATCGTGGTCGTGAATTCACACAATTTCTACGAAAAAGGATGGCAACATGGTTGTGGTTATGTACAACCTGCGACAAGAAGTATCCGCGAAAACGAAGAGCGAACGGTCGTTTCCGATGCAGAGCATGTTCAACCATTCTCGTCGACGTCATGAACACGCAGGAAGCAAACTAAACAAGTCATCATATCTCGGACAAACGAGGTCAATCTATGAACAAGAGAACAGGATGTATTTCCATCGTTGTTCTTCTTTGTATGCTTGCTCTTCCAGCAAGCGGTTCCTTAACCGACCAAGAAAACGGAGGTACACTGTATTTCTCCTGTGAATCCGATGACAATTGTCAACTGACGCCTGTTCCAATTGGAGAGGAAATCATCTCTGGCTCAGTCCAAGCTAATCCTCTGATGACAGAATCCGTTGCTATCGAATTTGATATGATACCTGCACAAACAGAGTTGGCCGTCCTCCCAGAAATGCTTGATGAGTTGTTCATCGATCTGCGTGTTCAGGGCGATGCTATCGGCGTATACACACCTGAAATGGACGTCAAACTCATCATTGGGTCGAGTGTTACGGACCTCGAATCAGAGAATTCAGCCCTTCCGAGTACTGGTGGAGGAACTGGTCATCGATGGGAAGATACATCATTGAATCTCGACAAAGGACGTCTTTTGTGGCCAGGAGATGCCGTTCGTGCGCGAGTTGTTTTCACCGTTGATCGCCCCTCAACATGGGAGTTACATCTACGCGGCGCGTCGTTTCTTAAACTTGACATTGCTTGGTCAGAAAACCTTGCTGCCAAGGATGTGGACGAGCCTTCAAGCGCACTGCAACCCAAATCGACATCACTCGAGGATGTTCACTACGGGGCGCTGGTTGGGGATGATAGCGATTGTTGGTCCTTCAACGTTGAAGCGAATGAAATCATGCGGATTCTTATTCAGTGGGAGGACGTACCGCTCGAATTGCAGCAAAGCAACGGAATCCATCGTTTGAGAACTGCTGGAGGGTTGCAAGTCGCTGCACCTGAAGTTATCACCAAAGTAGAGGGTGATGAAATTGTTACCAATTACCGCTGGCGAGCGCTCGATCCTGGTGACTATGTCTTCTGTCTGAATGGTCAAACCGATCGGTTTCAACCCTACATTTGGAGCGGTGTCTATGCTGTGGAGAGTTCAGGTCCAACAGATGCTTCAGAATTTGAAGGGAAGGTTTCGTATGAAGCCCAGTTCTTTGATTTCTCCACTGGAGAAGCAGAGGATTTGTCGCAGCAAAATGGAGTTATGTTGTTCCCAGTCATCGGATTCTTCATCTTCTTTGCAGCTCAATTCTATCGTTCAACAACATCCACTCGGCTGCGTTCCTTTGTTTTCGTTCCGGCTGTCGTACTGCTCTTCTTGAGCGGTGTTGTGAGTCCCCTATGGACCATGGCCGATGAATCACAATCTGACGCAGAATGGTCCTTAGAGCAACTTATGGACGAGCGAGTCAAACAACTCTGGGATGTATCAAGCCCTGCAACACCTGAGGCGACCATGGTCGACCACGTCGGAGCGACTTTTGGTATTCGAGATGGCGAAGATTTGAAGCTCTGGCTGAACATTGAATCAGCATACGAACGAGAAGATGGGCGGTGGCAACTCATTGTAGAAGACCTTGATGATGTCAGGATTGATCAGCTTGTCTTCGATCAGATTTCTGAATCCCGCAGTGGAAGAATCACAGACGGTCTTGATGAACAAATCGTCACATTTTCCATTATCGCAACCCGTGCATTGCTCCTCGATTTGATGATGTTGGAAGCACTGCTTGTTGTGGATGAGCAACCTTCAAACTCAATTCATCACATTGATACTGCGATGATCTCGACCTCTTCGTTTGGGTCGTTATCATCACCGACATGGGCCACACGTCCCGCAGGTATCGATGATGCTTCTTGGAAGCGGCTGCAAACATCACTCTATCCTGAGCGGATTACAGTGACATTGTGCGATTGTGAACTTGATCTATTGGATCTCCAAGTCCAATATTCGAACCAATTTGATGCAGAAGATACGCCTTCGTTCGATGCACTAAGAACAACCAGCGGTATTATCCCATACGCCGGAATCGTCACAATCGTATCGATTTTTGTTTGTCTTGCCATCATCGTCAATGAAGAACAGCGACATAGGAAAGCGAAGCAATTGGCTGAAGCATACGCTTCAAGCAGAACAATTTGGACATCACTCTTCTGAGGATGCTTTCTTGGCTTTCTCGGAGATGTTTTTTGCTTCCTCATCGCTGATGCCCAGTGCACTCTGGAATTGCTTCAACTCAGCCAATTCTTCCTCGGTGATGATGCCGTCATCCCAAGCCTCTTGGTAGGCTTTCGTGAGAAATTCCTTGTAAGCATCTGGATTGAGAAGAACATCACGAATCAGTCCATGGTCAATGCTGCTGCCAGACGAAGAAGATGCGCTCAATTCCATCATTGCAGCAGAACGACGCATCTCTTTGACGGCCATGTCTTTCAGACCATGTCCAGCCCAAACTGCACCAGCAGCAACCACAGAGGCTGCGAACCAGCGCATGAGGTCAGGATCAACAAGTTCTCCCGGAGTCACAAGGTGGAACAATCCGAGGACAGCCATTGCTGCACCACACATAACCTCGAACCAGTCGTTGAGATCCGGTTCATCTGAAAACACAGAGAGGCGTTGGTCAATCAGGAGTTCAGTCTGTTCGTCCATGAACTTCGTATCGACTGGAAGGACTTAGGCGTGTCGGCAGCCAAGACGGAGCGCATTCCTTTTCAGCCGTTGGCGTAACCTACGGTTATGGGCGAAGAGGAAAGGTCGATTCAAAACCTTTCTTTGCCGGAGAAAGCCATCGATTTTTTTGAATCAGAGTGGGGCATTGAACGACTTCATCCACCTCAATTTGAGGCGATGGCACCCTTGTTTGACCAACACAATATTTTGCTAGCAATTCCAACTGCATCAGGCAAGTCGCTTGTTGCTTACATAGCGATTCTCAATCAACTTCTCAATCACAACCCAGGCTCGCGCGCTGTCTATATCGTACCGCTCAAAGCGCTCGCAAGCGAAAAATTCGAAGAGCTCAAGGAGATAGGTCAGCACCTCGGATTAAAAATCGGCCTTGGCATTGGTGATGCAACATCCGAAGCGAAGAACATCGATGACTCGGACATCCTGATTTGCACATCGGAGAAACTCGACTCCTTGATGCGTAGCCGCTCTGAACTCATGAGCAATGTGTCGGTTGTGGTTGCGGATGAATTCCATTTGTTGCATGATGCGAGTCGAGGGCCAACGCTTGAGATCAATCTCACCCGATTGCGAACCCTACGACCGAATGCGCAGTTGATCGCATTGTCAGCAACCGTTGGAAATTGCGAGATTCTCGCCAAGTGGCTTGACGCTACCTTGGTTCAATCCGATTGGCGTCCTGTCGATCTCGAATACGCCACATTGCATGACCGTCATTTGGAACCTCGTAAAATTCAGTCATCTTCACTTGACTCGAGTCAAAATGTCTTGTCACCTCCACGTCATCTCGAAGGCCCGTTGAGCCACCCTGCGTGGATCGTCGTTCAGGATACAATTGAACAAGGTGGTCAAGTTCTTGTTTTTGTCGGGACGCGACGTAGCGCTCAATCAGAAGCTAAGAAACTCTCAGAACGGGTCAAGAAACGATTTGCAAAGGAACAGCCAGAACGACTGCTTGAGTTGGAACAAGTCGCTGAATCACTCGAAGGACGTTCGCAAACGAGTATGGGTGAACTGCTCGCAAATTGCATTCGTGGCGGAGTAGCCTTCCACCATGCTGGACTCACACATCGACAACGTCAAAGCATTGAATCTGCTTTCAAAAAAGGCCTTCTTCTTGCCTTATGTGCAACGCCAACGCTTGCTGCAGGCGTGAATCTTCCTGCTCGACGTGTCTTGGTTCGAGACATAAAACGTTGGGATGATGGAATGAGCAGACCACTCCCTGTCATGGAAGTACACCAGATGCTCGGTCGAGCTGGTCGTCCACGATACGATCCCGTTGGGGAAGCATGGGTGCTATGCAAAGGAACGGACGGTTGGCAGGTCGCCGATGAGGTGAGTGAACGCTACTTTTTCGGACCCATCGAAGACATATCTTCCAAACTTTCTGCTGAACCAGCGATGCGTATGCATCTCTTGTCCTGTGTTGCAACAGGAGGGTTGCTCCATCGAGATTCCATTGGCTCGTTCTTTGATGCCACCTTCCTTGGAACCACGATGCCGACCAACCAACTGCAAGAACGGCTTGATTCAATGCTTGATTGGCTGGTTGAGGAACGCTTCTTACGACGCTTGGGCATTGATGAAACCTACGAGGCTCGCAGGCAAGACAAAGTCATTGATCAAGATGAAACATGGGATGATGATGTTCCTGTGTGGGTCAATGTTGCCCAAGAATCCGGTGGCGTTACCCTTCGAGAGGAGCGACAAGCCAAATCTGCTCTGTCATCCTATGCCACGCCTTCCCTAGGGTTCGTCTCAGCCACGTCCCTCAACAACGTAGGGGGTTGGAGTGATGCATCGGGCGAACCGCCATCGATGAAATACGAAGCAACACCGATTGGTGAGCGTGTTGCTCAGTTGTATCTTGATCCTCTCTCCGCTTCGATACTCCGAACAGGGATGCGCCGTGCCGTGCGTCGCATGGTGCGGAAAGATGGACCTGTGAGCTCCTTTGGATTGACGCATTTAGCGTGCAGCACACCTGACTTCGCCTCACTTTGGGCGAAAACAGCAGATTTGACCATCGGTTCTGACCTGCAATTGAAAGCAGCATCAGTTGAAGATGAACTCCTCTATGATATTCCATACGAAGAACGACATCTCGGACTTGTCAAATCTGCATGGTGTCTTGAGCACTGGTTCGAAGAAGAAACCATGCGAGAAATTGAGAAGCAACTCGATGTCTCCCCTGGAGATGTTCATCACCGTGTAGATTTGATGGATTGGCTGTTGTATGCCGGTCGGGAAATCCTGCTCAATGACGACGTTTTTGCTGATGAGCACATGCCTGTTCTTGCTCAGTTGTCCTCCGAGTTGGATACTCTTCGTCAACGTGTACGACACGGTTGTAAGTCGGATTTGTTGAACTTGGTCAAAATCCGTCACGTTGGCCGGCAGCGTGCTCGTTCGCTCGCTTCCATTGGAATTCGAACACCGAAAGACGTACTCGCCATGACCCATAATGATCAGCAAAAGGTCGCCTCGTGGAGAGGCTGGGGTCCAAAGTTGGTCAACAACATCATGACAGAGGTCAAGAAAGTGGTTCAGAAGGAACGTGGAACTGTTCCGGTCAAGAAACGAAGCGATGATATGCCGCTTGATGGCGAAGATTTTGCGTAGAGTTGATGAGGCATGTCGGTGCAGGGCATCGCAATGTGGGAGACGTTTCCTTGTTGGTCTTGGACAAGCAACGAGCCATTGGAATTGAAATCCTTTGTGCAATCCTTCCAAAAGATCGTTCCCAATCAACGCTGGGTCTTTTGCCGCTCTGATGTCGCTCAAACGTCACGACAATTGTGGACCGCAACAACGGTTAGCAACCGAAACACAGAGCGAGGAACTGCACAAGCACGAACCCTCGATGCTGAATTCTTGCGGGTTTTAGCTGGTACGCACAACGTATCGGAAGCCTTCAAGCGAGCCGGTTTACAGAACAAGTCAACATCTGGATGGTTGCTCCATATTCCTGATCAAACAACATCGATGAATTCCGAAACCATTAATCAAGAAGCCAACAAACTTCTCAATGGGCTTGGCCTTTCAAAGTCCTCTGAATCCTTGGAAATCAATCTGGATGGAGCGAAGAACCTCGGAATTTCGCTTGATGGAGCCATCGATGCGAGCCGAATTGAAGCATCCTTGATTGGTCATATCCTCTTGGCAGATGTAAGCAGTTCTCAATAGTATCAAGATGAATTCTTTTGCTTGACCCAATCATAGAAGGCGTGCATAATAGGACTCAATTGTTTCCCGTATCCAGTAATCGCATATTCATGCGTCTTCGATTCCTCACTCATCTTGGTACGCTCAACGAGGTCAAACTCAATCAGTTCACCAAGCCGTCGGGATACCGTCGTTGACGATGCATCAACTCGGTCTTTGATTTCAGAGAAGCGCAGTGATTGGTTTTTTTGATCGAGAATCATCAAAATGTGCAACGATTTTGACTTCGTCAACTGCTCAAGGAGCGCATCGACCCGCCCGTAGAGCGGGTCGCAATTTGGTTTGGGTTCTCCGCTCACGATAAACACACTGAACAGGACGTTCTTAATTCAAAGGTTACAGTCTTGATACCATACTTGATACCATAAGTAACAGTGCTGTTACAGATTGTTTATGACAGGAGTTACAGTGATTGTCACATGCGAACATCGTTGGTCGTTTTTGTCCTGCTTTCCGTTCTTTCGTCTCCGTTCTTGACGACTGAACATACCTCAATGCGTTCAATTCAAGAACCTCAGATGTCCGAATCCACTGTGATTTCTGTCAGTCCAAACTCAGGTTGGACCACAGGAGGCGAGACGGTCACAATCACTGGCTCAGGATTCACCAGCCTTGCCTACAACAACGTCACGACCGATGGCCAGACCCATTCTTGGACCGTTTCGACTGTAGACTATGTCCAAGGAGGTTATGGTGATCAAGCCATTGCAGTAACCTCAAACGGTGACATTCACATTGTCTACTACAACTACGACACACATCAACTCAAACACGCTGTTCACGATGGAACCTCTTGGTCTCGATCTGTCATCGTTTCAAATTCAGGTAGCCTGGATTATCGCGATGTTGAGATGGTCGTTGACAACAACGACCACCTCCACGTATCGCATTGGGTGACTGGAGACTACCTCCATTATCGCTACTTCAACGGTTCCGATTGGTCGATTCCTTACACGACCAGCAATGTCGATTCCTACGGTACTGGCATCGCAGTGAATTCACAAAACCAAGCACACATCGTTTTCTCAAGTCCTGCTTATGTTTGTGGAGGACTGCATATGGCCTACGATGACGGAAGCGGGTGGAACAAGATAGCACTTGACACATCAACAGACCTAATCGGTTGCTATCCTTCAATTGACATCGATGACAACGATGCCGTCCATGTATCGTATCGCGACCATCGAAACAGTCGTTTCAACTACATCACCAACGAAAGTGGTCCTTGGGACAAATACCAACACTCGAATACAAACTCACCGGGATATTACACGCAAACAAAGGTCAAGTCAGATGGGGACATCTTCATCATTCAAAAGAACGCCAACGGACTTCGATACGCTGAGGGATATCCAGGAACACTTTGGAGCCAGGGTGGCATCACTGGCGACTCGGGTGACGACACATCGTTGTACATCGATGCACTCGACCGACCACATGTTCTCCATTGGAAATCAAGCACTGACGACCTTTTGTACTCTACTCGAAGTGCTTCAGGTTCATGGTCAAGCATGACCGTAGACGGAACCGGAGGACTTGATGTAGGTCGTTCAAATGCATTGGTAGTCGATGGCAATCACCAACTCCATGCAGCCTATGCAGACTATGACAACAAGAATTTGCGCTATGCTACAATGTCTGCTGGTCTTGTCGAGACAAGTGAGGTGAGCATCCAGTTTGGCCAATATGGCAACGTAACTGCAACAGTCATCGATGATTCAACCATCCAAGTTATTGCACCGACAGCAGGGAGTACCTATGAGACCGTCGATCTCACTCTTTGGGGCGATAACGGAGCTATGCTTGATCTCAATGTTTCATATCTCTACATCGCTCAGGACGACATCGACATGGACGGCGTTCTCAACGTTGACGATGATTGCGATACTGTTGCGGGGACATCAACCATCGATTTGTTAGGTTGCCCAGACCAGGATGGAGATGGGTACAGCGACACGGGTGATGCCTTCCCATCCGATGCTGGAGAATGGAATGATTCGGACGGCGATGGCGTAGGCGACAACGGCGATGCATTTCCACTGGATGCAACGGAAACACTCGACACCGATGGAGATGGTGTCGGAAACAATGCGGACGATTTCCCACTCGATCCGAATGAGGACACAGATTCTGACGGTGACGGCGTCGGTGACAATGCAGACGTCTTCCCGAATGACCCGAATGAAACCATGGATTCGGACAACGATGGTGTTGGCGATAATGCCGACATGTTTCCTAACAACGCCTTCGAATACGTCGATAGCGACGGTGATGGTGCTGGTGATAACGCCGATATGTTCCCATTTGACGCCAACGAAACCACGGATTCAGATGGTGATGGGGTAGGTGATAATGCCGATGCATTCCCACTTGATGCAACAGAAACAAAAGATTCCGATAACGATGGAATTGGAGACAATTCTGACAGCCATCCATTCACCAACAATTTCATCGACAGTGACAACGACGGGGTCGTCGATCTCATGGATGAATTCCCGACTGATGCCACCCAATGGTTGGATGCGGATGGTGATGGATACGGTGACAACACATCGGGTAACAACCCAGACCTCTTTCCAACAGTTTCGTCGCAATGGAGTGATATCGACGGCGATGGTTATGGAGACAACTGGGGCAATGCGTCTTGGAATGATGAACGAACTGCATCTGGAATTGGGCAATTTGTCGCTGGGGCGGTCATGTCCGACTACTGTCCACAAATAAGCGGAAACTCTACCATGATGGGTTACTTTGGATGTCTCGACTCCGATGGGGATGGAGTTGCCAACATCTTCGACCTCATCGAACTTCCTGTAGACAGCGATGGCGACGGTATTCCTGACGAATTCGACAACTGTCCAAACACATCGTTTGGCA
>CATISI010000195.1 GCA_949538025.1 Candidatus Poseidoniaceae archaeon
AGCACAAGCAGATCACAACGTTGACGCCAAGGTCCTGGTTTTCCGTTTAGTACCAAGACATCTCGAGGGTCTGAAGAAGCAGGTCTCCATCGATGTTGCAACTGCTTGCGGGCAACGAGGATGTGCGGGCGTGAGAGGGTGTCTTCCCCTCCCCATCGCTCACCTTTCTTCCGTTGTGTTGCTTGTTTGTTGACAACCTCGGACCAATCTTGTTCCCATATACCTCCGCTTGGGTGGTAGTCTCGGGCAGCCGCTCGGTCGTCTTGAACCAAATCATCGAGTAAATCCGATGGAACACTCGATGTGAAGGGTCGTGTCGTCAGCCAGAGGAAGGCTTCACGCAAGGCAGGATGTTGATGGCTTCTATGCTCTGCAAGTTGCCAAATGGTTCCATCATGGACCGCCTGCTTGCATCGAGAAAGTTCTGCGAGCGTTATCTCGAGATTGTATCGAGCCAGGAGTTTTGTTCTTTCCTCCTGCTTGAGTTTACGCACCCCTTCCGGCGTCCAATTGACAACACAAGGAACGAGTTCAGGCCATGCATGCAAATCACTCAACCGATAGGTCCCTTGTGGAGAGAGCAACCTATCGTCTCGGGCAAACAATGCATAGGCTGCAGAATCAAACAAATCTGCACCAAGTGCGATTAGCATTGAGAACAGCATTGGATGTCCGCAACCGAACATGTGTCGTGGACGTTCAGGAGGAAGTTCACCGATGGTAGCAAGCATGATCTTTGCGAGGTCCTTGTATCGATGTTGCTCCATTATTGGGACAATGCCACCGATAGGGTGAACGGCGAAGTCAAACTGACCCATTCCTTGCGCCGATTGCTTTCTCAATTGGCGATGGATTCCTCCTTGAATTGGTCCGTTGAGCATTGTATCTTGTGCAACAAGAATCGAGGCTCTGCATCGCTCTATGGTTGTTTGAACCGCTTGCATAACCTCGTCTTCAGACATATCTGGTCGGCTAAAGACATCGAGCATGGTTGCAATATCCACACCAATGGAGCGTTGGAATTCAACAATTTCTTCCACACCTACCTCAACATCGCCGTAGACATAGGACTGGAAGGTACCTGAATCCGTCATGATGACGCCAGGAAAGTTGATGAGATTGTGAACACCTTTCTCAACGGCATGCTGCTTCAAATCATCATGCTTCCAAATGATGTAGGAGTTGGTAATGAGGCCTTGAATCCCGTATCGATCCCACATCTCTCTCGGCTCAATGGTCCGAATGTTTGGATTGATGACTGGTAACAGCGCAGGCGTTTCGAGAACACCATGTGCAGTGTGCATCCTTCCGATGCGAGCACGACCATCTCGTGCGGTAACTTCGAATTTCCCGATGTCGCTTTCTTTGCAGGGTTCTGGGTCATCCCGTGTACCATCCATCCATGCAGGCATAATACCGACCCCATGACCTTCTCTTTTCAATTGCCCGTTGAGACATCAACAAATTCGACGTTTCCGTGTGCAAGAATGAACTCACGGCCTAGCTCGTCGAAGGTGTCGAGCAATGAGGATGAAAATTGAATTTGATCGATCTCTGAATCGTTTTCCAAATCGTTTCGGACACCTTCAAGCGTACCAGGGGCTGCACCGCACGACAAGCATGCTCCTGTGAGATCGAGAACGAACTTGAATCCTGTTGAACCACGCTCCCATTTTGAGACAGCGATACCACCGCCATGTCCGTCAAGTGCTGCACGTACTGGCCCCAAACGTGAAAGCAAAACTGGTACGAGGTGTTCTGTTTCGACAACATCTACAATCCGAGTGTTCTTGAGTCGTTCCTCTTCTTCTGAATCGGTTTGTTCAGCAATTCGGCGGTTGGCTTCTTCTTCCATAGCCTTCTGTGCTTCGAGTGCGTAAGCTCGAACCAAATCGTCGTCCATGAGTGCTCCAAATTGAATTGCCGTTTGAAATCTTGCAAAGCCGTAGTATCATGATTGATTGCATCCATTGATAAGGGGGTGACGATACCAACGAACAGGTGAGAACATGACAGAAGTCTTGTTGCGTGTAGAAAATCTTCACGTCTCGGTTGGAGATACGCCAATTATCCAAGGCATTAGCCTCGAGATAAACCGCGGAGAGATACACGCCGTCATGGGCCGAAACGGTGCTGGCAAGTCCACACTCGCCAACGTGATTATGGGTCATCCTGCTTACCAAATCACCAGTGGAGCCATCCATTATAAGGGCGAGAACATCGAAGATATGGAGGTCTTTGAACGAGCACGTGCTGGTGTGTTCCTATCATTCCAGTATCCTGCTGCGATTCCTGGCGTTCAGGTTGGAACATTCCTCCGCAAGTCCGTTGCCTCTGTTCGAGGCCAGGCCCCTTCGCCAAGGGCGTTTCGCAAAGAACTTAACGAAGCCATGAAGCAACTCGACATGGACAAATCATTCTTGTCACGCTACGTGAACGAAGGCTTCAGCGGTGGAGAGAAAAAACGTCTCGAGATTCTGCAGATGTTGCTCCTGCAGCCTCATTTAGCACTCCTCGATGAAACCGATTCTGGTCTTGACATCGATGCGCTTCGAATCGTCGCAGAAGGCATCAACGCTGTCGCAAAAGACACGGGTTGCCTCATCATTACTCATTATCAGCGCCTGCTGGATTTGGTCAAGCCAGATGTTGTTCACGTTCTCATCGACGGAAAAATCGTCGAAAGTGGGGGCCCAGAACTTGCGCTCAAACTTGAAAAGGAAGGATACGATTGGTTGGATGCCCTTGCTTGAGGTGATTGAATGACGCAAGAAGCTCAAAATGCAGTTGGAGACTACAAATACGGATTCCACGACCCTGAATCCGCTACGATCCGATTCGACAAAGGACTCAGTGAAGAAGTCGTCCGCGACATCTCGGAACTCAAAGGCGAACCAGAATGGATGACAGACATCCGCGTCAAAGCCTACCACCACTTTATGGAAAGAGAAATGCCAACATGGGGCAACTGTGATTCACTCGCAGGTATCGATTTCGACAACGTCACTTACTTCCTTCGTTCATCCGACAAAACCGAAAAGGACTGGGACGATGTACCCGATGACATCAAGCGAACCTTCGACCGATTGGGTATTCCTGAGGCTGAACAGAAATGGCTTGGTGGCGTCACCGCTCAATACGAAAGTGAAGCCGTCTACCACTCGATTCGAGAAGATCTCGAAGAACAAGGTGTTCTCTTCCTTGATATGGACTCAGGTCTCAAAGAACACCCTGAAATTGTCAAAAAATACTTCGGATCAGTAATCCCTCACACCGACAACAAATTCTCTGCGCTCAACACAGCGGTTTGGTCCGGTGGCTCGTTCATTTACGTGCCGAAAGGCGTCCATGTCGAGATGCCTGTTCAGGCCTACTTCCGAATCAACGCCAAGAACATGGGTCAGTTTGAGCGAACGCTCATCATCGCTGATGAAGGTTCATCGATTCACTATGTCGAGGGATGTACTGCACCAACATATTCGACGGATTCCTTGCATTCTGCCGTGGTTGAATTGATTGCCATGGAAGGCGCGAAGATTCGCTATTCAACCGTGCAAAATTGGTCAGCAAACGTTTACAATCTTGTCACAAAACGTGGTGTCGCTCACAAGAACGCTACTGTTGAATGGGTCGATGGAAACATCGGTTCGAAGTTGACGATGAAGTATCCTGCCGTTCTGCTCAAAGGAGAAGGAGCTCACGCAGAGGTCATCTCCGTAGCCTACGCAGGAGAAGGCCAACACCAAGATGCTGGTGCGAAAGTACACCACTTGGCACCGAACACAACCTCGAGCATCTTATCAAAATCCATCTCCAAGAACGGCGGACGTTCTTCTTATCGCGGTATGCTTCAGGTCACGCCAAAAGCCGCTGGATGCCGCTCAAAGGTCATTTGTGATGCCCTCATGCTCGACGAAGACAGTCGAAGTGATACTTATCCAACTATGGAAATTGGGAACTCGACTGCTGATCTTGAACATGAAGCGAGTGTTTCCAAAGTTTCCGGTGACCAACTGTTCTATCTCATGAGCCGTGGCCACACCGAAGAAGAGGCCATGGGCATGATTGTCAATGGATTCTTTGAACCCTTCACTCGAGAACTCCCCATGGAATATGCCGTTGAACTCAACCGTCTCCTTGAATTGGAAATGGAGGGCTCGATTGGATGACATCGTACCTCGATGCCAACGTTCCAAGTCGATCCGAACACCTCTGGCGATACACGCCATGGTCAAGGGTTCACCCAGGCGCTGTTGATACCATTCCACAGGTTGATACGGCAGCCATCAAAACCGAAGATTTCGAGCTTGGTTCCTCGTCACTCAAACCACTCCCTACCTCAGACATTGCCAGAATCTTCCTCAACGAAGTCCTCCAAGAAACAACGATCATCGATTGCGATGGCAACGATGGGCACATTCACATTCACGCTGGAGGACATGCAGTTGCAAAACATCTCCATTTTACGTGCAATACTGCATCAAACATCGTGATTCATTTGCATGGAGAACCGGATTGGTTCGGCTTGGCCTTGACAGGGGATATCAACGCAAACGCACAATTGAGTGTCGGTGTCATCAATGAACTGTCCACCGATTCGGTCATGGTTCGTGTCGATGATTGGTCGCTTCATCGTGATGCTCGGTTTGAACTTGCAACCCTCTCGATGGGAGGACATCGAAACAAATCCGACATTCGTTCAAGCCTGAAAGGTTCCAACGCCTCTCTCAAGCAGTTCATCGCGGTCCACGGACATGGAACGCGACATGACGATCATCACATCGAAATCCATCATCAAAAACCGCATACAAATTCACACCTGTTGCTCAACGCTGCATGCGATGACCGGAGCCATTCGATTGGTACGGGAGCACTCACCATCGATCATGTTGCACAGCATACCGATGCTGGTCAGATTTTCAAAAATCTCTTGTTGTCCCCTTCATCACGAGCAGAAGCCATTCCTGAACTCGAAGTTTTAGCCAACGAGGTTGCTGCCGCCCACGGTGCTGCATCTGCACCGATCAACAAAGAACAATTGCATTATTTGATGAGTCGAGGATTGTCGAAAGAAGAAGCGACTTCGATGATTGTTGAAGGCTTCCTAATCGACTCCTTTAGTGGGCTCGACTCTGAGCATGTGCGCGAAGTGATGCAAACCCGATTGACGGTGCATCTTGAATGTCAACTGGTTGGGTGATTGCATGGCCATTCAAGATGACTTCCCAATACTCCAGCGCCAAGTCAACGGCCACCGGCTCATCTATCTCGACAATGCTGCGACGACGCAAAAACCCGCAGTCGTGATTGACGCCATGAACGATTACTACACAAAACACAACGCTAATGTTCACCGTGCGGTCCATACTCTCGCAGGTGAAGCAACGGATGGCTACGAAGCGTGTCGAACATCGTTAAAGTCGTGGTTCAATGCAGAGCGTTGTATCCTCACAAGCGGGACAACGGAGGCCATCAATCTTGCAGCTCACGCATGGGGACATCCTCAACTCAAGGGTCGTGCCATTGTCCTCACAGAAATGGAACATCATAGCGACATCGTCCCATGGCAGATGCTTGCTGAAACTTTTGGGAACGAACTGCGCTACGTCCCAGTCAAAGACGATTTAACGCTCGATATGGAAGCATACGAAGCCTCCATCGAAGGAGCAGGGCTCGTTTGTGTGGTCCATACATCGAATGTGCTCGGCGTCCGAAATCCGATTGAAGATATCATCCGAATCGCCCACGAAAATGGTGCACGAGTTCTCCTTGACGCTGCGCAAGGTGCACCGCATTGCCAAATCAACATGGCTGAACTCGGTGCAGACATGATGGCTTTGTCGGCACACAAGATGTGTGGTCCAACGGGCATTGGCTGTCTATTGGTCAATGAAGAGACCTTCCAAGAGATGAAACCGTTCATGGGTGGGGGTGACATGATCGAGACGGTAACCCTCGAGGGATCCACATACCAATCCAATGAGCACCGATTTGAGGCAGGAACACCTCGAATTGCCGAAGCCATTGGATGGAAATCTGCACTTGATTATCTTGGACGATTAGATCTCCATGAGCAGCATCAGCGTCTTCTTGAAATTGCTCGATACGTGGCCGATGAACTTCGTTCTCTCGGCATGACGGTGTATGGGCGACACGATGACAACGATTCATCGGTTGTATCCTTCTTGCATCCAACGCTCCATAGCGAAGACTTTGCACATCTCCTCGATGCACGCGGCGTTGCGGTCCGGACAGGTCATCACTGTGCTCAACCGTTGTTGAATCGACTCGGCATCAGCGGGACAGTGCGTGCATCGTTCTACATTTACAACACCATGAAAGATGCTGAAGAATTCTTGACCCACCTTCGGGATATTTTGGAGCGATTTGCATGACGTATCCTGAGCAACTCTCAGAGTTGATTGAAGATTTCAAATCCATTGACGATCGAATGGAACGTTTGGAGTATGTCTTTGATTTGGCATCGGAAGTGAACGAATTGCCGACTTCTGAATGGGATGATTCAACCCGAATCACGGGCTGTCAGTCTGAAGCCCATGTGCGGGTTGACGTTGAAGACAAGAACGTCCGACTTTACGCAGGTGCAGATTCCAAATTGGTCCAGGGGTTGATGGGCATTTTGACCATTGCCATCGACCAACAATCTATCGAGACAGCACAGGCACTGACCCCTGATTTTGCTGTCGAAATGGGCATCCTCAATTCGCTTTCACCTTCACGAAGCAATGGATTTCGAAACATGTTCGACAAGGTGATGAACGATCTGTTGGGGGTTGAATAAAATGGTCGAGGAAACACACGTCATGGAATCGCTACAAATCGTTGAAGACCCAGAATTAGACATCTCGATTGTTGATCTTGGTCTCGTCTACGGTGTTCGATTCGAACACCGCGATGAGGGCTTGCATGCTGAAATCGATCTGACACTCACGTCACCGGGCTGTCCTGCAGCTCCCGAAATCATGGCTGCAGCACATCGTGCTGCATTGCAAACCGATGGGCTCGACAGTGTACACATCAACTTGGTTTGGTCACCACGTTGGGATCCACGTGTTCATGCTACAGAGGATGCTCGCATGGACATGGGCATCTGGGACTGATTACTCACCAACATGAAGCGTGATTTCGTCTCCATCTTCAACATCGAGACGTTCTCGAAGAAACGGTCCTGAAATCACTTCGACGACATCGACATGTCGAGTGAGATCTGGAATGAGTATGGCACAGTCAACGATGTGATCCTCGTGAGAAATCTTCGCACGAAAGGCAGTGGCTCCACCGAATGAGACCCCATCGCGAAAAAATCCTCGGACACGTAGTGCATCAAATGCATCAACGTCAACATTTGATGCTTGTTCAAGGGATGTTGAATCTGCGTCGTGGGTATCGATTCCAGCCTTGTTCCTCAATGCTATGTAGTGAACTAGATGGTCTTGCTCAACAGTGATGTTGAGGGTTCCTGGCCAAGCTGTTGTTCCGAGAATGACTCGGAATTGCTCTTGGTAATGCGGTTGAGACATGAAAACATGTGCTCGACCTAACCCACTGCTGACAATTCCATTGAGTTGCACAATGTCATGCTGCCTCCTCTCCTTTTTCATCATGCGTGTTGAGACCATGTCTCACAAAAGCCCTTAATCAACCTCGACGAGGGCTATGTGGTGAGACCATGCCTGGCGACATGTCCTGGATGAAACAGCGCTTTGATGAACTCGATGAGAAATCCCTACTCTGGGAACCGCCGACGCTCGAAGGTCCAAATCAACCACGTTGCACCATGGAAGGGAAACCAACCATCATGCTGTCTGCAAACAACTATCTGAACTTGACAACACATCCAAAGGTCGTTCAAGCAATGGTCGATGCTACAACGACCTATGGCGCAGGTAGTGGCTCTGTGCGTGCCATCGCTGGAACAATGGATTTGCACCTTGAGGCTGAACGAACCGTAGCTGATTTCAAAGGTGTTGAAGCAGCCTTGATTTATTCAGCAGGTTACACCGCTAACGTTGGACTCATTCCGACATTGGTTCAAGGCCCACAAGATGTCATCATTAGCGATGAACTGAACCATGGATCGATCATCGATGGTGTTCGGTTAACGAAGGCACGTCGTGGCGTGTATGCTCACAGCGACATGGGGGAACTTGAGGCCGTCCTTGGCGCGCACAAGGACGCTGATCGAAAACTCATCATCACCGATGGTGTCTTTTCGATGGATGGCGATTATGCACCTCTGGATGAAGTGAACAAACTTGCCGAAGAATTTGGAGCGATGGTTCTCGTCGATGATTGTCATGGAGAAGGTGTCCTTGGAGAAGGTGGTCGAGGAATTGTTGATCATTTCAAACTTCAAGGCAAGGTTGACTTCGAAGTCGGTTCGTTTTCAAAAGCACTCGGTGTTCAAGGAGGAATCCTCGCTGGAACGGAAATGACACGAACGCATGCATTGAATCACTCTCGCTCCTGGCTTCTCTCTGGTTCACAACCACCTGGCGTCGCAGCCGCACAAAAAGCAGCGATTGAAGTGCTCATGGAAGAGCCAGAGCACCATGCAAAGCTATGGGAGAACACCAATTACTTCCGTAAGGAATTGCAATCCCTCGGATTCGATACGGGCGTATCTACAACACCGATCATCCCAATCATGTGTGGCGAATCGTCAACTGCGAAAGCGATGACAACTCACCTCCAGAATGAAGGTGTCATGGCCGGAGCAATTGTTTTCCCCATGGTTGCTCGAGATAAAGCCCGAATTCGGACACAGATGTCTGCTGGTTTATCGCGAGACGATCTCGACGAAGTTCTTCGCCTGTTGGAATCCATTGGTCCAAAGGTTGGTCTCATCTGATACAGAATCACTGAGCAGGATTAGGATTTGATTTCGGCTTGCTCAGCATCTTCCATTAAAACGAAGACAAATGCACCCGATGCACTGTCGTAATCGACCGACAAAAACAGGGCTTTCATCTGTCGCTCTTCGAATGGGTCGTGGAACCATGGCTGTCCGCCTCGAAAGATCTTCAGAATTTCCTTGTATTCTGCCATGGACATGTTTCCACTGATGGTGTATTCTGCCGATTCAGAACCTTCATCGAGGAGGTCATCGCCCTCTTGACCACGAATAACAGTGCGTTGTAATCGTCGCTTGACGCTCATGTGCACATTGCAATTCGCAATTCTATGCCAGTCTTTACCTACCGATGCGATAAAACACTCATTTGCGTCCATGCTGGTTCTTCTTGAGCATGACCAATAGAGTTTGTGCCGACAAGACAACCTAGGTTTATTCTGACTCGAAAGCATCGACGACTTCCAGAAGTTCGAGGTCTTCTCCAGCAAGGCTGTCTGCCGAATCTTCAATTGGTTCCGAGTAAGTTTTGACTCCATCGAATGGGTTGACACCCTCATCAATCATGCACAGAAGGCGCCATCGAGGAGCCCAAGAAAGGTGCACGTAAGCAGGACCTGGGAGCAGGAGTACAAACAATGAGAGACCACTAGGAATGTTGAGGATGTTGGAATAATCCATACCCAGCAAAGCAATTCCAACGAATGGCATGGGATAGAGAATAACTCGCGGCGGCGTCATTGGCATCCTTTTCGAAAAGGAAACAAGAATCAAGGATGCAAATCCTAGTGCGAGACATGCTGCCATGAACAGAGCCGAAAACAGCAGCCAATTCGAGAACGATTCGTTGAGATTATCGTATCGCAGAATGTATGGAAAAATCAGAGCCAAACTGATGAGGAATCCATAGAACATTCCAATGTTGGCAGGATGTGAGAGCCAAAGTGGGAGGCGAGAAAAACGACGGGACAGGGAAGTTCCGAACAGCAGATCTTCATCCTGAGGTTTGAGTTGTGAAACCACTTCAGACCAGCGAACGTGAGGTTCCATAAAGGAATCCTGCAACATTGAGGCTATCAATGCACCCGTCCATGCATCAACGAATTGGCTATTCTTGACGCATTAGTTTCTTGGCGATTGGACCTGCAGCATCCTCGAGTTCCATCTCCTCTGGCCAACCGCGGTCAAGCAACCCATAATCCATCGATTCTCGTTTTCGAGCGTCCTCAATATCATCTTCGACCTCATTGTGCGCATCCCGTAAAGCAAGAGATTGGTTCAGTAGGGCCATTGTTCTTCGCAGTCGAGCACCAATCGTTTTCTCCTCTGTAAAATAACCGAAAATGGTGTAATCTTCATCCAACGCAACAAGGTTGAACCCTGAGAGTAAATCGTCCTGAATCAGCCTGTATCGGTTTTCACCGGCCTCGACCCAGCGTCCATCCTGGAGACGAACCATGACATCTGCTTGTTTGATGGAATCCAGTTCCATCATTGGATGCGATGGGTTGACTGCGAATGGGATTCGTTGCCAATGCTGCCACTCGTTCCAACCTGCGGCAAGTATGACAACAAACACCCCCATCATGATGAAACTGAGGAAGGAGGCTCCAACAACGACGATGCCGATGAGAGGTAAGAGAAGGAAGACGCAAAATCGAACAAAGATTCGACGTGTGTGTTCCTGTGCTTTCGGTGTTTGTGAGAAGACAATGAAGTGATCAGGAAGGCCCTCGTCAAACTTCATCCTCATCACTCCTTATCGATTGTGGGAAGCCGAACGTTTTCATAGGTTTGTTGCCACTCACCAACATCCCTAAAATACACAGAGATGTTCTTGACATGTTGTGAGATATCAAAACCCCAAGCCGCATCCCAGGGTTCGAGTTTCGGCGTCAATTTTGCCCATTGATTGGTGACTCCACGCACCTTTCTTCGCTGATGATTGTAGAGGAGTGCCGCTGTTTGGATCAATCCTTGGACAAGGAGGATTTCAGCTTGCAGTGCATGACGTGCTTTGAGAGAATTCCAGAGATCTTCCCATGCTTCATGAGCATGCCAAAATCGACCGTTATCGAAATCTTGGCGACCTTGTTCAAGCAAAACCGCTTCGTCATCAGAAAGTGGTGATGCCTCCATAGTTGGCCGAAAGCATCAACCATTGAAATGCTTCTCATTTGGCATCGAGGGACACACACTTCAAAAGATAAAAGCAAATCTTTCTCTCCGCGGGGTGATGTAATTGGTGGGTTTTGTTCCTGGAGATGTGTTGGAAACAAGACGCGGTGGTGTCGATGTTCTGCGACATCTTGCTCAAGAGCTGGCGACCCTAGAGCAGAATGGATCTATCCAGATTATTCGTAACATCCCAAATGTTGGTGAGCGTGTTGGCCAGCTACTCATCTTTGATGGAACCCTTGCAGCAGCCTTCCATCATGCCGACAAAAACCGCTTGGGCATTGAAGCGCTTCTTGAAATCGAGTCCGATGCTGCAACACTCGATGCAACCATGAGCCTCCATGAAATGAGTGAAGCAGCCTACATCAGCACACTCTCACAGTACCCCGACGCGAGATTGGTCAATTCGACCGAAGACGAAAAAGAGGAAATGTGGTGGGCGTCTGTTCGCACACCTCGTCAAAAAATCGAACGAAAGGAACGCTTACCTGAACTCAAACCGAGTGTATCAGTTCCTGAAGCACTACGACGTCGCAGTGAAGCACGCTTGAGAAAGCAACAAGGTACTATGCTTCAACGAGGCCAAGTATGGCTGGAACATAGCATCGAAGCAGACGATGCATTCCATCTCGCACGGCAAATAGACGAATTGAATGAACCGTTCCTCGTACTCTCAAGGCAATCGCCACCCCGCATGGAGAACTATTTCAAGAAAGGACTCGAACACTATCGTTGGTTTTCAGAAACAGAGCACGAGCGTACGCTTGAGCCATCGCTCGAATCGATTCGAACAACAGTGGATACTTTCTTCGAGCAGCACAAGAAATGCGCTCTGTTCATGGAGGGTATTGAGTATCTCTCTGGCATCCATGGCGAACAAAGGGTCATCGAGATGATTCGTAGCATTGTCGACGAGACACGTTTGAATGGCAACGTGTTCATCCTTACCTCCAATCTCGAGGCGTTCTCAACACAGCAACGAGCTCGATTGGAGCGCGAGTGTTCGCGTTTGAGTAAGGAACAACTTCAATCGTGGTTGTTGGATGTCGAAATCTTAGCGGAACACCCTTACTTCCAAACGATCGATGAGGAAGAAGAGGAAGCACTTGGAAGTCACCTTGAGGAAAACACACAAGACCCCGTTATTGCCTCAAAGCAGGTCGCTCATCAACCCAATACATCAACACCATTGCCAGTAGAACATCAATCAGTGAAGGTCGATGAAGAACTTCAATCAAAAATGATGGAATGGGCCAAAGAATCTGAAGAAGAACAAGAAGTTCTCACCGAAGAACTCGAAGTAACGAACGAACAAGTAGAGCGTCTTCTCGAATGCAAACCTCGGACACCACAGCGTATTGTTCGACGGCGGAAACATACCCCTCAATTGAGCAAAGAGAATATGCTGGAAGCCGCGGCTAAACATGAAAAAACGGTTCCAGATTTACAGGCGGTTGATACAAAGAAAGCTAGGAGATTTGTCCCTACTGCTTCAACGAGAGAGCATGTATTTCCACCATCAAAGCCTTCAATTTCTTCGAAAGGTATCGATCAAGCAGTGGCATCAACTGCAGGGAAAAAACTCGCTCAATTCCCTCCGATTAAATCGACGGGGCGTGTACCGATTGCCGTTTCTACATCAAAGAAACAGTCATCAAACCATACGACATCACCACATGCTCGTGAGCATGCATCAGCAAAACAACGATTTTCTGATGAAGACGAACCGGAGGATGGCGCATGAGCATTGAGAAAACCAATCGATTGCGCATCGCGTTGCAAAAGGCAAAAGCAGGTCTTGAACAACAAGATGAGCAAAACACAGAGAACGCCTCCAAACTTGGACGACTTCTGAACAAGTCATCGTCTCTGTCTTCACAGCACCGTCTAGTACCATCTCAACCAATTCATGAACGGCCATTGATGGCAGCCATCAGCAAAGAAGTGCTTGGAGCGGATATCGAATACCAACCCACGATTGAACTTGAGAAATCTCATCCAGTTTCAAGATTGAAAAATTTGCGTGAACGGAGTATAGACGATTCAATCCCAGAGGGAGGTTTGGGCGACAAAATTGGATTCTCTTCAATGGGACAACCACTTTGGTCATCGATTCTCGATGAGCAGCGGAACATGCCATCCAACAGTTTACCGACAACGATGTCTGCTCCAAAGCAAGGTGAACGGTTGCATCATTCAACAACCTTGTCCAGCCAGATATACTGGCCTCAACGATTAGAATTGAGCCAACGAAAAACCTTCAAGAAGTGGAAGGTAACTCCAGAAAACGAACAAGCCACACGAGTCTGTGAATCCATCATCGACCATTTGGGAGAACGACATAATCCACATCTCATAATCGGAGCAAGCGAAGTTGGAAAAAGTCACTTACTCAATGCAACCGGACAAAGCGCTTTGCGATATTTCGATGGTGATGTTCGTATTATTCGTGCTACCGAACTTGTCGGAGCAAGTGAGTTGCCGAGTGATTGGCAAGATGCGATAGCGACCACGGTGTTGTTGTTGATTGACGATGTTCACGTTATTGCTGAACATGAAGATCATGCTAAGTCTATTGGCCATCTCATCGACCATGCTCTCAATCTCGGCGTCCATATTCTCTGCACCTCAGGCACGCACCCACAAGACTGGTCGTCCTCTCGGCTGTGGGGATTGTTGCGTCATGCATCGGCTTCAATGGTTCAACCAGCTTCAGAAGCAAGTTTGGCCATGCACATCAAGCATCAAACTTCGTTGCTCGGCATGTTGCTCGAGGATGCACACATCATGCAGGTTCTAAGCCACTCAGGTCATTCATGGAGAGGCGTTGAAGCAGCTATCTCCATGTTGAAAGATGCGCATGAGCGAGAAGAAAACATCGTTGATCCAGAGGATGTCGTTACGGTTCTTAGCGGGCGCTCATTGCATTCTACGATGAATCATGATTCCAATCCGGGACCATCCATCTCCTTGGCCTCAGACATCCTGAAGCGAGCAACAGACGTCGTCTACTCAG
>CATISI010000196.1 GCA_949538025.1 Candidatus Poseidoniaceae archaeon
CAAATTCGTCCGGAGTGAAGACTCCTTTTAGCCCCTTCTGTAACGAGTGGAGGTGGCCTTCATCTCCAAGAGTGATGTGGATGCGCTCGTCTCCACCGAGTTCTTCTTCTTCACTCGGGTCGTAAACAAAGCGTCCGCCTGCACGCTTGAACGATGCCATGATTGGCGTTCCGTTAACCTTCAGTGTGTGGTCTTCACCAACATCGAAGCGTTCGGCTGGAACAACTGCTGTTCGGAGAGCAGCAATGGCTGCGAGGCCAGCTGCATCGAAGATGTTGCCCCCATCGGAAAGAACGTGGATGTCGATCATGACACCCCAAACCTTCTCTCCGGGAACGATGCATAACTCGTCCATGTCGATGCATCCAGATTCACGGATTCCACGATCGACAACTCGACCAAGTTCGATGGATTCTGGTGATGGTGGACCAGGCTCATATTTGCGGTGAGCAACAGGTCGTAGTTCAGCACCACACATGAGAGAACCTTGTGTCGGCCGGTCTGGCCATGGTGTCCGAATTTCGAATTTGACACCAGCGTAGATGATGGTGTCCCCCCAAACGACTTTGGCAGATCCTTCAGCGTTGTACAAACAGTCGACTTCGAGATGGACTTCACGTCCTTCGAATTGTCCTCGGCCGTCGATGCGCTGACCATCGGCTGCGAGACGGTCAAGTTCTTGTCGCAATAGGGAAGGAACAAGTTCAACCATCAGGCTTCACCTCTTTCGTATCGGCGTTTGAGGGCATCAACCATGATTTCGTGAATTTCTTTTGCAGCCTTGTGGTTGTATTCCATGGCTAAATTGTACTCATCGATCGAAAGGTCACCATCCATTTGGAGGAAAGCAATCTCACCAGTGTTTGGAAGAATACCAACTGGGAGGTCGGCTTGGCCGTAGTTGTCTTCCGCTTTGTCAAGGTCAAGAACAACCGTGTCCTCAATCTTTCCGGAGGCTACGCCGACAATCATGTCTCGCATGGGAATTCCGGCGTCAGCTAGAGCAACGGAGGCAGCAGTGATACCTGCGCATCGTGTTCCTGCTTCTGCAGCAAGGATTTCGATTTCAACTCGAATCTTCGAGCGAGGATATCGCTCAACGAGGACAACGGATTCCAAGGATTCAGCAGTGACCTTTGAGATTTCTCGGCTTCGTCGATTGAATCCTGGTCTAATTCGGTCGCCAGTTGAGAAGGGTGCCATGTTGTAGCGTACATCGATGACCGCACGATCTTGTCGCTGAATCTTTCGAGGGTGTGCTTCCATCGGTCCATAAACCGCAGCAACTGCAACGTTCAACCCATGTGTCACCATGGCCGATCCATCGGCAGCAGGGAGAACCCCTGCTTCAATCGTTACCGGTCTCATCTCATCAATTGCTCGACCATCAAGTCGCTTTCCATCTTCTCGTAGTAATTTTACGTCTCCATATCCACCCATCAGTGTTCACCTCGTTCGTTTTCAAGTGCTTCTACCGCACCTTGGAATGTGTTTTTGTGTCCCTCTTCGTTGAGAGTCTGAATCAATTGTCGCGCAACGTGCATGTCTGTTGCATCTCCGTGAATCCATACACGGCCGTTGTCTCCGACGATGATGCGGCAATTTGTCGCATCACGAATTCGGCTAAGCATAGCGTTGTTTTGGCCTCGAACGGTATCGATCAAATTTACCGGAATCGAAACAACAGCACCTTCGTTGAGGCGTCGAAGTCCAACGCCTTTCATCGTCAAGACCATGTTGTGCGTTTCATCGACTTCCTGAATGCGAGCGAGAGCAGCATCACCGATTCCAAGGTGTTGTCGAGTCGACCCAAATTCAACCTTCCAAGGTGCGAGGGACATTGGAAGCAGTGCTTGAAACGGTCCGTTTACATCAAAGAACCAGAGATTGTTGCGAACTTCCGCCACAAATCCGATGACTAGGTCACCCGATCGCGGCATGTATGCGCTGTTGATTGGTAGAACAGAGATGACATCGTTCTGTTCGTTGAGCCATCCCAACCGGGTGGCAATAAATTCATTGTTTTCGGCAATCGTACCAGTACCTGCTCGCTTCCCGGATGATGGCCCAATGACCATTCCCGGGGTCACGAGGCGCTGCTCGGCGCCAACTTGACCTTTGGACATTCTTTTCTCTCCGTTCCGGCCACTCGACATCCCATGATAAAGGGCACCCTTTTGTCACGAGGACAATTCTTTGACTTCTGCATCGTTTGCACGCTTAAGAACTTGACCAATCATGTCTCCTTTCATACCTGCAGGAAGTTCTACAACACAAGCCCAATCTCCGTTCTCAAGCCATTGTTCTTTCTTTAGGTGAGGACTAAGCAATTGACTCACGCTGCCATAGGAGCTTCCTGGAATTCGGAAGGCTAGCCGAACCGATTCAAAACTTAGAGGGATGAGTGGTTTGAGTTTCGCAATAGCATCTTTGACTTGGTCTTCAAGTCGCTTGAATGGGTCGACAGAGTATTTTGATTCATCTAGCGCCAACTCAATGCGCGTTCGAGGGTGCGGAGACTTGTTCTTTGGATCGATGGCTTGACTGTGGATGTGATGGATGATTTGCTGGCGCATGTTTTCGACACGAGCCTTTCGTTGAGCCGTTGTCAATTGAATCGAACCTTTCTCGAGAATGATGTTGAGAATCGCTTCGACATCCAATGTTTGGAAGGTGTTCATCAAAGCGTCTTCTGTTGGTCGCTCACCGGCACGAGCATCATGGAAAATCTCATCCATGGCCATGAAGTCATCCAATTCTATGTTAGTTGCATCTTCCTTCCATCGCTCAACCAAGTCTGGGTCGACCAAGGCTTCGAATCGTTTGCCACCTTTCTCGAGTCGAGCAAGGACTGCATCATCGAGACTGACCATGCGGTCACCTCAGGCTTGTGAAGGCTGACTTGATGCTCAATCCTCAAGAGGCTTGAGTCGATCAAGTTGCTTGTTCACTTCTCCACGGTCGAGGATGCGGTATCCGTTGCCATCAACGACAACAACTTCGACAGCATCTCGATTGAGTTCGGTATCGTTGGCTGAGCGAAGAGCTTCAAGCCCCATCTTCATGGCAGCATTAAGGGTCATTCCACTCTTCCAGTTCTTCTCAAAGTATTCGATGACGGTGTTTCTGTTGCTTCCAATGGCACCGGCATGGTAGGATTGGTAAGCACCAGAGGGGTCCGTCTCGTAGAGATGAATTCCTTCATCGTCGACGCCACCAATGAGAAGAGCAGTACCAAACGGACGTGATCCACCGTATTGTGTGAAGGACTGCTTGAAATCACAGATTTTCTTGACCAATACATCGATTGGTACGGTGTCAGCATAGGTGATTCGGTTGATTTGTGATTCGACACGTGCCCGAGCGACCAATTGTCGAGCATCGGCAACGAGCCCTGATGTCGCTACGCCGACATGTTCGTCGATTTTGAACATTTTTTCAATAGACTCAGGAATGATTAGGCGAGATGCAATGCGTTTGTCGCAGACAAGGACAACGCCTTCTTTGAACTTCAATCCAGCCGTTGTTGTGCCTCGCTTGACGGACTCGCGAGCGTATTCTACTTGGAACAAACGTCCATCTGGGCTAAATGTTGTAATTCCATGATCGTATCCTCTTCCACTCGGTTGCATTTATCTCACCAGTTCCTTCTCGTCCACGACGATTTATGAGGGTGATGCTTGACCACCCTATGCTACCCACCTGAAGGACCCATTTGAACACTTGGCTTGTTTTCCCTTAATCTCATGAACTTGATGTTCATGGGTGAACCATGCGAATCGCTGTGCTCAGCTCAGGGGGTAAGGATTCCTCTGCTGCATGGTGGTGGGCGATGTGTCGAGGCTGGGACATTGTCGCGATCGTTACCGTCAACATACAGGATGAGGACTCGCACATGTTTCAAGTCCCATCGACACAATGGGTTGAGGTTCAAGCAAAGTTAGCGAATGTACCGTGGGTGAAGGTCGCTGCTTCCGGTACGGTTGATGACGAAATTCACGCACTAGAAAATGCCTTGTCAGGGTTGGAAATCGATGCCGTTGTAAGTGGTGCTTTGCGCTCTGATTTCCAAAAGCAACGGCTCGAATGCATGTGTCAGCGCTTGAACATTCATTCCTTCTCTCCGCTGTGGCATCAAACGCCAATCGAACACCTTTCAGGTATGGTCGCCGCAGGTTTTGAGATAATGCTTACTTCGGTTTCCTGTGAAGGATTGGACCATACATGGCTTGGACATGTTTTGACGGTATCATCACTGAAGCGCCTCAATGAACTCTCCAACAAGCATCGATTCAATGTTGATGGTGAGGGTGGAGAGTACGAAACGTTTGTTCTCGGAGGGCCAATTTGGCCACGCTCACTGAAGGTGAATGGCGAGGAACATCACACTGCCTCTCGAGGCGTGTATACCATTCATTCTGTTGTTTGAATGGCTGCACGAGCGAGAGCAACTGCTTCATCGACAATTTCTCCAGATACACCAATGTGATTGCTTGGTTCGAACATTGCTTCCAATTCTTCAGCACTAAATGCTGCGGAGATGGCGGGTGTTCGGCTGCAAACATCGATCAGTTCCTCCTTGTTTGCGACAGCGGTAAAGGATGCCTCTCGGAGAATTTCATGCGCTTCATCACGAGGAATGCCTCGTTCAACAAGATCGATCATCACTTTTTCAGCCATGACCAGGCCACGTTGTGCTCGAATGTTTTCCATACAGCGCTCGGCGTCGACCCACATGTTGGTCAATACTTGGCGGGTTTTTGTGATAACATCCTCACAGAGGGCGCTGCCGTGGGAGAGCGTAAATCGCTCACTGCTTGAATTTGCAAGATCACGCTCGTGCCATAATAACGCATTCTCGTAAGTAGGAATAATGAACGAGCGTACAATTCGTGCTAGTCCAGAGGCATTCTCTGACTTGATTGGATTCTTTTTGTGAGCCATTGTCGACGAGCCGACTTGCTTCTTAACGTCAAACCCTTCACCAGCTTCCGACAGTTCAGAGCGTTGCAGGTTGCGAACCTCTTGGAGAATCTTCTCGCAGGTCGTTGCCATGTTTGCAAGCCATGATACGTATTCGACATACCGGTCACGACCGACTACTTGCGTCGTAGCGAGTGGAACGCCAAGTTTGAGGTGCGTGAGAATAAGTCGTTGCAGTTCTCGTGCATTTTCACCTTGGGCAGCACCTGTTCCGACAGCGCCCAAGAATTTGCCAACTGCGATACGAGGTGTTGCCTCATCGAGGCGAATCAATTGACGTCGCATTTCATCCAGCCATACAGCTGCCTTGAGTCCAAATGTAATTGGAACTGCGGCTTGACCATGTGTTCGCCCTAGCATGACTGTGTCGCGCTCACGCTCTGCAACATCAGCGCAAACACCAATGAGAAGACAAAGTTGTTCGCGTAGAAGAACGATGCTGTCCCTGAGTTGCAGAGCGACCGCAGTATCAACGATGTCATTGGATGTTGCACCAAGGTGAATGCACCAACCGGCATCTCCAGCAGCCTCTGCCATGGCTTTGGTTAGAGCCATGATGTCATGACGTGTTTCTGCCTCAATCTCAGAGACCCGTTCTTTCCGAACAGATTCTGGATTGGCAATGGCAGCCACTGCATTGTAATCTTCTTCAGAAACGCGACCGAGTTGCCAATGTGCCCAAATCAGCGCACGTTCAACCTCCAGTTGGCGTTCGTGTCTACCTGATTCAGACCAAATGTGCTTGAAATCTTGGCAGCCGTATCGGTAATCGAGAGGACAAAAGGCCATGATGATTGGTCAAGAAGAGGCTTCATGAACCTTGCTCAGCGGCGGTTGCGTTCATCTCCTCTCGTGATTCGTCATCTGTTGTCATTGCGAAGCGTACCAAAATCATAGCAAATGCCGTTGATGTTAGGAACGCAACACCAACGTAGATTGAGAGATTATACCAAAGCATCGAAACACCAACGAGAGATGCATAGGCAAACAGTTGACAGATATTTGATGCAGTATTCAATTTCTTGACCATGTGATGACTCAATCGACCGTTGTTCTCAAGGAGGAACGTGTAGATCAGAAAATAAATGGCCTGGAATGGTAAAGTTGCGGCAATGATGGTCAAGGCAACTTCACGAATCTGTGTTGGATTTGCTTCCTGTTCCATGCCTTGGAACAACATAATTGCGGTATTGGTACCGAGAAGCGCAGCCATGATGGTCCAACGCTTGTCTTGTGATGAGGTGCGACTCTCGACATTCACCGAGCCCTCACTCATGTGCTAGACTTGGTTGAAGTGGGTTTGAAGATATCGCTTGCATGCCCGTCGATGAGGCCGATTTTTGGAACTTTCAAAGGGATTCAAGCAACTTGATGGCTGCTCCGGTAATGGTTGCAACGATGAAGAGGAGAATCATCATACCAACCGGGCCATATTGGTTCGCATCATTAATCGCCGTCTTGAAAAATCCGTCACGAGAAACGGCTTGACCGAAACTGTTCGCCTCCTCATAGGGCGGAGGGTCTCTCCTTGGAATACGCTCTCCCTTTCGAACATCTCCGGACATGGACTTGCCATCGAGAGGGAGGTCAAGAGCATTTTGCATGAACGAAGTCAAATCATAGGACTCATTGCACAAACCATGGCGCAGCGATGGTCGATAAATTTGAGTGGAAAACGCATACATCTATCCGTTGAAGGTGGCTGCGGTGGCACGTCATTTGGTCTTCATTGTGCCGTGAATGAAATTCATTCAGGTGGTCGGGTTTTGTGGGCTTCACCAGAAATGCCAAATGCAACACGATTTTCTCAGCTCTTTTCATCGTTGAACATCGTCGAATCGAGTCGATTTCATGCGATGAATCTCATAGGTGCCATGGATCGTTGTGTTGATGCAATCGTCGAAGCAGAACGTAGTTTGCCCAGGGTTGGACTTGTTGTCTTGGATGATTGGTGCAATCCAACAGGACGAATCGACAAGGAGTCTCTCCATGCCATGACTGAACTTGCAAAGCGAATCAAACCTGAGACGACGCTCCTCCTCATATCCAAATCGGGAACGGATGTGACGAGTTCTGAGGAAGCATATCGTCCACGTTCAAAGTCGGAATTTGAACAACATGGATTCGAGATTTGTGGTTTGTACGCAGGTCAGAAGAATGTTCTTCATCTTGATTTCAATGGCGAAGTTCAAGACGTTAGAATCGAAGAATCAGGCTTCTTCTTCTGAATCTTCACCGAGGAGTTTTGCCATTTCCTCAAGTGCTTCCTCATCAGGTTCATCGAAGCGTTGAGGGTGACGTGCCCCACCTTCCAAGGTATCTTCACCAGCAACTTTAGGGGCATGATTCTTCAACATGTTTTCGCGGTTTTTTCGAGCTCGCATAGCGACGAAGATCATCATTCCAATGAATGCGATGATGAGAATCGCAGTTGTAACATTCTTCGTGGTATCGTCTGACATGATTCTTTGTTGAACTCGCCGCTAAAGATTGTTTTGGATGCGTGGATTGTCATCCAAAGGTTTTGCTAGATGCCTTCTAGAGGACGCAGGAGGTTGAATCCACTGATTCAGAGGTAACAAACGAGGTTTTTCCACCCACTCATCATCCATTTTATAGCCGCATTTCTTGCACCTCAATCCTTGATGCTTGCCCATCGATGTCATGGATTTATTGCAGGTTGGGCACGCAGGGCGTTGTAGTTCTGGGACAATATGTTGAATCTTCATGAACTCGATGTGAATGGAATGATTCGGTGCCATCAGTCCTTTGCATTCAATGAGGTCTCCTTCACGTAGTTGTTGACTGATTGTTGCAATCTGACCAGATTCTTTGAACGCAAGAAACCGTTGCTTAACGCCATGAATCACGGTGTGTCCGCCACGTAAAACTTCGATTTTCTGAACCCGGCCCTGAATGGATTTGTCCAAATGATCGTTTGTGCCTTGGTTTGTCTCAAAGACAAGCGAGCCAATCACAGGTTCTGTCTTGGGTGCATCAAGTAAGACGTTTAGAGCCTTCTCCGCTACTTCTTTTGTCCATGCACGAATACCAAATAGAACCGGAGAAACTCCTCTTGGTGCAAGCAGTGATTCTCCCAAGCGGTGGTCGCGACATAGGAATGTACCCTCCATTTGATCAATACGTTGAATGGCACGTTCATCCAACTGCCTCATCCCAGTCATCGAGGGTTTTCTCCAAGCAATCGCCTCGAAAGTCGATTCTTCACTAGGCCAGAGAACTGCAAGTGTTGCGCCAATCCGTCCATGACCCCCCCAGGACTTAGCTGGGGTTGGTAGATGTTCGAGTGAAAGTTCTCGTCTTAGTCCTTCTCTGTAGATACCTAAGTCACTGATTGATTCTGAAAACCAGACCATTCCGGGATCAGATGGAAACTGTTTTCGTTCGTTATGTTGGCTTGTTTGAACGATTCCTTTCAGCGGCAGGATGTTGTTTCTCCAATATTGTTCTAAGAATACGATTAACCCCTGTTCGTCAGCAGTGGTTAATTCAACAGCAACTGCTGCATTTCCTCGAGTACGCTGTTGCGCAAATGGCCACAAGCGAACCAATCGCGTTTGACCAATCGTGACATGTTCGGGTAATGCTTGAATGAGG
>CATISI010000197.1 GCA_949538025.1 Candidatus Poseidoniaceae archaeon
CTTCATTCTGCTTGAAGGACAAGAGATTTTCATCGATTATGGACTACGAGCTTAAGGAATGAAAATCCCTTCGAAAAAGGTGTCTTCATCCTCGGTTTCGATTACCTCACAGCGGATGATTGTAACATCGATGCGCTCCGTTTCGGTGTAAATCCGACGAAGCTCATGAAGCATAGCGCGTTGTACATCTTGCTGATCTGTCCCGTAAAGGACCGAGAGGTGATGATGCTTGTCTCCGTTGACCATGGCAATGAATTCAACCATCCATTCTTTGACGTAGTTATCTTGCGTGTTCGCCTCAAATGTTTCTTCCATGTTAGTAAATGGACGTGGTACCTTATCAATGAATGGGTCATTTGACTCATCAATTTCCGAAAAAGGGAATTATTTTCCGATTTTCATCAAGAATTTGTTACAATTACTCTTCTTCTCTTACCTTTTCCTTCGGTTGAAGGTTGACGAGACCGAGAATTCCAACAGCCAAGAAGACCATGATTGGTAAGATCACGGGTAGTTCGGTCTTTTCCTCAAGAGCAGTCGATTGGACTGCGAGTTCAACAACACCAAGTGGTTGCGAATTCATGATACTACGATTTTCGAGGCCTTCCTCAGTGTATTCGTGAACGACAATGACCGACCATTCCTCCAGGTTTTGGAGTGGGTAAGAGGCTACGAATGGTGCTTCTATGGACGCATCGATTGCGAGCATTTCACCTTCCATCGGAAACTCTGCAAGACCAACAAGCACTCTGTCACGGTGCTTTTCACCAGGATTGTCAAATCCTTCGGGGATTGTTTTCTTGTGTTCGACGAAGAGGATAGTGTATTGTGTATCATTGACAATTTCGTTTCCTTTTGGAGGCATGACCGTCACCGTGAGATGCGTTTCGTTGGTTTGAGCCGTCACCGTCAACTTTGTGTACGCTCTTTGATTTGATTCAGCTCGCAGAATGTCACTCGTAACGTCGGGCCAAGAGGACACATCTTCACGGATTACCCCGTTGTTGACGACGAATGATGGGTAGCCCGGGGTACTCGTATTGTTATGCTGATTTATGAGCCGCTGTAAACGGTGTTGCGCTGCATCTGGACCAAAGGCATCGATTCCGTCATCCGGATGGTAGGAGACCATCGCTATGCGCTTCCCATGCGCTTCTGCAACGATGCCCAGGTCAGGGTCAATTTCAGCGCAACGTGGACACCAGGTGGCTGTGAATTCTTCAACAAGAATGCTGTATCCTCCTTCGACAACCGCCCAGCCGTCCCACTCATCCGGCTCGATTGAACGAGCGTTAGCAAAAGGCATCATCAGCAAAATGCAACACAAGATGATGGCCGTGCGTGTTGCGCCCATGGTTTGGCCAATCGCTCGACCTCCTTCATCTCATCGTTTCATCCATGAATACACGGAAGGTGTTATGTCTGCGAGGAATCGCACCCGAGACTGGGGAATCTCCATGGCAGACCACTGGATTGAGAATCACAAGCGTGACTCATGGCGTCGTCAAGCCAAAGCCAGTGGATACCGGGCGCGTTCTGCCTTCAAGTTGAAACAAATCCAAGCAAAATTCGAGTTGATGCGCAATGGCGACGTTGTGCTCGATGTCGGCTGTCATCCTGGTGGATGGGCGCAAGTTGCTGTCGAAGAGGTGGGTGAAACAGGTATAGTGATCGGTGTTGATCTTGAACCTTGCCAGCCGGTCGACGGAGCATATCTCATGGTTGGTGATATTACCGACCCACTCACGCAGGAACGTATCGTTAAAGAATTGCAAGATCGCCAAGTCAATTCGGTCGTCTCCGACATCTCGCCACACATCACTGGGAAATGGGACGTTGACCAAGCCGTTGCGATGACACTTGTCGCCAAAGTGTTCGATTTCGCTCTTCCATTGCTGTGCAGTGGTGGTTGGTTTGTCACGAAGTTGTTTCAAGGAGTGGGTGTAGAGGAGTTGATCGAAGCCGTCAAACCTCACTTCTCCTATGTGCGTCGATTTTCACCTGAAGCGTCAAGAAATTCATCCTCGGAAGTGTATCTGGTGTGCCGAAATCATACGCCCTGGAATGCGACCTCTACGTCTGTTCTCGAACGCTACGAGGAGGCCGTCGACCGAATACTCGGTGGCGACGATGTTGTTGATGATGTAGTTGCAACAGCGACCAAGTTCACAGTACGACGAAAGAAATCCGAATAAACTGTGATAACGGTTAACGGTATTGTTCACACCATGAACAAGATGTGCATTCACGATCTTAAACCAAACCGGGTTGTATCATCGATCCAAGGTTCCGTTGCACGTTCCTATCCTCTGTCGATGAAATTTGCAAAAAACAGATGGGTTGCATTTCGAGAAATTGTTCTTGAGGATGACAGTGGATGGGTTGCGGTGAAGGTTTGGGGCCCCGCTGCTATCGATGTGATTCGAGGGCAGACGGTTCGGCTGAAGAACGCCTATTGTTTCACGAATAATGAGCGGCTCTGTCTCACCTTGAGCATCCACTCACGCCTCAAGATATGCACGCAAGCATAAAGAAGGGGAGGTCGTGGGGCAACTACCAACTGAGGCAGCACTATGACAGAGCGAGCAAAAAACTGCACATCGTCCGGCGTACCACTAACCGAAACAGGTTCAACTGCGTTCCCTTGCCCAAATTGTGGCTATTCAATCGGTCGCAGCCCACGATGCCGTGATCAGGGTGTCTCTTACACCTGCTCTGAGTGTGGATTTGTTGGTCCCTGAGGTGAGAATATGGGCATGGTAGCAATGACGTACAAAGTAAATCCTGATGCTGAAGTGGAAGATGTTGACACCGACATGATTTCATCCACAATCTCCACCTTTGGCGATGACAACTACGACGTACAAAGCGTCGAGGTCAAGCCTCTTGCTTTTGGACTTAAATTCGTTCAAGTTCACGTCGTCATGAATGACGGTGAAGGACTTGCTGATGCCTTCGAAGAAAAGATGGCAGCAATTTCTGGTGTTGGCGAAATCGAAGTTATTTCGATGGGCCTTCTTTGATTTCACTCAATCACAGCTGATTGAGTGGTGTTCGCATAAATTCGCGAAGCAAAATCGTAGCATAGGATCCACTTGAAAGTGTGAATCGGAATTTCAAACAAGCTCCTTCAGGGTGCCAACGGCTTCCATCGATTGGGCCTTGATTCCATTTCTCTCCAAGTGTGTCTCTGGATGCCTTAGGTGCTGCTTCGATAGTGAACTCTTCGAAGGATGTTGTCAAGGAGCGACGTGTTCCTGTGGTTGTCAGTCTTGGGATGTCTTCTATTTCCCAATTCAATTCAGCAAGGCCCATCTCTGAGAGGACCGATTGTTCGAGTTCACCAGGCTTTCCTTCACATGTGCGGATGTCTCGACCAGGCAGTGGGCCTGTTACGGACAAGCGGCCGAGTTGACAATTGCGCCCAATGCGTGGAACGGTTCGTTCTTCAACCAGTACACAGTTGTTCGCTGAGAGTTGACCTTTCTCATCAAGACGTCCAACAAAATCGCCTGCTTCTGGAACTGTAATGCTGATGCCTTGTTCGAGTCGCTTTCGCAAAGTTCGATTGAACACAACCGATTGAAGCGCATGGATGGTCATCAACTGGAGGTTGTTTGGTAGCTTACGGAAGGCCCCGAGATGATCATCGGGATTGTTGAGGAGATGCTCTGTCATTCGGCGCTCATATCCCAACCAATCAGGAGCTAAATCGAATCCTTCCTGGGTTATTCCATTCGTTCGAACATGTTCACGGAAGGCTGCAACATCGGGCGATTCATGGTCACCCTCTTTACTGATGTAGATGTGAACGGCTTCTTCCCATTGATGCTGAACCACGGAGCGACCAACTTCTGCCGTTACCGCTCTGCCACTTCCGAACCGTTGCGGACCGATCCAGTTTGGAAATCGGCCTGCTCCAAGTTTCTCCTCCATTTTGTTTTTGAGTTGCTCGACTTCATCGAGGGCTTCATTTTCTGTCATTGGCGTTCCATCAGGATGAGCACAGCCCCTTACTACGATGGTGAAACGATTGCCGCGGTGGTTTCCAAACCCAATCTTTTGGTGAGTTCTCCCTAACACTTCAATGACGACATCGGGGATTTCAATTTCGGCGACTTTGAATTGCGGTGCATCGATAACGAAGATTTGTGACGTGACCGCACGCTTGTCCTTCGTTCCAGCGAAAAAGATACGGTTGCGAGAAATTCCAAGTTTCTTGGCAAGATTGTTGCAGAAACGGTTGGTTTCCCAGTTCGTCAAAGTAATTTTGGCGACCGTGAAGCGACCTTTTGGGTTAAGGGTAATAGTTGTGGCGATTTCATCAACACGGAAGTCAGCCACACGTGATTTGAGTACGCCACCGATACCGTTTCCATCTGCAGCATAACCGATGAGTCCGATGGCTTCTGCCAGCGAATCGTTGGGCTGCACAGCAGCCACCTCATAGTGTCAGACTGTCAAATTCGCTGGACAAACTACTGATGATTTCGTTGAGAACAACATCAGGCTTTGCCTTTCCAGTGGTGCGAATATAGAATTCAGGTGGATCTAAATCAGGGTGTCCGGGGAAGTAGTTGGCGTACTCGACAGACTTGTGATTGTTCAAGCGGTCTCGAAGGATTTGAAGAGCGGTGTGCGACTCTCCAGTGATTCGAAGTCGGAGTTCATTTTTCTCATGAATGAGGACCTTGACTGGCATGTTATCGCTTTGGCGACCAACCACCCCATATTGAACCTTGCCGTCCATGAGAAAGCAGGTTTTCACTTCGTGAGCAACCATCTCACCCTGTCACTTAAACACCCTCTGCCCTTCGCATTGCGCATGGACAACTCGAACTATGAGGACCTTATGGCGGAATACGCCGGTCTGTTCAAGCGTCTGTCCGTTCCGATTCTTGTTGTATCTGCGTTTCTGACTGTGGCGCTGAGTGCGCATCTCTTGGCGTCGCCTCCTGAGTTTCGCACGGATTTGAACGATTTTGCTCCTGAATCGGATTCCAACAAAGCGCATGAAGAGATTCATGCTTATTTCCCTGATGAATCTAGGCCAATGTTTGTCCATGTGACAGACGACAACGGTGGAAATGTCCTCAGCATTGATTCGCTCAAGCAAATGGATTCTGACCTTGCTGCACTTCAATCGGATGAGCGCGTTGAACTGATCGCTATCGTTTCATGGACAACTTCTCCAGGGATGATTCAAATCGCTCTCGATGAGCAATCGCCCGGAACAACGCTTTCTGATTATCAGGACTGGCCTTCGCTTGTTGATGCTGTTGTCGACGAAGATACGACATGTTCCATTAACCAAGACGATGCTTTGCTGAGTACCGTGAACTTTGTCGGCTCAGCACTGATCAACAAGAACTTGGACATCAGCAAAACCTGTTCGTACCTCTCCAACGGAGAAGGTGACGCAGTTCCAGCTGCCGATTCAACGGCGTGGGTGATTGAGATTGATCCTGAACTACCAGAAGATGAGCGTCGAGAAATTCAACATCAAATCCGACTTGCATTTTCGGATGTCAGTGAAGCTTCCGAACTGGACTATGCAGTTGCTTCTCTCGACTTGATGTCCTATGACATCGATCAAGGAACTTTCGACAACCTCGCATTGTTGATCCTGTTTGCAACCTTGGTTGTCATCGTTCTATTGTTTGTCGCATTCAGGAACATCAAAGGAGTCTTGTTCCCTGTAATCAGTTTGAATGTGGCCTTAGTTTGCACCTACGGTTCGCTCAACCTTCTTGGCATTCGCTTTACGGCGCTTGAAGTCGCTGTTGCACCACTCGTCCTCGGTTTGGGTATCGATTATGCGATTCACTTGCAGCGTTCGTTCACGTACCATCGGAGCAAAACCGAGGATGTTGCAGAAGCATGGATGCGAGCTTGTGGAAAATTGAGTATTCCTCTCTCGCTCGCGGTTGTTACAACTGTTGCAGCGTTTCTTGCCAATCTCGTCTCTCCTCTACCACCGCTCGCAACCTTCGGTATTGCACTCGCCTTCGGTGTCGTATGTGCCTTCTTGACCTCAACGCTCCTCATTGGAGCACTCCATGTGACCTTTAACGCAAAAGCGACTACTGAATTACGTAAGCCATTAAAACTGACCAACTTAACCCGGCCTTTGCTTGAACTTCATCGAAAGCAGCAAGTTGGTGTTTTCCTTGTAGCCATCGCTATTTCCGGAGCATCGGTCATTGGAGCTATGCAACTCGAAACCGATTTCGACCTGTCTGATTTCGTTAACGAAGACATGGAGATCATGTCGGTTCGCGATGAAATCAATTCAAACTACGACAGTGCTGGCTGGAAATATGTCTACGTTCTCATGGAACCGGTCGGTGGAGGTGTTATTCCTGACGATGTTACCTTGCTGGATAATCTGAGAAATTTGCATTCAAACCTCAAGAACAATCAAGACGTTGTAGGGACAGATGAACGATTCCCGTCCCCTTCGTATGAAGGCCCATATGTAGTGTTGCGAGATGCAGTGATGCGCAACGAATCGTTTGGTACAATCCACGGTTTGGAAGTCGAGTACAACGATGTATGGGACGACCCAGATGCAACCATCGATCTCGGGCTTGTCTTTGCTGATTTGCAGAACAATTACACTGTGGCTGACCCCTTGACTGGAAAAACTTGGAGTGACCGAGTCAATGCCACTGTTCACCTCGACGGGACAAATATCGCTCATCTTCGAACAGAGGTCCGTGTCGAAGCAACAACGTCTACGGAATCCAAGCGTGTCATCTCCGAGTTTGAGTCGATGATTGGCACGAGCGATGAAGATGGAACATTGCGAAGTTCACTCAAGGAATACGCAGTGATCCATGTCACTGGTGACCTTGTTGTCTTGCAACAAGTGCTCGACGGTTTGTCTTCCTCTCAATTGAAGTCGACTGCGATTTCACTCATCGTTTCATTTGCCGTACTGTTGCTTCTGACTCGTCGAATTCTCCCTGCTTTCATCGTTCTTTTGCCAGTAGGCATGGCATCACTTTGGGTGGTTGGATCGATGGCTGTCCTTGGTATCAAGTGGAATGTTTTGACCGTACTCGTGACAGCATTGACGCTCGGTATCGGTATCGATTACACGATCCACATGTGGAGACGAATTGAATGGGAATTGCA
>CATISI010000198.1 GCA_949538025.1 Candidatus Poseidoniaceae archaeon
GTGAGAAGTAGCCGCCGAATTGAGATACCATTCTCCCTCGGATACGGTGCGACTGCTTTCTGAGATTGGATAAGCAACGATGAATTTCTCAAATCCTGCCAAGGCGTCAAATTCGTCTTGCTGTGGGAAGTCTTCCTCTGCTCCATCTCCACCGTGGAACGCAAGCAGAAGGGGCAAGCGAGCTCCTGTGTCGGATTCAGGTACGGTCAGGCGGAAGAACCGTTCAGTACCACCAACATCGATTGAAATCATCGACTGCTGCACACTTTCTGAGGGTAGGGAGCATGGATTTGCTACTTCAACAAGTGTCTCAGATTCGATTTCTTTACGTTCTCCTCCAGCTTGCTCCGTGCATCCGGTCAATGGAATTGCAAGAAGAAGAAGGGCAAAGATTGCGAACTTACCTTGTGCCATGATGTGACGATTACGGCCAATATTAACAAATTAACGACTTGTATTAATCACTCCAATCAAAATTTGTGTTGTGGGAACCCATTGCTTCATGCAGCCTCAGGGATTCGAGCAGTCCATGAGCAACCGTAATCGTCGGCCATCGTTTGGTCGCGACAGCATCTGGTTGGCATCTGCTGACGTGGTCGCAGTTCTCCTCGCATTTGTTGGACAACTGATTCTTGCGCGCGCCTTGCTCTCAGAATCCTATGGATTGTTCGTCATCGCTATCGATCTGTTTGCAACATTGTTCCTACTGCTCGATTTAGGATTGCCAACCCTACTGGCTCGTGATGGTCCACGTCAACCATCGGCGATTTGGTCCGGGATGATGCGCATCTATCGTTTACAAGGCATTGCGGTTCTCATCTTCGTTCCCATCACTGTCTCGATTACATTGATGCAAAGTGTTCATGACATGCTGATGTTGATTGGAGCAGGCGTTGCCTTGGTTCACATCGCTTCCTATGCACCAAGAACTGCGTTACGAGCTGCTGGTGACGCACGATTTGAATCCCTGACAAAAGTCATTGAACGCCTTGCAACAACCATTGGCTATGCGCTCCTGTTCCTGATTGATTCTACGGACGTTGTTGAATATGCAACCGTTTTTCTCGTTGGAGCCATTCTTGGCTTATCCATCGCACTTGTTGGAGCATATCGCGTCTGTGGGAAGAGCGGTGAACAAACCGATTCAGCAGAATTGGGAGCTGATTGGATCAGCAAGAAGAGCATCCTTCTTGCAGCTCTCCCCTTTGCCATCACACTCGGTGCCCTACCCTATGTCATCCGAATTGAGAAGTTCATCCTTGCGAGTGAATTGGGCTACGATGAGGTTGCTTTGTTCCACGTCGCCCAATTGGCTTGGTTGGCTGGATTGCTTGTTCCTCAAGCGATGCGAGCGGCCTTGCTTCCCGTCCTTGGAGCCTCACGAACCGATTCCTACCTGTTCAATCAGCACCTTAATCGAGTCGAATCGATTTGTTTCGCTCTTGTTCCAATCGGCATGGTTGCAGGTGCTGCCATCGTGTGGATTCTTCTTCCGATTGGATTTCCTGCAGAATATTTCGATGGTACATTGGGTGCATCAGCCACGGATGTGTTCATGATTCTTCTAGCAGGATGGGCATGCACCGTCCTCTCAGTTCCCTCGTATACAGCATTACAAGCCGGTGAGAAACCTTGGTTGTTCACGTTGCTCATTCTCGTTGTAGTTCTTTCTTCGACTGTGTTTGGATTGACGCTCATCAAGTGGGGTGCGAGTTCAAGCATTGGATTGGCCGTTGAAATGGCTGCATATGCATCAGTTGCCTCTTCACTCGTGATGCTTCTTCTTGGTATTGCGTTAAGTCGTCGTACGGGCGAATTCATGAAACGTGGAATACAATGGAATGCCTCACTTGTTCTGGTTTTCTTTACCAGTTGGGCTCTTTCCCAACAATCTTACTTGGCAATCGTCGGATTTGGGTTGTTCATTCTTCTTCCGCAAGGCCTTCAAGCAATGCGGACCACTGTTGACCAACCGTTTGAGAAGATGTCCGTTGAGGCAGAGTGATCGGTGAGGATTCCCAGTCTGTTTGAAAAGCATGTTCACATGCATCCGCCAAAGCTTCTGGTGTTGCCTCATCGATGATGCATTCCTTTGGAAGATAGCTTGCTACATCTCCAACCTTGGTCGAAACAACAGGGGTGCCACAAAGAATGGACTCACGTGCAACCAATGGACCTGACTCTCGGTGAGATGTGATGAGGGTCAAATCGGCAACAATCATTCGGTCCCAGACAATACTACGGGGCTGTTGTTTGAGTGTCGTCATACCAACAATCCATCCTCTCTGCTCCAGAATTTCACCGGTTTGAAGAGCGAGATAGTGGTTCTTTTCTGGGCGTCTTGGGTCGGCTGGGAAAAGGATGTCAATGGCTTCTCGACGCCAACGTCCTTTCCATTTCTTCATTGGTCGTGCCCATTCATCGTCCATTTCGCTATGACAAGCAATGGTGTACGCCTTGTTGGTTTGTACACCGAAATCTTGCGTTGTTGTTCGAAGTCGCTCGCTCACGAAGACCATCGAATCAGCGGATTCCATGAGCGACTTGATGCGTTTCCCGGTGGTTGAATGCGTGAGCCCAACATCAACATCGTGGCCATGAACGACACCAGTCCACGGTACCTTCCATCGTTTGGAGAGGGAACGTGCGAGTTCACCAACTGGCCACAACGTGTGGGCGATGATGTGGTCTGGACGCCATCCGCTGAGCCACTTCTCAATGGAACGTTGTCGATTTCGAATGCTTCGAGTGGTCAACCAAGGATAGGGATGGTCCGTGTACGCAACATATCGAGGTGCGAAGATCTGGAACTCGTTGTGCTCAAACTGCTTCGGCGCTTTGGCAACGCCTGTAAGTGTTGAACGACTTTGCTCCATGTACTTCAGAAGTCTTGGAAGGGGATTGACGATGCGGACATCATGACCCATATCTCGCAACAATTGGGCATGATCGGCGACAAAGGTTCCCCTTGCTGCATTCGTTGGAAGGGGGTGAAGCAGCGTCACCAAGAGAATCTTCATCGAATCACTCAGTCATTGAGGGCTTGATGAAGCGTTGTTAAGTTGTCAGCAACCGAAGCATTTGCATTGAACAATCCGGAACCAACGACAGCATTGGTGACGCCCCATTCTCGCAACATGGCGATGTTGTGGGCCTTGACGCCACCATCGATTTGCAGTTGGACGTTGCGTCCACCAGCAGCGACTTGATCGTCGATGGCCTTTCGCAAGGTTCGAATTTTTGATTCAACGGTTGGAATGAACGATTGTCCACCAAAGCCTGGATTGACGCTCATGATGAGGACGAGGTCAACGTCTGGCAGAACTTCGAGCGCTGCCTCAACAGGTGTACCTGGGTTGAGAACGACACCTGCGGTCGCTCCAGCATCGCGAATAGCATGGAGAAGGCGATGGAGATGCTTGACCGCTTCGACGTGAACGGTGAGGTGATTGCAACCCGCATCGATGTAGTCCTGATACATCGTCTCCGCATTTTCGACCATGAGATGTGCATCGAAAATAGGGCCATCTCCGAGGTGCTTTCGAAGTTGTTTGATGACAGGTGGACCAAAGGTCAAGTTTGGAACGAAGTTTCCATCCATAACGTCAAGATGAAGCCAATCAAGACCAGCTTCAACGGCTTCATCGCATGCGGAACCAAGGGCCGCAAGGTTGGCGGTAAGGACACTGGGTGCGATGATCATCAAATCCCTCTGAGCACACCGAGGCGCTTGAGACACATGAGGCTTTTCTTATCGCTTCTGAACGGAAACGACATCGTCCCATTGTCGAGCAGAACCCCTTCTGAAGATGTTGTTGTGAAAGGCTCGATGCAAGTGATGCACACATCGAGCCAATCGGCCTCGATGGTTGTAGCATCCTTGACGGGTGTGAATCGGCGTGAACACCTCAACAATCGGCAATTCAGGGCCATCGAATGGTGGTCGTTCAATTTCGACACGTTCAGTCTCTCCATCCCATACCAAGTCATCCATCGATGGTGGTGAAAGCGTTGCATCATGAATAACATGCAATTGGCCTTCAGCAAGTTTGCCGGGCTTCCACTTCCCTCGAGAGCCATCCTCGAGATGTTCCATCAGTTGGCGGATTTGCTGCATTGTAGCAAAGCCAAGATGTGTTGTTTCCCACCATCCATGTGTACGCGCAACGGTTACATGATGGACGCCTGGATTCATCATTCGTGAATCAAGGGTATCGGTCCATGTTCGACAGGCGTCATCGATTCGGACATTGATGATGGGAAGTGGACCTGCTCTGATATCTGCAAGTCTGCGAGGGTTCGCAAGTTCTCCCAGAAGGAGAATCAATCGGCGCTCTGCCATCAGAGGCGCTCCTTCTTTCTCCAGAATGGCATCGATGGATTCCCCAGAATCCGTCTTCCACGTTGCAACACTGGATTTCAGTTCATCACACGTCATGGCTTCTGCTTGGAGTTGTTCAGACTGAATCCAGTGTAACTCGTCTTGTGTGAAGACAAGGGGTTGAGGAGGAAGTGGGAGTGGCGAATTGGACGGCTCATATGGCCACATTCTTGGAAGGGTTGCGAGATTCATAACTTTCCACCGTTAGTTGTAAGTGGCTACATGCAAGCATTGCGGGCATTTGATTTTGATCGGCCTACGACTTGGAATACCAAGCGCTACACCACACCCAGGGCACACGATGGCTTGATCGACTTGAGCACGCTTGTCCCTTGTTCCAGCGGTTGGATTGTAATCAAAATGTAAGCCTTGCATTGAGATCTCTTGTGGTCGGTTTGGCAGTTCAGGAACGGTTTTGCTGGCAACAGGTTCGAACGGTTGCTGCGTTGGTTGTTGCGATTGAGTGGCAGCTCGAAGAACGGCAACAATCTCATCTGGACTCATCCCGTATTTTCGCGACATAGCATCAATTTCGAGGGTTAAATCATACCCCTGAAGGCCGGCCAGACGTTGCAAATCCTGAGCAGAGATAGAACTCATGGGCTTGCGTTATGCTCCCTCAATTTGAGGTTTGAGGATAGGTGTGCTCCACCTTCTCGATTCAGATGCCCCAGTATCGTTCGGATTGGGCTTGCTTTTGTCGCAATCCTTTGAGGATCGTCATGGTGACCCAAAGGACTGCGATCCAGCCGAACGGGACGGACAGGGTGTTGATGATATTCTGAACGTTGAACTCGTACGCATTGCCTTGTAGGATGTCGATGGCAATCTGCAACGAGGTGTTGACAAAGGAGTAAACGACCATGCCAAAGATACTCAAAACAATCAGCGAACCAGAGAAACTTCCACGCTTGAGGCGCAGGAGCATGAATCCGGCGGTTGAGGTCAAGAAGGCGATAACAATCCAAGCAAGGGATGAGTTTGCAACTTGCATCCATAGGATGGACTTTGATTCCGTATCGACAAGATCGTCAAACGTCTGCCATCCTTCTGCACCAGCAAAGATGGCACTGAAGACTGTAGCCGTCCATAATAGTGAGGAAAACATTGCAGCGTCTGCGTTTTCTCGCATCTCCTGAATTACACGGTTGACCGTTGTTTCAATACCTGCCCCCTTCGCAAAGATGAACAATCCGAGTAGAAGCGGTAGGCTACCAATGACGATACCACCGATTTCATTGGGAAGCATGATGCCGAGACCAAGAATGGCAAGGACAAGACCGAGTGGAACCATGAATCGAGCTCGCCACTTTTCATCTTCCAATGCTTTGACGATGTAGTAATAGGTTCCTTCGATACCCTTGGACTGCTTGACAATGATTTTCTCGACGTGACCAATTCGAACTTGCGATTGGATAATCGGTAGGACGGACTCGTCTTCTGCCCCATCGGTAATGAGCAGTGCTTCATCAGGTTGGTAGGCAGAAACGACTTCCTCGAGTTGAGCAGCGATGGCTCTGTCGGAGCGAACGCCAACTTTCTCATCGCCCGTTAGAATTGCAACCTCGACCTCGTCTTCGTCCGCACCGTTCTCAAGAAGCTGGTCGTGTTGGGAAAGAGCGCCAAGAATTGCATTGGTATCGCTCTCTTCAGGATCGGCAATTCCAAGTTTGAGAGCAGCCGTAAGCACTTGACGTCGTCCGACAACAGGGCCGCGAATCGACGTCTTGATTCCGAGGTCATTGTCTCGGTCAACAGTCAATACGAGGATTCGTGCCATGGTGCTCCTTGTATGGTGGTAGACGCTCCTCCACTTCAAACTCTTGCTTCAGGAGGAGGTTCTTGCGGTGTCTCTTGGGGTGGTTCAGCTTGTTGCTGACGGTGCTTCCTTCGTTGCGTTGCTCTGATGTATTTCAGTGGGTGGTCGAGCCAAGGCTGGTCGCAGAGACGGTCATCGCCAGGAAGAACAGGACAGTTGTGATTAACTTTCAGTTTGCCACAGCCCGAAGGCGTGTAGCCGTGTTGATACACGTGGCCAACTTGGTACGTTGTTGTCCCTTCATCAAAGTCGGGTGCGCCTCGGAAGAAATCAACGCAGGCTTCCTGGGGAAGCGCCAAGGTACCTGCCATTGAAGCAAGAAACAGTCTTCCGAAGTGATTGACGTTCACGCCTGCAGCGAGGTCTGCAACCGCTTTGCGCATGCAGGGGGGCCAATCGTCCTCTTCCGCACCAACCAATGCAATTGCATCGCTTGTTTTCTGAGCGAGGAGGTTCCGGACCATGCCAACGGGTTCAGCGAGACGAACAGCGAGATCCGTAGTTACTTCAGCCATCTTTTCGAGACCTTCACGCTCGACGTCGGACTTGATGTGTTCACGCAACAATCGAGCAAGTTTCGCCGTCGAGGAATACTTCTGTTCGTTGTGCAAACGAACCATCCCTGCATCAACATCGCAGTTCGGCAACCGCCACCGGTTTCCAGTAATTCGTGGACAGACTTCGATGAAGTCGGCGAGACCGAGCTTCCATTCTAACCCATCTTGGGATTGACGAAGGGATTGGATGTCCGTTGCCACCATGCCGCGTTGATTGGAACGACCATGCTCCGATTGCTCAAGGACGGAAATGTAGGTGTGAGCAATCTTGGCAAGATTTTGATTGTCTCGAATCAGCAAGTGTTCAGCACGTGCCGCTTCAGCTTGAGCCCATCGAGCCAGCAGTCGTTCGTCCTCAGATGCACAGATGACGAGCCGAGCATAGTAGAACGAGAACGCCTCGATCAAACGTCCTTCTTCGGTATGGATGTCACCGCCACTCAATTCGACACCGTCTTTTGACTGAACGCTGTCGATCAATCGAATACGGGCTCGTTTCCGTGCAGGCTCCATCAGCGATCCATCCAGCAAATCGTCCAAGGTGATATTGTGCTTCGCAGCCATGTGCTGAATCCAACCGCTTGCCTGAGGCAAGAATGGATAACGCGCAAGCGTAATCTCATCGGTGATGGATGGTTGACTGGTTGGTCTCGGCACATCCAACGAAGAAACCCGATACCATATGAACCTGACAATGCATATCTTTCTTCAAGGCAGTAGGGTTGGGAGTGCTGTGCTCAATCCTGCTGCTTATGGTCTTCTCTCATTGCAGGATGAGGTCCGCGATGCCTTTGGATGGTCGGAGGAAGCCGATGCATTGTCTGCGAGCGAAATGTCTCAGCAATTCCTCGAGGACGCTCCATACGGGTGTTTAGAATGGGATTCGACAACTCGCCAATCGGCATTGTTGACGCTCAAACAATCCATTTGTTCCGCTGAACGATTGGTTGTTGTCGGGGCAGGAAGTGAATCGATTTCGGTCAGTGATTATCCAGGTGCCTTGTTTGTTGCAGCTGATGGTGCTGTTGGAGCAGTTGATGATTTAACCAAGGTTCTGTGTGTTGTAAGCGATGGCGATGGTGCTGAACACCTCGAACGTGCAGCACAAGCAGGCGTTCACATCGCTCTCCACGCACATGGAGACAATCACGATGTTTGGTTGCGTCTTGTTGAAGCATGGGCTCACCTCGAAGACCCTCCACCTCTAACACTGACGCATCAAGCAAATGTCGAACTGGAAGGCCTGCATAATCCTGGTGGATTCACCGATGGTGATCGTGCGCTCTGCTTTATTCACGCTCTAGGGCGTTCGCTCAATGAGATTGAATGCATTGGCTTCCGAACTGATGTCGTCGGGCAGTGGTCGGGAACAACGAATCCTGAACGCAAGATGCGTAAGTTAGCATGGATGCAGGAGTCGATGCGACGCCTTGGTGTTGAACACCACCTCATAAGGTAAGCAAGGGAAATGAGGATTATGGAGCGAAAGCGAATTTTCAACCTCGCGATGTGGGTTGTTGCTTTGCTCATCATCAACATCATTTGGGCCAACGTTTCCTCAAATGAAGCCTCACAGCAACTCAATGAGCGAGGTTTTGAATTCCAAGAAGACAGAGACGTTTCGCTGCAAGCGGTCTTTGGAAGCGACTCGGAACTCCCCGTGACCATCACATCCGAATTTGTCCATCGTGATGACCCCTCTCGACAAGCTAATGTCTCTTGGAGGTTGATTGATGCATCAGGAAATGTTGTCTTGGATTGGGTTGGTTCGACCAATGAAGCCGCTTCGATTGAGACTGAATTACCGCCAGGTGAATACACACTGAACACAACCGCCGAAGAGAACATCATTGCCATTCAATATCTCAACGTGGCTCCGTTTGCACCAATTGCGACGATGGGCCACATACTGCTTTCTTCTCTTTTGGTCGTGTTTGCCTTTGGGGAATCCATCGTTCGAACATTCATCACCAACCGCATGGAACAATCCGGCGGAAAAGAGAAGAAACCGAAAGAGTTCAGAAAAGCACGCATTGGTATGCCAGAAGTTGATGGTGAGAGCGAAGCAGATGATTCGCCTTGGCGTGATCCAATTACCCTTTAATCAGAGGAAATCGGTCAACGACATTTGTCGTGCACGATCGTTGTTGAACAAAGATTCAACGCTGCCTGCTAACCATTCCATGTTCTGTCGTGTGTAGGTATCGACACCGTACGTATCCATGACGTGTTTTGTGACTTCGATGTATTTTCGAACAGCCCCTTCGGATACAGTGAGCGCAAGTCGGCCGTTGCAAAGACCTCCTTCGCTCCGTGCCACGCCGTGAGCGGACAAACCACGTCCTCCTGCCTTTTGCGCTTGGATACAATGACCTGCAAGTGGCATTCGACGGTAAGAATGGCCGCATTTGAGACAGCGAACTTTTTGACGTCCGTAGGCGTTAAGATTCCCGCGAAGGTCAGGCAAGAAGTGCGATCGAATTACAGAGGAAGCCACAGTTCGAGCATCGATGGCTCGTAGCCGTTGACAGAGGTTCAGCTGACCATTCATTTTGTCGATCATGGTTGCTAGCGTCTTGTACGCAGACAACTCTGGACCCTCATCAATTCGGTTGCAATCGTGTGTGAATCCATAGCCGCGTACAGCAGCGACTGAACCCAGACGGCGCTCGACGAAATCCATGGAGTCGGCGATATCCTTTGGATGGGGTTGATGCAACGTCGCTTCGTAGAACTGACGTTCGTAGAACCAGGCAGCATCGACGTTCAATGCCTCCTTGTCAATTTCAGTTGGATTGAGTCGCGTGGTTAGGACAAGCGGAGCATCCATTTGACCACCCCGATTTGCTGGCAAAATCTCACGACTAAAGTTGAGCAATCCATCCATCAAGAGCATGATAGCATCTTCATCACCATCGCAGTTTCTTCGCTTCGCAGCATGGAATAGGGGATGAGCATAACCTCCTGAACAATCGGCCCAGCCTATGATACGAGAAAGAACGCCTCCAGATGTGTGTGGTGCTAAGGCACAGATGAGTTGTCCGACCAAATCGTCCTTCGATGTCGCATTGTAGTACGGCTCCAAGCCGTAAAAATTGACGAGAACTTCATCAACAAATTGAGCGGTTCGTAGGAAATAATCTGCAGCGTTCTCGGCAACGATGAAATCCTGCGGAAACAATTCAAGCATCTGCTCATCGCTTGCTAAGGATCTTCCTTCCCAGTCGTGCGTGTAGCCAAGAGCGTGCAAGCGTTTCCAATCAACATCGATTTCTTTTGGCGTGAAATGGGTGACAGGGACATCACTCATGTCGAATCGAACGGTGCCATCACGGAACACAGGAAGGTCGTACTTGGCTCGGATGAGGCCCTTTTCAATCGGCTCAGGCGTTTGATTTCGACTTTTCAGTTCCTTCACACACTTGACTTGTTGAGGCAAGCGGTCCATACCGATGCGAAGTTGAGCATCTTCGATGATCGACTCCAGCGGAACGCTTTGCATTTCTCCTCGACGGCGACTGTTGCCAGTGGATTCTTTCATGTCGGTTCGTCCACCACAGGTTTCACCAACCTTGGGAATCCCAGCATCATCAAAAATTCGATGATGGCATTGAATGAATGGAGAATCCTTGCCACACTTGGAACAGATGCGCTTGCCCATTTGGACACGAATCGAACCCTTTCCAGCCGCGTTTGCGATGAGGCGTTGAGTCCCACCTTCGAGCGCAATCGGGAACAGCATGTGCGAGCGAGGGGACATCTCTCTGGGCGCAGATTTCTCCGGACGCCCCATTCGACAACCAACACGCTGAGGTGCAGCATGCTCCCAGCGCAGTGTGGAAATCTCTCGAATCAAGGGTAGAATTCCATCCACAACGTGGTCGTCATGGATGCGTAGTGACGTCTTGTATAAGTCAGCATTCTCTGGGCCAGGATCTTCAACAGAATCGGCCGCTTTCTGGCCGACTTGGTCGGTCTCTGCGATTCCGAGGCCTTGTTGACGAGCTTCGGTTTCTGCAGCAATTCGAACGGTTGCTCTCTGTTTTTTCAATTCCTCAAGCCGTGTTGATTCGTTTCGTAGGACGGTGTTGCAGTTTCGCAATTCAACGATACGCTGCTCAACCAATGACTTCAAATCGACATTTTGGTGGAGTCGCCCGTTGTTCAGACGGTAACCCAAACCGTGTACCATCGCTTGCCAACCACATGTGGCAACGATGTCCTCTCCGTCGTGATGGTGTGAAACGCCGAGAAGGAGCAACGCTCCTTTGAGCAAACCATGTTGCATAAAGGTCCATCCTTCGGGGAGTTCATCGTTAAAAATCGGCTCCTCAGGCTTGACATTAAGGCCAATGGTTTCGATATCCTCGAGCGGAGGTATCGTCTCTGGCTGGAGTTTGTCCATTGCTGATGCCTGCCAACCTTTCGCAGCGCCCTTGAAACGTATCCAAGTATCTTCGAGGTAAGGGTGGTTGACCTCAACATCGATGTCGGTCTGTGCTTCGATGATGCCATGGGGAAGGGCGTCCAACAACGCTGGAACCCATTCAATTGGCAAATCGAGGAACCATGGATTGTGCGGAGGTGCAAGTGCTGTACGCCAACGCTCAGCAACGCTTGACGCTTGGTCCCAACTGAGGGCGAGTTTCGAAAGGTATCGGTGCCATCGTCGTCGGACATGGAACTGGGCAAAATCGTCTTCGACGCCGACTGCTCCTGGAATTCCGTCTGGCACCGGGCCAAGCCCCTTACAGATTTTTGAAAGAGCTTTCACATCCTCTTCCGTTTCAAGTGCATCGATGAGATCACTGGCCCACCAATCGAGCGTATATCCTGCAGGAACCAGATTCTTGTTGTTCTCCATGAATTCACCGTAACCGATGACGATTTCTCCGTTGTCCCAAATCGAGCGAATGTCGCCGTGTATTTTTCTGAGATGTTCGCCCTCATCAACTCGCAAGAATTGGCCTGAAGAAAGGACCACCCAAGGCCCTTCAGAGTCGTTGCTCGGTGTCACTGCACAAGCCTTCCCGGGACGCTCAATCTTCATCTGCGTTCCAATGGTGATGAAATCGTCAAGGACCAACATCGAGGCAGGGTTGAGCGATGCTGCTGCAAGTCCTGAGGGGCGACCTCGCCCATAACGCAAGCGAAAACCACCCGGTTGCTGAGGTCCCCCAAAGATAGGGCGACCAGCAATAATATCCTTCATGAATTTGTCAATCGGAGCAACTCTGCGGCTCTTGAATGCATCCTTGTCGGAGCCACCTCTGTCTTCTTTTCCTTTGGAAGCAAACTTTGAGATGAAATCCCATCCAGGAACTCTGAGTCGTTCAGTGTGCTTCTGGATTTTAGGTGCCTTCAAACACATACCTTCTCCAATAACGAGTAGGACCCCACCGCGAATACGCGCTTCGTCGATGTTTCGAACACGACCGTACCCAGCACATTCGATGGATTCGGTCGATTCACCGTTGATCATGATAGGACATGCTCGTACGATTTCGTCGATTTCAGCAGGCGAAGGACGATATTGCAGGTTTCCACGATACAAACCGAATTCTTCCTTGACACGCTCGACTTCAGCATCGCTGGGAATGTACGGTCCAATACTCAATTCACGACGAATCATGTCAGCGATTAGAACAGCAAGAGCTTGTGCGGTACCTCCCGCAGCACGAATTGGTCCGGCAAAATGGACGGATACAAACGGAGATCCATCGACATTGTTCAACAAGCGAACTTCACTGATACCCTCCAATGGAGCAACGAGTACCGCTTCGGTCAAGATGGCAAGACCGACGCGCAAGCCAACATCGATTGATTTGACCATGTCGTATCCCTTCTCCCTGAATCCTTTGGCAACACGTTGAGCCATCATGATCGAGGTTGTTTCACGGTCATGCTCCGCAAGAAGGGCCCGAATGTCGTCTGCAACAGGATAGGAATCCAAGTGTTCAATCAACAGTTTCTCAGTTCGACCAGCGAGATCGTTTGCGCGAGGAATCTCGACGAATGGTTTTGGGTCAAGACCAAGTTGTCGAGCCTCTTCAGCGACTCTGTATGCATGATCAGCATGCTCGTCGAGAATCTGTTGGTATCGCTCCATTTCTTTCTCAAGTCTTGGAACATCGACGCCAATCAAAGGATTCAGGCGATTGGTCGATGTTTCGTTTGACATGAACTTCGACCCCTGTTTCTGTGTTGTTGTCGAGACTTTATGATGCAATCGGCTGACCCGTATCCTCTTTGCTAGCCCAACATTCATGCGTTGGGTGCAACAGCGTCGATGCATGAGCGTTCATGCCTCGTTGAAATCGTTACCAGAGTGGAACCGATTGGTCGAACTTGTCCGAGAACTTGCGTTCCTCGACGGAGGTTCCGATGATGCGTTCACGCTCGCATCCGGCCGGCAGTCGCGTTGGTTCTTCGACATGAAGCCCGTGATGATGCATACCGAATCCTCGAAACTACTTGCTCACCTCTTCAACCATCGATTGGACGACCTCAACCCTGATTTTATCGGTGGACTTGAACTCGGGGCTGTCCCGCTAACGGCGATTGTTATCACAGGTGCTGAATCGGGTCATCGCAAAGGGTTCATGGTCCGAAAATCGCCGAAAGGACGAGGTGGCCGTAAGACCAACAATCCCCCCGGAATCGAAGGGGCATCCATTGCAAGTGGCGGGAGTATCGTCATTCTTGAGGATGTTACAACTACCGGAGGTTCGTCGATTCAAGCCGTTGAACGCATCCGTGGGACCACTTCGTGCGATGTAATCGCAGTCATAAGTATCCTCGACCGAGAGGAAGGCGGAGTAGAGGCCTTCGCAGAAGCCGGCATACCGTTCGAAAGCATCCTTACACGTTCCGATATCGCTCAGTAGGTGACTTAATTGGACGTGCTGGTGCCATCTGAGCAGACCGAATCGGGTCGATCGGTTCCAGATGCGTCATTCAACGATTTGTCGTTCTTTCATGCGAGCGAAGGAAAGCCGCTTGCTACACCTTGGCAAGTCGCCATGACGCGAGCGGAGTATTTGGCACAATTCGACCTCCCGAAGGGAATCTTACTGGATTGTGCTTCTGGTTCGGGGATTCAATTAGCAGCCTATGCTTCTCGTCTCAAGTACCCAGCTCTCGGGGTTGAATTGGACAGAGATCGAGCAGTTGCGAGTTGCTTGAATCTCAATATCGTTGCTCGTCACTACGCTTCGTTTAATCAGGGATGGCACCGTCGCTCACTCGTCGTATCGGGTGATGGAACTTCGAGTGATGCAATCGCTTCAAATGTTGGGCTCGAATCGAACAGCGTTGCAGTACTGATGCTTGACCCTGCGCGTCCTCGAAATTCACGCACACACGATTTAAGCGAGATGCAACCGAACCTTCCGAGCGTGTTTGAAGCATGGAAACCGTATCTTGCGCCTACAAATCGTGGCCCTTGCATCGTTCTCGATCTCTCTCCTCGATTAACACAAGAACTCCGAGACGGCGTCGAAGTTATCGTTGATTCGTTTTGGCCAGGGATTGAACGAACGTGGACGTGGATGTCTCGTGGAGGGGGGCGCGTCGACCGACTCGAACTTTGGCTCGGCGGTGTTGCAACACCCAACATTAGCAAGCGATTTGTTCGTCTTTCTCGCACCTTTGGAGGCGAGGATACCGTCATCGAACAAGAAGAATCCAATCAGTTCGAACACCTCGGTTTGCAAACTGCTCGACGAAACGAATGGGTCACAATTCTTGATGCAGCCTTGGTTGAGAGTGGACTTGTTGATGCGTGGTTAGGCGAGCAACTGAGCACTGCTTCCGATGTTCGATGGGCAGATGCATCGCCTCGCCGTCCACGAATTCATCACAATGGGCCTTTGAAAGACGATGCTCACCCGTTTGTTGTCGCTTCAGGCCGAGTCGTCGAACTCCTTGATGTTCCACTCGACGAGGCCAATATCGACACGATTGTCGCAACTGCTCTCGACAATGACATTTCGGCGTTGACGATTCGATGCAGTCTTGATGCAGCGCTCCAACCCCGCTTGCAAGGAAGCATCGATCGACAACTTCGCAACAGACAAGGTCGCAGGAAGGCGTTTTTGACTCGTCATACATCATCAAATCATCTTCTTCTTTGCGTCCAATATCCTAAGAATTCTGATACCTGAAATCGGACCCCTGCATCGCGGTCTTGATATAGGGGGGGTTGGTCGGAAACTTGCTCGACATCATGTCGCAACGTTAGGTGGACAACAATGGCAAAAGGAAAAGAAGAGGAACTCGGCGACGATTTTTCATACATTCTCCGAATGGCTGATACGGATATGGACGGTCTCAAGCCGCTCTCATCTGCATTGACCTCGGTCAAGGGAATCGGCGTACGTAGTGCTATCCAAATCTGCAAGTCCACTGGATTCGATCCTGCTCGTATGGCTGGCCACCTCAGCCCAGAGCAGCAAGAAACACTCCGACTAGCAATTGAGGATTACGTCAATAACGTTCCATATTGGATGGTCAACCGTGCAGCCGATGTTGAAACCGGCAACGACATCCACTTGACCGGACAAGAAGTCAAACTGACACTCGAAGAAGACATCAACCGTCTTCGAACCATGAAGTGCTACCGTGGTGTTCGCCACGCAAGCGGCAACAAGGTCCGTGGTCAGCGCGGACGAAGTAACGGCCGTGGTGGCCTCACACTCGGTGTAAGCCGAAAGAAAGCATGAGGGTGATGAAGTATGGGTGAGCCAAAGTTTTCTAGACCAAAGTTCGATACGCCTCCACATCCTTGGAAGAAGGCACGAATCGAAGAAGAGCATCTCATCCAAGCCAATCACGGCTTGAAGAACATGCGTGA
>CATISI010000199.1 GCA_949538025.1 Candidatus Poseidoniaceae archaeon
TAGTGCTGTAGTGCCGAGATTGCTGCATCCATCACTTGAGTTGCACGATCAAAACTGATGATGTGAACACCATCTGTCGCGTAATCTTCTGGTTTTGGGTCTACTTGTTGAACTGTGTGTGAAGGAATCCATGACGGTAATTCTTCCGTTCTTTCAATCGGTTTGATTTCATCATCGATGTATGCGCCGTGGAATCCTAGTCGGAATGACCCCTGGACACATACGTGATGCATAGGGCGTCTCAAGGACAACGCCTTCAGAAATCGCTTTTCAATCTCAGAGAAATCCGGAGGATGATTGAGAAGAACAATGCCAGAAATTGAATGAATCGTGTACGGTATTGGAATGTTCCTATCCAAGAGATGGTCACATAATTTGGCCAATACGTGGTGCTCATGCAGTAAATCCTCCTTTTCGAATGAAGAGAGGATTCGTTCGGCTTCATGCGCACCGGGATCACCCTCCCATTTCGATAAAATTTGTTGGTCCATTGCATATGAATGGAGCTTGAGCAATCGTTCGGATTTCGAAAGTGTCCAAGTCCGGGTCGCATCCGGATGAAGGCGAGGAAAGCGATGCCTTGTGGCGGCCGCAGCGAACTTTTCGTGAACCTGAACAAGCCCGACGGGTGAACGGGGAACTACAACTGGAAATCGAAAATCTATGGCAAGGGATTTGATGAGTCGTTGGAGCGTTGTATGCCGGCTGGAATCGACTGACCCAGTCTCTTGAAGTATGGATTGGACTGTATTCGAGCGGGTTGCCTCATTAGGATATATGATGAGCAGATCGTTCCCTTCGTTTGCAATATTGATGCGAATCCAGGGTGGAACAACCGTTTCCGGAGAACAGGTTTCTACTGTGATGTTCACTGCACTATCCCCCACTTTTCTGCATAGAAGACGACTCTATAAAAGGAAACGTACGCGATTTTTGTTATTTTTTCATCCCATCTCTGATTTGACGACAATTTGCTTGTAATGACGGATAACGATTTTCAAAACATGATTAATTCATGTTTTAGTGATAATCAATCATGAATGCGTACATTTTTATAGGACGGAGGATATGTATGAACTCCAGCGTGTCGGTTACTCCCTCCGCTCTACTAACTCACGGGAGAGGGTGGCTTTAATCATGTTGGCAAAAAACAGAACATGGAGGAAGAAAATTGACGAAAAAGTGTGAAGAATGTGGAAGTTACGACTTGAATCTGGATATTACCCGAGGCGAGGTTGTTTGCAGCGATTGTGGCCTTGTCATCGAGGACCACGCGTCGGCAACAGAAAACGATAATGCTGGAACAATGTGGGGCGAACATGGTTTCAACACTCCTACCAAGGACGAATCAAAAATAAAGACAGGTTCCAAAGGAAATGGTCTTGGCTCATACATAGGTAAGCCTGGTGAAGCGAAAGGGAAGTGGAAAATCCTGAGCAACATCAACAATCAGGGCATCAAAGATATGCACCCGATGGCGCAAGCAACCATGGATGCTGCCAAGGAGTTGGCTGGTAAAGACAACGCAATGAAAGCGAAGAAGGTCATTACACTCGCAACAGTCCCTCTCGAAGGGGAGAAGGCGAAGGCCCTCAAGCAGGTTGCAAGGGATGAGGAGATCATCCTCCCAAAGAATTCCGTCTGTCGAAAGAAGACCCGTGGAGGAAGTACGCAAAGCAACGAACGTTTGCTTGCTCTAGCCTGTTTACGTGCTCACCAAGAGCGCACTGGCAAGATTAACATCGATTGGCCGCAGATGGTAGAAGGTACGGGAGTGACACTGAAGCAAGTCGTCGATGCTGCAAAGGTTGTCATGAAGTACCTCAACATCTGTGAGAAGGCTGGACTTATTGAGGTGAGAGCCGACCGACGCACCGTCCAATTTGAGTTGCGAGTTACTGAAATTTCGAACACTTCATTGCGACTCAAGCAGCTGCTTGATGGTCTTGATGAATCCTTGAAATCAATTATCATGGATGACTACAATCAACGCCTGCTACGTCTTGGTGAGCCGACTTTAGATGCCTCTCCGTTCTCCCGGGAAAACATCGAGGCGAAGGTACTTTGCGCAATTCTCTTCCAGATTGCATGCGAATCTTTCGGTGTCGAGCAAGGGCGATTGGAGAACATCGCTCAAGCGATTGGGCGATGTCGAAACACCATCAAGAACCGACTCAAAGCTCTTCGACAGAAGGTTGCTTCAGGCGAACTTGTTGACTTCGGCGTCTTGTCAAAAAATCATTGAATCGTGGAATGGATTATCTCATTAAGGAGAGCCGATTCCTTGAGTTCATGACTCGTCTGATTGTCGCCGGGATTCTTACCGCCCTCATGGTATCAGCCGTGCCTTTCTCTCATGCTGCAGAGATCAAGGAGCTTGAAACAGGCATCCTCTTTGGCGGTCTACACGGTATGGCGAATGAAACCATTGCTGCTAACAGCACCCTCGATGACCTTCCTGCAATCGCAGAAGATTACACGGCCACATGGTGTGGGAACTGTGTCGAAGTTGGTAATGCTCTCGAAACCGTTGCAGAAAACGTGAGCATGGAGATTTATGCTGTCCATCGGAACATTTACGAGGCCCAGGATCCATTGGGGAACGAAAATGTTGACCAACGATTCAGAGATCGATATGGGTTTTATGCACCACAGTTCAAACCTCCAGTTGCTGGAATCAACGGGAAGTATGCATTGCAAGGAAGCAAACCTGTTGGCGATTCTCTGGAATCGGACTTTGCAGAATTAGCGACACAGCCTCGAAACCTTGGCGAAGGCTTCGTCACAATGGCATGGACACCAACAGGTGATAATTCAGGAACGATCGCTTGGAGCATCAGCCAGTCTACTACTGCAGAGTACAATGTCAGCATATGGATGGTCGAGAAGGTCGCCTACTTCCCGGATGGGACGAATAACCAGATTTACTATCACCACATTGTTCGTGAAATCATCGATATTGGGACCGTCACAGATGCTGGCCTCAGTTCTGAAACTGCTCAGATAACGTATGCGGATGCCTACGATGATGATGATTTAGAAGTTCATCTCATGTTCCATGAGTACATCGAACCGGTCGTTGTAGAGGAAGAAGAACAACCTGAACCAGAAACTGAGGACACACCATTCCTTTCCATGCCATTGACAATCGTGGCATTGTTGGCCGTAGCTCTTCGACAGCAACGTCAGTAGAAGTCAACCATATTTGCATGCAAGCGTGCATCGACCTCAGGCATTCGGTCCGGTGGACGTCCAACTTCAATGAAGCGTAAAATGTAATCCTCAATGTTTGCAAAGCCAAATTCTTCTGTCATCGGTTGCATCAACTCTCGCAAGGCCTGTCGTGGGTCTGCTATTGGGAAATCTCTACGAATGTATACCTGATTCAGTTCTCTGTACCGCACGTGCCGATACCCGAGAATCTCAAGCATCCTTCGAAGTGCATCTTCTTCTTGCGCAGAACGAATGGTTAGCCGCAACCGGCACCCCTGCATCCGAAATACACCGCGCACACCACCTAACTCCACTTGATGGCCTATGGGTTGCAGCGACAACGCTTCCCATACCAAGGGCATTGTACGATACCAACGGTGGAATTGATCGTCGTGTGGCTGGCGCCTCTGTTCTTCATTCTCCTCCACATTGAGAAGAATATCGCGGTGATCCATCATGTTGTTTCGATACTCAATGATGTTGTTTCGAATACGTTCGATATGTGGCGGGGGTTCTTGTTGGAGGTAGAAACCGCCTTCTTGAATTCGTCCCTCATCAAAATCTAATTCGAAATCAAAGGCTGGGTTTAGGTGCCCAGGTGGTTCGTAGCTTGCATCTGCCAAAGGACGGATTCTCCAATCATTCACAACCGCTTCATCACTCCAGAGTTCCAACGAATCCAAATTGATTTGTCTGGGCCCTCCCTCCTCGCGGAAAATGAGTGGATGTAAGGGGAATCGATAGCCTTCATCACCTGCCTTGTAAAAATTGCGTGGATCAACCCCTGCATGCTTCTGAGGAGAACCAATCGGTGGTTGTGTCATCAAATGCATTTGAAGACTGTTCACACGTTTCGCTGTTGTTACATCCGAAAGGAGTGAAAGAACAACGATGGCAATTGTATCACCGATCGGTATGTCTCGGTGGTATTTCCCAGTATGAATACAAATCGAATGGCGTTGTGTCATCTTTTTTCCAACACCGTGGATTTTGAATGGAGCATTGTGAGCGCCTCTGCTGATTCGGATTTCATAGAAATGCCCTAACATTCCTCGGACAAGTAAGCGATCACGGTGCACCCATGTATCGTTTGGAAATTGCTCAAGCACGCCTCGCAAGAATTGCATAGAACGGCGGAATGGAACGTCTGCGGTCTCAGCGTTTTCATAGGCTGACGACCAATTCATTTGTGTAGCAATGAGCCATTCGCCTTGTCTGGAAGCATGCGGGGATGAGCCCCACGAAATGAGACCTGCCAACAATCCCGGATGGAATGGAATTGGTGCCCGTCGCACACTCCCATTTTTCGACAGTGTCCGCAAACTGAGGACACCTTTTGTGCTGACCATGAATGGATAACTAACATTTGAGTGGTCTGCGTTCTTCGTGACTTCTGCCCAACGTTGCACCCACGGCCAATTTGATGAAGGGAGCATTTTGTTCTCATTGTTTCGAATAAATCGCCGAGCAAACTTGATTCTTTGTCGAGGGCGGCGACCAGAAAGACGACTCATCAGTTCGTGCGTCCAAGTTTCTTCCTCTCGAAACATCGATTTTTTCTTCCTGCGTTCGTTTTGATCAAGCAGAAATGAGGATTGGACAAACGCATCAAAAGGACAGAGAAGTTCACGCTCCATATTTCCAAACAGACGATGAAATCGGTGCATGTATCGTTGGGGCCGACCTTGCAAGTCAATCGTTTGGTACAACCCGCTTATGGCAAGAAACAATTTGGTCAAGTCCCACCCTTTTCGCTCTTCAGGATTCATGATGAGAAGGAGATATTGTTCGGTAGGAATTCTCGCTTCATGCGGTCGCCGGTCTATCCACATCCTCCCATCAATAAATGAAAGGAGAGTCCCATCAGACATGACAAAGCCTTCCTCCAATCGCTCTTTTTCATAGCCAGAGATTCCACTCCGGTTTTCGAGTTTCTCGATGAAGATTTTTTCTTCCTCTTCGGGAAATGGTGACATTCGAACCGGGTCCATTTCTGGGTCGTCGAGTCGAGCCCAATCAACATCTGGTGTATGGGCCATAAATCGCTCAAGATTCTTCCAACGTTTTCGCAGCGAGCGCACGGGCCCACCTAATACGTCAGCCATTCTTTGATGGACCTCCAAATTCAGCGATGGAGCCCATTTATTTTCTTCGGTCAGTTCAACACAGCGAATGCAAATTGAACAATTTGTGTCAATGTTTTGGTCTTGGCAGATGCCACAGGCTTCACCAATCATACGTATTTTGTATGTCGAGGTGTTAAAAAGTTTCAATTCAGGTTCGATAGCACTTCAATCACCTTTTCCACATCCTCATCAGTGA
>CATISI010000200.1 GCA_949538025.1 Candidatus Poseidoniaceae archaeon
AATGGAGTTTCGCTGCACCAACAGCGCCAGTCAAATCACCATACTTTGAAATCTCAACAGGGATGTTCATTCGCTGTTGAATGTTGTCGATCCATTCCTTAGGACTCGTCGTAATGCCTCCACTTAGAACAAATCGATCTGGGCTGAATTGCTCCAGTAAGAACTCAAGAACAGTTGCAAGGCGTTCAGTCCATTCTTCAATGGACAGAGCCTCGTCATTCAATGTACGAACAGAGGCCCATTGTTCCAACGAACAGTCCAACTGTGGATGTACCATGCGTCCATACTCTGTACCTGCTTCTAGTACCCCCTGTTTGAGCCAAGCGGACCCAATTCCTGTTCCTAATGTTAGACACAGGATGTCTTCAGTTTCCCATCCGTTCGTTTCTCGAGCCATAGCTAATGCAGCAGCATCTGCATCATTGATGATAGCAACTGAAGCGTCAACAATTTGGTTAAATCGATTTGCGAACTCATGTCCGTCCCATTCTTTACCCATATTTGGTGCATCAACGATACGATTTCCACTTATGAGTCCGGGGAATCCAATTCCTATTGGACCAACATGACCCCATGATTCAACAATTTCAGTCACCATTTTGAGAACAGCATCTGGATCTTTCCCATTTGTGTACTGTAGAGTCGCATGTCGAACAATTCCTTGAGGATTCAAGATACAGCATTTGATGGAAGAACCACCAATATCAATTCCAAGAACAGCATGTTCTCGGCTCACAGAATCACCTTTGTCTGGATTGATTGAGACGATCTTTCATCGGCTGTCGGAAGGTCAGTAGGCGTAGCTTTGGTGCATTCAAGTCAACGGTGATTGATGCACCACGGTTGAAATGAACCTCGTCCCATCCATCAGGGACCACGTACCCTCGGTGCATATCGCTCAATATCTGCGTAGGCTCATTGGTCCAATCAACCCACGCCCATCGTTCATCTTCACGTTGCTTGTGACTAAGGTCACGAGCAAGTACGAAGTAGTTTGAATCGACGTCGTTCTCATCGATACCACTCATGAGATCCTTGAGAGTCTTCAGATCGAGGCTGTGAGAAAACCAAGCACCTTGACCGAGCCAGGTCGAGAAAATCAAACCACTGCTTTGCTGCTTTGTGTTCTTCTCCCCACGACGTAGATGATACTTGCTTGGAGCGTATTGGTGCGTATTGGCAATCAACAGTTCATTCATAGCAGGATCCGTCGTGTAGCGATTACCAGATGTTGAATCGATGATAGCCCGCAATCGAGGCAAGTTGTTGACAATCGCTTTCCCGCTCAAGGCAGCAAGGAAGTCATCAGCAAATGTGTCTAAGGTTGAATCCATGTAGAAACCAACGCTTCCATCTTTGTCGCTGTCCAAAGGATGGGAGTTAACACCCATAACAGGTGTGTTTTCATCGATGTTGTGAGAAATCGAGGTCAATGTCCCATCACCTCCAAGGACAATGACCAAGTCCCGTCCAATGAAATCCGCCCTACGGACTCTTTCACGTGCTCTCATTTCAACTCGAAGTTGATGCGATGATTTCATCTCTTCAAGAATGAACTTGAGTTGAGAGAGACTCTCATCGTGAATGGATTCGAAGTTTTTCTTGTACACAACAAGCACGTTGGTCATGACCTCTCCTCCAATACAAGCCAAGCGGTTGGCCTTCTTGAAGAAGACCGATGATTCATAAATCTCCACGGTTAGCGAAGGCCATGGAAGAAAAAGAAGACTTCTGGGGCGAAGTCGAATCCTCTCAGAACCAAGCAATACCATCGGTTATGATTTCTGGTGAGCCACAAAACGTGGCAGCAACCCAACAAATGTACGGTGCACAGCAACAGATGATCCTTTTGCAACAACCCTCTTCGGCACCAAAGGTCATCGGTATTTTTGTCATTATTTACGGGGCAATCAGTGCGATAGCAGGACTACTTGGACTCTTCACAGGTGCCTTTGTTTCTAATTCACAGGTTGTTGGAGGAGATGAGCTCTCTATTCAGTTGGTGCTTTTTTCACTTCTTAGCATGGGCTTTGGAATCGGATTCATCATCACCGGTGTGCAAATTAACAATCGGAAGAAAATCGGCGTCCAACTCTCTTGGATTCTCATCGCACTTTCACTCGTCCTTGGCATACTCCAAACAATGCTGACATCGACAGATGATTTAGAGGCTGCTGGATTTGACAGCGGCGCTTTCTACGCACTCCAAATCGGTGGACAAGTCGTTTGCAACGCAATTTGTGGTCTTCTTGTAGCGATTCCACTCATGGTCAGTAATTCAATGATGGATGACTCATCGCTATGGGGCTGAATGCGTGGGTGTCCGGAAAACTGGGCAATACTGCACATACACGGAAGAATTGACCATCAATACCCCCGAACGTTACCAGATTGTTTGCATCACCAAGGATGTTGAAACAATCGTTCGAGAAAGTGGAATTGAGGATGGATTGGTTCTTGTCAATCCTATGCATATTACAGCATCTTGTTACGTGAACGACCTCGAGTATGGGCTTCATAATGACATTTTGGCTTGGCTCGAAAAATTGGCTCCCTATCATGGACAAGACGGTCAAGACGGTGAAGAATACCATCACCACCGTACCGGTGAAGACAATGGCGATGCTCATTTGAAGCGTCAACTGCTCGGCCAACAGGTCACAATGTCTGTCCAAAATGGACGCCTGCAATTGGGTACATGGGAACAAATTCACTATGCTGAGTTCGATGGTTGTCGGCCGAAACGAATCCTTGTAAAAGTCGTTGGAGTTCTCGGCGACAATTGAGTTACTGACTTAAACCAGTGCTAGGTCGGCGCAATATGAACATCAGTGAACTTGATCTTGACCGTGGCTTTTTCCAACTGACAATGCCTTACCGATGGCAGTATTGGATTGGTTGGGCCATTGGAATGATTATGATCGTTGCAGGAATTATCGTCAATCCGGCAATTTCACTCTTCGGGCTGCTGTTCGTAGGGCTTTGCTCTCCGGGTTCACTTGAAGCCGACCTCCATAAGGTGCGACAAGCAGCACCACAACCAGAAGATTTGGAAAAAGAGGCACTTGAGAAGGGATTCTCCATCGATTCATGGTGGATGGGACGTACCTCTTACGCTCCTACCACAGACCCAAGCGACTGGATTCTCACTGCGCCTGGTCCTACCACATGGAACGATAATCAATATCTCCCACACGGTGATGGTTCGCCTCTTCCTGAACACCCAGCGAATGTTGGAACGCCTCGTCCTGCAACAGTCTCAACATATGGAATTACCATGATTCTCTTTGTTGTTGGTGTATGCATTGGCGCATGGTGGGCTGTGGAGAATTCCACGCCAGAAGAAGACCTCTCGTTCTTGCCATATGTAGCGCTTGGTGTCGGCCTCATTTGGAGCTTGATAGGCTATTTCCAGTACAAGATGCAGCGACAAATGGCAGATACGCCAACAAGCCTCGTTCGATCCGTTGCTGTTGGGAACCCCGAACTTGTTGGTCAGGTACGACCATCAAAGTCTGGTGTCTTACGGGTTGTTGTCGACGGTCATCCAAACCGAGTTATCCCAAATTGTGTCCATTTCCATTGGTCCTATGAAGTAAAGATTCGCGAAAAGTATACTGATAGTGAAGGGAAAA
>CATISI010000201.1 GCA_949538025.1 Candidatus Poseidoniaceae archaeon
AACCGTACGTCGAAGGGCGAGTGAAAGACCGATGTTAGCATCTTCATTGGCTGCCTCTTGAACAAGTTCGTCGTTGTAATACTTCTGAATCGTTCGTGCCATGTAGGCTTGCGCTTCTGCAAGGAGCATGTTCTGCAGGTCTTGAACTCGAATCTCCATCATGCCATTGGCTGGGAGTTGGATGATGCGAGCGATTTGTTCCCGTGTTGCACACAGGCGTACAGTGGCTTGACCTCGAAGCGTTTGATGATCGCTTGATTTCGATATGAACGGGAGATTGACCGTGTACGGGCCAAGGAAGGCGAACAAGTAAGAACGTTGTCGCTTCCCTCCAAACATGCGGCGAAGCATCGAGGTGGTTGGATTGGCTCGCATCACTTGTTGGGTAACGATTCCAGCAATACGTCCATTTTCGAGAACGACGCATACTTCGTTGGGACGGAGCAGGATTGGTGCGTTCCTTGGTAGGTCTTTGTCATGGACAAATCGAGCGATTTGGTCCGGATTGGTTCTCCATCGGTATGTGTTTCGTGTCATTGTTTCACCTCAGTTTCGTAGGTCGTCAAGCAGACGATTGCGTTCAGCAAAGTGACGGCGTGCTTTGTCAAGAACGCCATCGATGATGTCAAGATCGATGGTTCTGGTTTCAGCATAAGCTGCCATGGTGGCATTGAGATGCTGGGAAGCGTGTTCGAGCATGGCGATGGTTTCACGATCATGTTCGATGAGTTTCTTGTGGATTTTACGCGTCATCCGACGTATGCCGTCGTGTTTCGGTCGCGTTTCTCCAGCGATGGCAAACTGTGCATCTTCTGCGAAGGATTTCAGATTATGCATTATGTATTGAATTCTATTTATTTCGTATTTCTCACCGTTTGCATGGGCGCGTATCATCCATCGCTCAACTTGCCGATGCACTTGATGGATACGTCGCCGTACGTCTTCTCGTACTGCACGATCCGTTCGACGGACCCGTGTTTGTTCGTATCCTTCGTAAGCAGAAATTAACACCTTCATCCCATTTACTGCAGCAGGTATTGCGATGGATGCTGGTTCCATATAGGAGAATATCTCCTTGGTCCGTCTTAATGCTATTGGGACTATTTCTTGAAACCGCGCTTCTTGAAACTGCTTCGTTGACCACCTTGATGGCGTTGTCCGGCCTTGCGTTGTGAACGTGCTCTTCGGTCACCTGTTCGTGGCCCTGCAGCTTGTTGTTCCTTTTCTGCAGCCTTGCGGTCTTTTTGCATTTGACGCCATGTTCCGCCAATCAATTGGAGAACTTCTTCTTTGGAATTGGCACCAATGGATTGCTTGGCACCTGAACTGCTGACCCAGAGTCGGCCTTCTTTACCATAGGGTCGCTGAGGATGCGATGTACCTTCCTCGCGCTTGATTTTCTTGAGGCCGACCTTACGCGCTGCAAGATACAAGCCTTCGAGGTCAGGCTTGAGAACGGATGAATCTCGAGGGACGCGCCGTCCACCACGTCGAGACGTCTTGGCATCGAAGTAACCAGGCCATACACAGATACGGTCTGGATTGTGTTCCATCGTCTCGCCTCAACATTGCCTCAAGGTTGAGAGGTATCAACCCAACGATGGTGATGTTCACTCAAGAAGGACGCCATTGATGACGCCGTCCTTGCCAGGTCGGGACGTGATCTTGACGTTGCCCTCACTGGTTTCGATCACTGCACCCTTGACGAGGATGTTTCGTCGGACGTAGTTTGGATCGGATTCGTTCTGAATCACATTGATGATGTCAGCGTTAACGGTCTTACCGGTCTTTGGATTGTTGACCGAAACCTTGTTGGCAGCCATAACACGAACCATGGTGTTGCCGCCAGCCTTGCGGTAGATCTTGCGTCGAGCCTCACCGACGAGAGCGAATTGCTTCTCGGTTGAGATTTCAGTCGAGCGCTTTCCTCGTGCTTGTACACGTCGTCCGCCGCTTGCTTTTTTCTTGGAAATTCCATGCCATTGTGCCATGTGTCTCTCTCCTTGCATCGCCACCGACTTGCAGGGCGTATATCAAGGCAACCCCTAGGAGCAACGACCCGAATAGGTGGAAAGAAGTTCACCATCGTGGGCAATAAGACGTGCCTCAATCGCATCACCAGAGTTCAATTGTGCGACTCCTTGAGGCGTTCCCGTATAGAGCAAGTCGCCGTTTGAAACAGGTGCCCACGTCATCAAGGAAGCAACTTGATCGGCGGGCGTGATGCTCATTTCAGACAGAGAGGCTTCTTGCCATCGCTCACCGTTCACATCGCATTCGATGCGTAAGGCCGTAGCTTCGTTGGTGAGGGCTTTGAGTCCATGTCGCCATGGATAGAAGGTGCCGAGGACGGCTGCTTGCCGAAACGTCTTGCCCTTGGCCCATGGCAATCCATCGGCCCTGAGCAACGATTGTGCTGCTCTGTCGGTCAGATCAAGACCAATCGCCACCGCATCAATCTCGCCATGTTGGGTCAATCGAACGACGCACTCTGTTTCCAAGTGGACCTCGCCTGGATGTTTGGAGATGTGAAGAACATCCGATTCTGTCTTGCAACCATCCGGTTTAACGAAGAAGATAGGTTCGGGTGGTTGCTCGTTTCCAAGTTCCTTGGCATGGGCTGCAAAGGTTCGAATCGTACACCACACGGCCATGAATTGTCCATTGGACGCCAGTTCTTGAACCGAAGGGTGAAACATGGTCGACGTTTGGACGTGGTATGGCGAAAGAATTCCAAGTCAAAAAACGACGGCCTGTGCGACGAAAGCACATCGCGCCGTTGCTAAAGGAACTCGAGGAAGGACTCAGCATTGATCTGGCCGTGGATGGTGCATTCTTGGAAATGGCCAACTATGGTCCATGGCAATTGGTGTTTGTTGACAAGGTAGCCAAGACGATTGAAGTCAACGACGACGATGGTCGCCGTTGGGCGTTTTTGACGCTTCGTGGCTTCTTGGAACATCCTGATTCAAAACGCTGGGTCGCTGTCGATCATGGTGCAATTCCATTCTTGATGAATGGAGCGGATTGCATGGTAGCAGGTGTTCACGGGGCAGATGAAGACATCGAAGTCGGCGATCTTGTCTGGATTCGTGACAAGGAACATGGCCGGCCGCTCGCACTAGGATGGGCCACCATGACAGGAAGTGAGATGGTCGAAGCGACCAAAGGCAAGGGCATCAAAACCATCCATTGGGTTGGCGATGAGTTGTGGGACATGGAAGCATAACTCAAATAGATGAGTCGAGCACATTTTTATTCATGCGAACCGTCATCGCACTGACACTCATCGCTCTGCTGGCTGTTTCGACCACATCGTATGCTGCAAAAACCGCAGGCCAAGACAATGGTCCTGAGACGGAAGAGACGCCGTTTGAATCCTACACCGTAACTTCACCATCGGTCTCTGGTGAAACATGGACACTCGTTGTTGTCATGGATGAAGCCCACATGAGCAACAACACAACCTTCGAGATCTCCTCGCAAATTTGTCTGAACGATGGTGTCTGTGACCCCCCTGTTGTTCAAGAAGTGACCTTAGATGGTGCAACGCATACCACCTCTTTGACGCCTCCAAATGACCACTCGTACGTCAACTGGCGAGTCAAGGCCATGTACGAAGACGATACCAAGGATTACTTCCCTTACGGCTCATGGTACACCGTTTGGTCGAGTTGCTACTACGATGATGGTAGCTATTACGGTCCGGATGCTGAAGGCGATGGATGTGGTGGAGAGAGCGAGGATTCACCAGGCTTCACACTGATTCCAGCCCTTGCAGCCGTCGGATTGGCCATCGCCGTTGCACGACGTAACTAAGCACAGTGTTCGACAAGTCGTTCAAGGAAGCGACGGTGTTCACCGCCCCACATCTGAAGGATGACGGACAGCTTTGATTTGTCTGCATGAAGCATGCCTTGGAAGAAACCAACACGGTCCAAATCACTGTGAACGAGTGGAAGCTGCTCGTGTTCAATTTCGATGAGAAGGCCTTCATCGTGTTTTGATATGCAAGTTGAATGATATTTTATGCAATTATCATCTTTCTCGAATTCAACTCTGCGTGATGAGAGAAAGATTTCAACACCCGAGAACAAGGCATCAACATCGATGCCCATTCCGTCCATGTCGGCACCATAAGATGCGAGGAATGGTAAGTCGGTCTCGTTTTGTTCCATCAGATGATCCAGCCCTCGAGCCATCTCATCTTCATCCATAAAATCACGCAACCTGACATACATTTGTCCAACCAATTACGCGGCCGTCCGTGGCATCGACAACTGTTGCAAACGTACAATCATACTCACTAATTTTTTCGTCATTAGCATCGAGTATATCCTTCGAATACGATCTGGAAAGATCCATGGTTGATGCACCTACATTTGTGCTCGTTAATTGGCCAAGTAAATCGTTGGCACCGTCGCCGGGAACGGCGACAAGGAATCCTATTCGGGTATTCTCATGATAGCCGTTGTTCGAATCAAACACTCCTTCAGGCCCACTGAATTGGGGATATTTCGATGAGTCTGCCAGTCTTTCCTCAATTGTTGATACATTCACAACTGCTGGAATTGCCTCCCTGTTGTGAGAAGCCAGTTCTTCGAACGACCCCTTGTCTACGTAAGTGCAATTATCGCTTGTTGGTTCACCAGTTAATTCGAACAGGACCCATCCAGATGTATCGTCTCTTGCCACCCACGAAACATTCCACTGTGTGACGGAACCCGTCCGTTTATCGAGTCCGCGCCAGACATAGCCGTCATTATCGAGTGCTGCTTTGGCACCGCTAGCTGAGCCGCCGATGTAATCGAAACACTGTATGGCCTTCTCGAGCGTGTGCTCCCGCATGGTGGAAGCATCTGGCGGGTGAAGTTTGTCCTGGCCAGCCCAATCTTCTTGGAAATCATCGCTAATTCCTAGCGTATTCGACCGAGGCCTCAAGGTGTAGTCCTTGCCAAGGTCAAGCAACTTCGAACCTCGTTCTGTTTTTGTTGATTTAAACTTGTGATGAAGTTCAAGTTCGCCTTCGGGGAGTATGTAATCGCCGAAAGCTTCCGAAAACGGTGAACAATCCGTTTGGAGTGAGCCATCATTGGAAATGATGACATCAACTGTTTGTTGAGTTGCCCATGGATTGCCTTTTTCTGCCCAGATCTCCATCGTTGCTGAGCCAAGACAGAGTCGCTCAATGTCGACATGCGTGGCAGCAATTTTCCAAGTCTTGTCATCACCAAGTGTATCTTGTCCAACAACTCGCCAACGCCAACCAAGACGTTCCCCCATTGCTCCTTCTTCGATGATATCAGTTCCAAACAAGTCTTGCAACTCCACAGGTTGTAGCATCAAGGAAATCCCTGGGAGAACGAGATCGAGAGAACCTAGAACTCCTCCAACATCGAATGTCTTCGCTTGGCCCTCGTACGGCTCATTATCCAAGGTTGCATCGAATTCAACAGTTGTTGAGAGGGTCATTTGATCTTTCAGCTCAACGTGGCGCCTTGTCGTTAATTCACCATATCCTCCAAGAGAACCGAAGGTTCCTTCGGGGCAATCAGAACTTCCTAAGAAGTAGGTTTGACGAGCAAAGTTGAGGTAATCGAAATCGTACGTATTTGTGATTTCGATTGCGAGCCATTCGTTGTTTCCGTATGGGCCTTGTGAACGAACTGTTCCCGCTAGATTGCTTGGCACGCTTGGCGCTTGGTTCTCACCATCTGTTACGCCGATTGTCCCCCTTCCTCCATAATCAAAAACGACTCGACAAATATCATCATCAAATTCCAAAAAACTGGAAAAGAGTTCTATGAATCCTTCACTTGCCTTGATTTGTCCGCTCCCGTCCGAAGGACCTGTGATGCTGTACTCCATCGTATCACCGTAGCGAAGTGGTTCGGCCGTAAACGGCTCCAATGAGGAATTGATGTACCACCATCCAGCTGCTCCAAGGAACAGTGAAACGATGATGACAGCGATGACTTTTGGATCCTTGACCATGTCGCCAAGAGTGGCAACATCTTGTCGCTTTGTCGCAACAGGCGTGAACACTTCTTCAGGCTCGTCTTCAACAAGGTCAGGAACGAGAACGGCTTCAAGGACGTCGTCATCCTTCTGTTCGATGACGGCTTTCTTGACCGGCTCAGACAATACAGTTTTGTCATCTTCGATTGAAATAGTGGTCTCATCTTCGAGTGAAAAAACGACTTCTTCTTCCACCGCTTCTCCGATACTTTCAGCCTCGGACAAACCGACCTCAGTACGCGACAATCCTGCCTCGAGAAGGCGCTCGACCAGTTCGGCCTTCTTGCCGGAAGAAGCGAGGTCGTTGATGACACAGAGAGCCTTGAGTTTGGCCACTGTCAGCGATGATGTTTCATCTGCCATACGTTCACCTCGATTGATTCGATGGCTCATCCCCTATCAAGGATGGTGGTCAATGCGTCAACATTGACCTTCTTTTGCTCTGTTCAGGCTTGATACGGAACGTAGGAACCGTCCTCGGCTTGGACGTAGACGGTTTGATCGTAGGTTCCATCCGGCATCTTGCGGAAGAAGTAGCCATTCTCAGCTGGTTCAAACACAGGTTCTGTTGCTGCAACTTCAGCCACAGGCTCTGGTTCCGCAACCGGAGGTGGGCCGCTTGGGCCTGCTGCTTCGGTCGGTGGGCCGCTAGGTCCAGCCGCTGATGGTGGAGGACCAGTTGGACCTGCACTTTCGAGAACTTCATCCTCAGTCGTCTTCTTGCTTGGCTCGGTCAGGGCTTTGACACCTTCTCCGTGACGCTGTGCACCGATGAATGCAAATCCAGAGAGAGCGAGGAATAAGACTGCGAGAATACCCGCATAGATTTGATTGGGCCACATATCGCCTTCGATATCCATTTCACCTCGGGAAAGAATGGCATTATCATCCCCGGCATCGATGTATTCCGCAAACAAGCAAACGTTTCCACCATCAACATCGAATTCGAATTCAAAGACGTCGCCTGGTTTGACACCATCCTTTGTAGTCTGGAATTGAGTCTTGTGATCCGGTTCAATGTTCCCTTCTCGCAGATCTTCTTTCAAGCCCCAGCCATCCAAACCACAATCGTTCGAATTGATCAGATAGATTGCGATGTCCACCTTACCGATACTGGTGGGATCTGGTGAAGGGTTTGAAGCAACGATTTCGACTGAAATTGGAACATCGGTGAAATCTTCACCATCAAGTGGCAAACCCCATACAAAACCAAGGTCTTGCTCGTAGGTCTTTCCACTCATATTCAAATCGGCAGAGAAGGAAAATGGGAACAAGGCAAAGCCGAACATTAAGGCGGCCAAACCGAGGTACAGAAAGACGTTCCAACGGGAGCGCTTGAGGGCTTCTTGACGCTCTTCAAGCGTCATTTCCTTCATCGCTTCTTCGTGATGGTCATCAAGAGGAGGGGCGGATTCTATGGATTCTTCCTCCGCTGGCTCGGCGGGTTGTTCCTCATCGGACATGTAGAAGGCCCAAAACGGCCGAGCATTTGAAATCCTCTCTGTTTTTCTTCTGGCCATGAGCGAGTTAAGAGAGCAGGATGGGCTTCGCCTAGCCGTCTTGTCTCGCGGGGCTCGTTTGTACTCGACGCGACGTCTTGTCGAAGAAGCGCGAAAACGTGGGCTTGATGTCAATGTTCTCGATCCGATGAGCTTCTCCTTGTTCGTTGACGACAACGGCATTGATGTCATGCATGAGGGACGTCCAGTGGCTTTCGATGCGGTGATTCCACGCATTGGCCACTCCATCACGCGACACGGTGTTGCCGTTCTACGCCATCTGGAGCAGATGGGTATCTGGACAGCCAACACAGGACAAGGAATTCTCCAAAGCCGAGACAAGTTGCATGCTTCGCAACTGCTCGCTCGAAACAAAATACCCGTTCCACGTACTGTTTACGTTCGCGATACTGCTGATATCGAACATGCCATTGAAGCGGTTGGTGGCCTTCCAGTCGTCGTAAAGGTGACCGAGGGAACCCAAGGGCAAGGCGTCTTCTTACGCCACACCTATCATGAAACGCGTAATCTTGTCCAGGGGTTGTTGCACACCAAGAAAGCCATTCTGATTCAGGAATACATAGCTGAATCGCACGGCACCGATATTCGTGCATTGGTCGTTGGCGATCGAGTCGTTGCCTGTATGCGGCGACGTGCCCGTGGACGTGAATTCCGAAGCAATTTCCACCTCAATGGAACCGTTGAACCGGTTGACCTTGACCCTGCTTTCGAAGAAGTTGCTTGTCGAGCAGCACGTGTTCTTGGTCTTCGAGTTGCAGGTGTTGATCTTCTGGAATCCGAGGACGGTCCACTTGTTCTCGAGGTCAATTCAAGTCCTGGATTGGAAGGCATCGAAAAGGCCAGTGGCGTGAACGTCGCTGGAGAAATCATCGATTTCGCCATCAACGATGCGGTGTTCACAGAAGTTGAGCTGGACAAATTGCTTCGAACCGTTCCTGGTGAAGGTGTCTTGTCGATTCAACTGCTTCATCATCCGAATCTCATCGGTCACTCCATTAACGAAATCTTTGCCAACAGTGGGCAGCCACCTGTCTATGCGCTTAGTCGTGGCGAGAAAATGATGTGGAATCCAGAACCAAGTGTTCAACTTCGTTACGATGATGTCTTGATCTGTTACGGTGAACTTGAATCCTTGCGAGCAACACTGCGTAAGGCAGTCTTGATGTCACCCCCTATCACAACGGATTCGCCGTCGAGTGAAGAGACCAATGCTTGATTTGCGTTCGGGATTTCATTCAACAGATTCATATGGATGAGTGCTAACTGCGCTTTGTCCGCAAGGACACGGGATGCACTCCGCTTCGGCGGAAACAACGGCGCTGATGCCATATGGAGAGAAAACACACACAGCCGAAGGCTCGACGACCGAGCCAGCTTCGTCTTACAGACGAGGACATTCAGCTTCCTCCGCGTCTTGTTCACATCCAGAACCTTTCATGGTTGGATTGTTACGCTCAACAGCTGCGTACGGAAAACAAATCCGAAAACACGCGCAAGACCTACCTCAACGGTCTTCGAGCGCTTGTTGAAACGACCCTCCCTGGAGAGAACGTTCTCTCCGAGCACGACCTTGAGTCAATGGATGTGGTAACGCTTGCACAACGTCTTGAACCCCTCAACGGTCGCATCGACCGATGGACGCATTCGATGAGCGAATTGAGTCCATCGACCTACAATGCACGTCTGGCGGCTGCTCGTCACATGATCAAATGGCTTGGTCATCGATGGCCGGACCACCTCGTTCGTGCTCGAACGGGACGCAAATTGCCACGAACGCTCACTCGGCGTGAGTTGACTTCCGTGATTGAAGCTGCCAACACTTCCGAGAACGCCATTGCTTCCGTGGTTGTGACCGTTTTGCTCGATACAGGCATGCGCGTTTCTGAATTGTGCAATCTCAATCTCTCCGACATCGAACTCGAGGGATTGCATGCGAAAGTCATCGGTGGAAAGGGTGACAAAGACCGCATCGTCCTTTTTACTCAGCGTACCAAGAACTGCATCGATGCCTATCTTCCGATTCGGAATGCACGTACTCGTGATGACGAATTGCCGTTCCTCCTCAATCAAGCAGGACGACGTTTGCAACCTCGAGGTGTACAACGTCTCATGGATCAACTGGCTTTGGAAGCAAATCTACCCAAAGGAAAACTCACGCCGCACGTTCTACGTCACAACTTTGCGACTGGATTGCTTGAACGCGGAGCCGATCTTGTCACCATTCAGCGACTGCTTGGTCATACCAGTATTGCAACAACGCGTGTCTATCTCGACATCTCCGACCAAACCTTGCGAGAAGTCTACCATCGTGCCCAATCCATGCGACAAACCATGGACGAGGAGCAAGCACAAGGCGATGAGAGACTTATCGAACAAGAAGGTGGAACCGAAACCTTCGGTATTGACATCTCACGAACGTGATCGCTTTCGCTTCTCGATGGAATCAGGACCTGCCCATTCACGATGTGGTGTCACATCTTGACCAGAATGTCCAGGAATTGGACAATGTTTTCCGGAGCGACATCGTGAGCAATTTTCCTTTGGAGGCAATTCAACGGTTTTACGTAGACGACCGTACTTCCTCCTTGGCATGAACAGCCATCGGTCAAGACGGTTTTACAATGTAGCGCTCGAATCGAATCAGTTCTTGCGAAACCAAGGCATGTCGGTCACGCTTCGTGGAACCTTCAAGGTCTTCCCCTTGCGTCCATCATCGGATTTGACCGACTTGACTTTTTGATCGCCCTTGGCTTTCTCCACAGTCTTTTCAGCGACCTTCTTGCCAGCTGCAGTTGCCTTTGAAGCAGCTTTCTTGGTGGATGAAGCGGCTTTCTTGGCCGTATCTTTTGCCTTGGATGTGGCCTTCTTTGCGGTTGACTTTGCCTTAGCAGCAGTCTTCTTGGCAGCGGATTTAGCACTCTTCTTAGCCACGGCTGCAGCCAACTTTGCTGCACTCGCCTTGTTCAATCCAGCCTTCTCGAGACCTGCCTTTCCAGCCTTGGCAATCTTTGCTGCTGTATTCAATCCAGCCGCTTGGAGTTTCTTTGCCGTCGCTGCGCCTACACCAGGTAGTTCAGTCAAATCTTCGCCCTTGGAACCTGCCTTCTTTGCCATGGTCTCACTTGGTGAACCATGAGAGAGGATATTCTTGAACTATTCCACGTCGAGAAATTCTAGTCGATGCTAAAACCCATTGCGATGCAATCGGTGCACTTCTCGACATTCATATTGCCGATTCCTTCGGTTCGACCGCAACGGTGGCAATATCCTATGTGGCTGACAATGCTCTTGCTCTGACTGGGCTGCACGAACCCTTTCCATTGTTCGTGTACTATGAAGGCTTGTTCAGTCCTCTAGGTGACATTCATGAGGTTGAATGCTATCAGAGAAGCATGGGAGTGGACCTGAATCCCGAACGTTCGATTCTCCACGCTCAGGTTCGTAAAGCAAAAGCGAGTCATTGCGTTGATGATGCGGGATCGTTTCTACGACCGTCGACCTTCAAGGGACCTTCCTCGAAAGTCTACCTTGGTGATGTCGCCGAAACGTTGCTACGTTGTTCGGCCGGTGCTGAAACACCGACCTTTTCGCATCCACCCGGGTTTGATGAACAGCGATGGGTCATGGAATACACGGCAGGCTCACTCCACGTCAGCATCCAGTCCGTCCCCTACTGGGGCTTTGGCTTGCTGACCTCTGGTTATCGCAACGAAGTGGTCATTCGAGGACCTGTTGAAGAGCGATCGCGATTGGTGCATGATTGGGTTGCAGCCTTGCAGCACAACCCTTGGGAATTTGCACATCGTGGCTCCGCCAAGAAAGCACTGCAAGCAGTCAGCAGCTCACTCAAAGCCAATGAAGACAATTGGCGCTCGCATCAAACCCGAGCTCGAAGTTTGTTGAGCGAAGCGATTGCATCGCTTGAGCATCACATCGACCGTATGGAAAAGAAGGGTGGTGTAGAGGTCGACATGATCGAACTTGCACGCCTTGAAATCGACTTGGCACAACAAGCCCTTGCTGATGACAACACGCCTGCAGTGGAGCGAGCGCTCTCTCGGGGAGAGGCGGTCTTATTGATTCCAATCGATGATGAGGAACAGGAAGCGCATGGTTCGGTACTCACCATCGAAGACGACATTCCGTTCGTCGATTTGAGCGACGATGCCTCCGAGTAACCGCGCGTTGCGTTGATAAAGGGAAGGCAACTCGGAGGGATTGGTCCACATGGCAAAGAAGTCGGAAGGAAGCGGAATCCAGCAAGCAGCAGGATTGATTCGATACTTCGATGAGGAGTC
>CATISI010000202.1 GCA_949538025.1 Candidatus Poseidoniaceae archaeon
GCGGTACTGCATCGTGTACTGATGTAGGCACTTCGATTGCAAATCGACTTGCAATGCACTTGAAGGAGCTCTAGTTCGGTTGAACTTGCAGGTGCACGGTTGGAACTTTCCATCCGACGTACCAAATTCCAATCAATGCAATGATGGCAATGGTTGTTTGACCGAAACCAGGGTCACCTAATTTCGTTACAACATAAATGGAAAACGCCGAACAAAGAAAAATGATTCCAATTATGATGATCTTTGAATGAAGAGGTAATGCTCGACCTGCTTTGTAGTACTCAAGAAGTGCATGGCCTAGGAGACGATTCGTCAGAAGCCAGCGAAACATTCGTCTCGATGAACGTCCAAAACAAAATCCGGCGGCTACAAGCCACGACGTTGTGGGCCACCCGGGAACAATCGTTCCAATGGCGGCGAATACGACAAAGATGATGCCTAGTCCAGTCCATAACCAACGTACAACTGGATTTTTGGAGGGCTTATGCATATCTAATATTAAGTCAAGAATTTCTTCATTTGGAAGACCTTGGAGAGAGATTGAAAGCGCGGTGGCTTCATTGGACTCGCCTTCCATTACCTCACTTCCTGTGTCAGCCGTGCGAATTGGTACTCATAAGGAATAGGGGTTTACATCGATCAATCGGAAGGACTGAAATTAAGCAGTCACTGGGAACGAAACATGGGGAGCCAGTTGCTAGCAAAAGTTGGGACGTATGATAATCCCCTTCGCATAGCAGTCCTCTTTTCGGGCTCTGGTACTGGAATGAATGCGCTCTTGAATCATCAGAATAATGCCAAATGTATCCACAAAACTGTCCTTTGTGTTACAGACAAAAGGGATGCTGGAGGCATTCAATATGCTGAACAACACAATGTTCCCGTTGTTGTCGAAACCTTGGACACAGCCATTCCCAGAGAAGAACGACGCCAAGAACACGAGCAACGCATTGCCAAACATCTCGATGAAACAGACATCGATTTGATTGTGCTCTCCGGTTACATGCGCCTACTCTCATCTGGATTTGTTGAGAAATATTTTCCCCGTATTGTCAACATCCACCCCTCCCTTTTACCGGCATTCCCGGGCAAAGATGCACATACTGATGTCCTGACATCAGGCGTTCGCGTGAGTGGTTGTACGATACATGTTGTGGATGTAGGAATGGACACTGGCCCAATTCTTGCTCAGCGGCGAGTTCCTGTTTTTTCATCGGATACACGATCCCAACTCGCAAAGCGCATTCAGGTTGAAGAGCATCGATTGTACCCTGAAGTCATTGATTTGATTTGCTCTGGTGTCCGATTTGATTTGGGAAATTAAAATTTTCTATGCGCTCTCCAAGCCACTCCATCTGATTTCTATCAAGTTGGGAAAAGAGATGTTTCAAACTCTTTGAATTAGGAAAATTGCATCCTTGTGGAATACGCGCTAGTGTATACTGATCTAGTCCATTCATATCGATAGGAACGCCTGGAGATTGTCTCAGTATCGCTTCAATTGCTTCTTTGTCAAGGTTGTACATATCGCAAGGAAACAGTTGGATTTCTTCGTCGTATTGCTGTACAAAAGCATGGACAACCTCTCCTAATGATGTTGAACCATCAGGGTCAAACCAACATTCACCGTAGAAAAGTTCAGCACGCTCTTCATCACCGCAGGCCACAATGACACGGCAGTCTCGAGATTTGAGGATGCCCGTGAGGGTGTTAACAGAGTCGAATAATAGGGCTTTGTCCTCTCCCATTCGAGTGCTTTTTCCTCCAGCCAGAATCAAACAGAGCAAGGACATAATGCTCACACAAGTTCATCCAAAGCTGACATGGCTTGCTCCAACTCGTCAAGCAAATCTCGAACTCGATCGAGGAGTGCTTGCCGCTCCCGATTTGATCGAGCTTGTGGCAACCATTCCAAAAGACGTCGAACATCTCGAGCATCTCGTTCAACCGTCCAAGATAGAACCTGTTCAAGCACAGGATCTTCTGTGGGAAGGAAGCGTTCTGCCATAATCCATCGACTAGTTCAAGGCCCATCAAAGTAGTCGTTGAATGAGACGCTGCCGTATGCGTTCGAAAAGTTCTCCTCCCCTTGCCGTTTCTTTGAGGAGATTCTCGTGATTTGTGGTGCGGTTTTCGTCAAGTGATAGGAGTAAGATCATCAATTGCGCCCATGTTTGACTTTGAGCAGCTGCATCTCGAACCCAAGCATCATCCGGGAGTTCGCGACCACCGCGAAGGAATTCTTCAGCAGTTTCGAGGAACACTTCAACCGATACTCGGTCTTGAACGAGTTGAAGAAATACAGTCCATCCATTTTCACCCAATTCTTCATCCGACATGTTTGCGAGAAGAAGTCCAACAAGTTTGAGATCCTCGCGCCCGCCACGCTTCCATATTTTTGGAATGAATTTTGCAATGGTTGTTCTGTTGTTCACATGTGTGAGCATCCAAGATGCGATGCGCCTCATTTCAGGATCTGGTGTACCAATGTGAAATGTGTAATGGCCTGATTGGGCCAAACGGTCCGTCATCGACTTTGTTATCATGCCAGGAACGCCATACGTGTACGCTTCCCGAAGCATTGCAAGACGCTTATTACGTCGTTTTGGAAATGAAGAAAAACCATCCAAGTAGTCGTCCAGTGAAGTTGCCTTCATCGCGTTTCACCGTTGTTCTTTTTTCGAACATTGTCGAATAAAGTTGTGACGACTCGGACTGAGTCGCGAAGCGTGTTGAGTGTTTTTTCAACCATATTTGGATCCTCAAACCTCTCTTTGACCATATCTCTCAGTTCGCTCTCAACGAGATTATGTTCATCATCATCGATAGCGAAGAGATCCCGCAAATGAGCCATGACCCGGAATTCGTCTTTTGATAGTGATGCGTTGATAATGGCGACTTCGAAGACCGTTTTGTAGACCTCATGTTGTTCTTCGGCTGTGAGGAGATCACCATCCTCTGTCTTCACGCCATCGATGATGGCTTGATAGACTTCTGCGGGTTGATGTGGTTCAAGCTTCAAACATGAAGAAAGACGGATAATCAAGCGTTTCTCTTCTCGTGTCAGAACACCATCAAGCAGCATCACCTCAATCGTACTACGAAACGCAGCCAGACGGTGAACGGATTCGGCGGACACGGGCTAACGTAGGAAGAACCTCTTCTTGAACCCACGCGAAGAGTTTCCCTGAATTCAGGGATTTGTTGCATGTCTGTATATGTGTCTTGGTAACCCATTTCCAATGTTGGATACAAATTTATTGAATAAAGCGCCAATATTCCTATCCGGAGAAGAAAAGGAGAACTTGGGCGGGATTTTATCCACAGGATTGAAAAGGAGAAGGTATTAGCACAAACTGCTGAATCACATTCACTTGGTTTGATGTTTTCATTAAATCGTTGCACTGCATCCCCTTTGGGGATTTTGCACTGACTGTGAAGAGGCCGAAAGGAGGATTTAATTTGTCTCGAAGAAACAATTCAGGAAATAAACAAGGAAAAGCAATGAAGTATTTGATTAAGGCTGACATCAAGGTCAATGGCACCGTTCAACGAAAAGACATCATTGGAGCCATCATGGGTCAAACCGAAGGTTTGCTTGGTGATGAGCTCGAACTACGCAAGTTGCAGCGAACGGCTCGTGTTGGCCACGTTGATGTAGAAATGGAAACAAAAGGCGGCAAGGTGCACGGAATGATCCTCATTCCAAGCAGCATGGACAATGTCGAAACGGCCATCATCGGTTCCGCATTGGAAACCATTGATAGAATCGGCCCTTGCCAAGCCAAAATCAGTGTTGTCGAAATCTCAGATGTTCGTGCAACAAAACGAACCGCTGTCGTTGACCGTGCTAAAGAGCTTCTTCTCGCATTGGTCAACTCAGGCGAAGCAGCAAGCAAGACCGTTGTCGAAGAGGTTCGATCTGTACTTACTGTTGGAACGGCTACAAACTTCCACGGATTAACCTGTGGCCCAAACGTCCAAAGCTCGGATTCACTCATCATTGTTGAAGGACGCAACGACGTCATCAATTTGCTCAACTGTGGGGTCAAAAATGCCATCAGCGCCGATGGTGCTGGCAACATTAAGCAAGAACTCATTGATTTGGCAAACGGTAAGCAATCCGTTACGCTCGCTATCGATGGCGACAGGGGGGGCGAGATGTTGTTCCGACAACTCAACGCCATTCTGAAAGTTGATTTTGTCGCGCAAGCTCCTGTTGGACAAGAATGGGAATTGCTACCACAGAAAACCATTACGAAGACACTCTCTATGAAAATCGACGCAGCCAAGTTTGCAAAGACAATGGCAGCACAAGACAAGGAGGATGAGAAAAAACACGGCGGATCCAGTGATGAGTGGGTTGAAGAAATGGATGACGTCTATGAGTCGGAAATGGCTCCTGCGGAAATCCAAGAAATGTTCGACCATCAGGACAACCTCGGGAAGAACAAGGCAATGTTTGTTCTTGCTGACGGGTCGGTAAGTGAAGAAATGGGTGCCGGTTCAATCGCAAAATCGGCTGCTGGAACCGAAGGTGTTCAAGCATTAATCATCAATGGTCCAATCAGTGACCGCATACAAGAAATCGCAGCTGAGGCCTCGATTGCAACAGTTGTGGGAACAAAACCTGGAAAAGGTTTTGATGCAAAAAACGATGCGAAATCGTGGTTCTCTGAAACGCACAGGTGATTCCGTTACGTTCATTTCATTGTTCCAATAAGGTGATGGTATGGAGAGCGGGCCTGCGACTTCTGAAGAAATTGAAGAACAGGAAGTTCTCAAGGAAGAAATCAATGAAGAGTCAGTGGAAATCCAGCATGAATTGATGGATGTTCTCGCGTTACCAATTCGAGCAAAGCCATTGTTTCACAACAACCATGAAGATGTTGATGAATTTCCTCTTTCTGAATCAAAAGATGGTCTTAGATCAACATCGATTGTTGTTGGAGATGGATTGCTTCGAGTGGTCGAAACAACGCTGCACCAAGATGGTGTTCCACGAATTGATGTACAGTTAGTGATGGATGCTGAACTGACGAGTTTTCAACATGTCATCGATAAACCGGCGTCGATTAAAATCGGGCTCTCTGCTGGATTCACACTCGTGGGTCTTCTTTTGATGATGGTTCAAGGTTTAACGCCTATCGTTTTGGGCCTCGGGTTGTTCCTAGTTGGGCTAAAATTCCTTCCAACACATCTCGAAAAGCATCGGCTCATGTTTTCTTCTTGTGGCAACTCCCATGAAATCGAGTTAGGTACTTGGAACATCTTTACTCCTGGATTCCGGGCAAGTATGGCATTGATTGGTCCGGCGATGGCGGATTACATGCGGATAGGTCAGCTTGATGTCTCCGAGATCAACGAAGTACACAGGCAACTTCGCACACCGATCGTCCCAGTTATGGAGCAAGCCGTTACACAGTTGTCTGAGCCTACTGCACCAGTCGAGATTGTTCCACCACAGATACCAGAAATGGTTCCTGTAATAGTGGCGCCTGAAACGGAACCTACTGTCAATGAAGCGCCCGCACAGGAGATGCCTGCTCCAGTCGGCCCACCTGTGTCTACGCCCGCTCCTTCAGAGCCGATGCCTGCTCCACTTCCACCTCCACTGGCACCACCTGTAGGGCCACCGAATCCTGCGCCACCTCCCATGATGCCACAACCACTCCCTACGCCAATGCCTCCACCAATCGCTCCTCTTCCAGCAGGACCTCCGGGAATGAATCAGCCGATTCCCCTCGACATGCCAATGCCGGAAGCTCCACGAATTGCTGTTCAAGCAACACCGAGTGATGAACCTACAATTTCACAAGAAGAACAAAACGCACTCCTCAACGAATTGTCGTGATCAATTGATTCCACCAGCAGCCGGAAGATGCATTGATTGAATCAGCCGTTCTATTTGTTGACGTAATTCGTTCAAGTTCGATGGTTTTGGTAGGGGATATGTATCTGCATGTAACGGTACGCGAACACCTGGTCCAGGTACTCTGTGCAACGCTGTACCCAAACGATTTGCATCCTCAAAGAATGTCCCAGATGCGCCCATATGCCTTGCTTCAAGGCGCATCCGAACCCATTGAGTGTACTTCGGAAGAATCTCACTAATCGCATCAATCATCTTTGCTCGTTCACCATCACCTTGATCACCTTGGGGGAGAAGACGCAACATCAATCGAAGCAATCGATCGACTCGAACATCACGAGGTTCGGTGCCAACATACGATGCCAATGCTCTTCGAACAACAGAAACATCTCCTGAACCAGCGAGTACATTCGCTTCTTCTGTCAATCCAATAAGGCGAAGAAGGCGTTCATAGGAGGTCAGGTCGCCTTCAACAACAGAGGTTAAGATTGGTGTAGCAACTGTTTTCAATTCTTCATTGACAGGTTGATTTTGTTCGAGAGTCGGGTCGATTTCTTCCCCTGCGGATAGAGGCATTGTTTGACTTTGAGTTGTGTCTTCTTGCTCAATAGAGATGTCATCTTTCAAGTCCTCTTCGGGGCTGTGTTCCACTGGCTCCATGGCTTCAAGCATTGCTTCATGGGCTTCCTCAAGGGTTGATTGTGGTTGGACCTTTGCAGGCACTTTTGATATCAGTGATTGTTCTCGAGGAACAAGAACTGGTCGCTGCTCTGGTAACCAGGATGTGTACGTATATGCCTCGTCTTCAATATCTCGATCCGCAAGATGGCGTATCAATGCTGGAATTTGTTGTTCGATTTTAACCAGTTTTAGTGGATCACGGATATTTAAGGAGATTTCCCCCGCACGATGAACATCTCGTCGCCAGTCAAGATTGGCGATCCTGCGTTGTGTTGTTAATATACGTGACATAGCCTTCATTGCTTTTGGAAACTGTTGGAAGAAGGCATCGGGTTTCTCGTTGAGGAGTTGAAATAATTCTGTAACATTCCAACCACGTCCCTCAAGACGCAACAACTCTGCTTTGGTTCGCTCAACGGCATGAGAAGTCAAACCACTTGTAATGAGATGATGTGACTGATGTTCAATTGAAGCAATTGCGTGTTCAAAAGAAAACAAATCAGTAAACGTCTGTTCAGAATCTACCTTGCCTGCACGGCCTGCTCGTTCCCATTCTGCTTGAAGCATGCGTCGATGACGTGTGTTGCGTAGTGTTTTCTTGCTAAGCCATTGCTCCATCTCATCGAGCAGATCGTCGTCCAAATCCATGGTCCGAAGAATGGTTGAACGCCTTTCAACTTCTTCTTCTCCACCAAGCGACGTGTCGAGTTGAAGCATGCCCTCAAGCAGTTCATTTGCTCGGTTGTAGAGTGGAAGTTGAAGATTCAATTCCTCAAGACCTTGGCGCGGATCATGCATCATTTTGTATCGCCATATATCCATCTCAAATCCAAATTGTTCCCACCGTTCAATCAAAGAAGCACCTTGAAGTTCCTTTTCAGTCCACTGTTGTTCCAATGCATCGATTTTATCCAATAAGAGATCTGTATGCTCAATTTTTCCAACAATTCGATCGATTGTCGCGTCTTGGTGATTCCATAATTTCTTGATTTCATTCCATCGTTCTAAAGCTCCGGAATGGCGGTGATACTGTTGCTCTATATCAGGCAAGAGATGTTCCCATTCCAGCAGGTCTTCTGGAAGAATACGTGATCGACCTTTGTACGTAAAGCCTTCAGATTGCCATTGACGTAGCAAGATGTTCATTTCGTCGAGACGGGTTTGGAGATGTGTGGATATTGTTGCAACATTCTTCTCGAGCGTTTCAATCTCGTCGGACGGCGATGCAACAAGATCGTTGGCTCGGCCGACGAAGGTTTCAGCAAGGATTGGATCAAATGGAAGGATGTCGGATTGTATCTGCAATTGCAGCAAATCCATTCGGTTTGAGTAACGTTGAAGTTCGTCAATTTCATCAAACTGTTCGATGATTTTTGATGAACGTACCACGACATTGTATCCTTTTTCCTTTAATTGCAATACTGCCTTTTCAATCAATGTACGTTGACGTTCTTCACCCTGAACGAGTTGTTCGAGTTCATTGAGGATGTGTAAATAGTTCGCTGGTTGAGCAAGGAGAGGAAGAAGCAAATCCAGTGACGTCCAACTGGATTCATCGAGCAAAGCAGCGATGTTGACGATGTTCCAGAATTGATCTTGCATTTCTTTGTTCATCGACCATTGAGAATACCAGCGATAATATCTTGATTCCCAGGGGGAGTTTATTGCACTCCATTGATTGAATTGGTCTTCTACATCTCCCCAATCATGAGGGTTTCGGAATTCATCAATCAGTTGATGAATGGTCTCTGATGATGCAAATGGTTTCATGCGAGATTTGAGATGTTGAGCCAATTCAATCGTTCGTTGTAAATCAGCGAGTTCAGAGGGCTTTAATTGCGCAACACCTTCTTGGAAAGTTGGTGCATCGAAACCCAAATCTTCCCAAGTGGAGAGATAGGATTTCAAATCGATGGAATCATTGGAGGCATCACCACTTCCCATGCTTTCTCCTCCGTTGGTTCATACAACTGCATAGGTTTTCAATGTGAGCCGTGATTTGGTCAAATTCATACGAAATTATTGGCCTTTGGAGATTTCCAAAGGGTTCGAAAACAGGTGTTTGACGCTCTATTAACACCGCAGAACATAAAGGCAGTTCAACAACTAAACGAGTAATGGAACCTGTTACATTCCTTGTTGTTGGGCTATCGGTTGGAGCAGTAAGTGCCCTTACGTGGAATCTCTATCACGCAAGAAACGCTTTGCAAAACGTCTCTGATCGAACCATCGTCCTCTCAGAGTCACAAGGTGCACATGCAAAACAAACGACTGATGCTTTAGTACTGCTTCAGAAAAAAATCGATCATTACGATGATCTACTTGGTGCGTTGCGGGCCACGCATCCAAACGTCGATTTCGGCATGCGTGCTCACCAAGCGATTGCCTCACTGGAAAATGGATTCGTCTCAGCGAGTATGGTTCAAGATGCTGTTGATGCCGTCTATTCTTCAATCCCGCTGAAAAGTGTTGATATCGACTTATCACCAATGCAATCCCAGATGACTTCACGTCTCCTAAATGTGCTCGACCAAAATGCGTTGACTATGGCTACACTGGGTCTCGACGGTCGTCAAGCAGTGCAGGTAGGACTCTGCTCCCTACATTTGCAAAATCTAAAATGGGCAGAGAATGCTTTCGGAGTCGCACAACAAGCATTACCTGGAAACGAGGTTGTGTTGCAAGGCCTCGAGAAGGTTGCCCTTCTCAAGGGAGACGATGTTTTACGACTCCATTGGTTGGAAGCCCAGTTGAGGATCGATCCGGATAATCCGGAATTGTTGCGAACCCATGCCCACATCCTTGTTCAACAAGGAGATGAGAACGCTGAGAAGGATGTTCGTCGGCTTGAGGCTCTTGGGCTTGACACGCCCGCAGATCGTTCTCTCCTCGCTGGGCTGCGTCATCGAGCTGGTTCATCCAATGAGGCGATTGATGCCATCGAACAGGCACTTGCTGAAGACAATAAGAAGCCTAGTTATTGGCTCCAGTACGCACAGTTGCTTCACGAAGCTGAAGAGAATGAGCGTGCTTTGGAAGCCGTCGATAGTTGTCTGAACCTCGATCGTCAAATCGGTGATGCGTGGGCCTTGCGAGCTATCTTGCTGAGTGTTAAACTGGGACGAGAAAAGGAGGCGTTGAAAGCAGCTACACATGCTGTCGCATTGGATTGTGGTGGCGCTCAATTGATTGTATTGAAAGCCGATTTGCTCGCTGAATCGGGTGATGTTATGGGTGCTGAAACCTCGCTCGAGAAAGCCATCGGAAAGCATCCAATGGATGCTGAACTTCGTAGTATTGTGGCTTCACGGCGTTTGGCAGAAGGTCGTATTGAAGTTGCACAGGCACTTCTTGATGGGACACCTCCAAACATCGATCATCCAGAACTTCACATCGTTGAAGGTCGCCTTCATCTAGCTCGTGCCGATCGACGACGTGATGGCACAGGAGAAACCGATCAACTTCTTCTTGGCTCTGCTATCCAGTCCTTTCAAGCTGCTCTCCAACTCAATCGTGAACTTGGTGTTGCATGGCTTGGATTGGCACGAACACAGCGTTTGATGAAGAATCTTGATGAGGCGAATGAGTCGCTGACACGTGCCAAACGACTGCTTGGTGATACGGATTCGAGTTGTTCGATTGAAGCTGCATTGTTAGCAATTGATACCGATGATATTCATGCTGCAACACGCTACATCGATGCTGCAGAGATACAAGGTAGTGGTCCAACAATTGCCTATGTTCGAGGAAATATTGCAATCAAATCTGGGGACGCTGAACGCGCCATTGCGATGTACACTGAAACGCTCAATGAAAGACCGAAGCACATTCGAGCACGACTCAACCGGATCAGTTGTTATCTCGGACTTGACCGGGCTGTCGAGGCAAAAGACGATGCAGACATCCTCCTATCTCTAGCCCCGGAACTAGCTGTTGCAGTCTTTGCAAAGGCTGATGCACAAGCTCGTCTCGGTGAATGGGAAGAAGCAAAGAAAGGTTTCCTTGCGGTGCTTGAGCAAGCTCCTCATCACCATATGGCTCTAACGAAATTGGGTGCATGCTTCCTCGCCTTAGATCGCCCAGAACGTGCAGAAGGTCCGATCAACGAAGCACTCCGGTTAGCGCCAGACCATGCTGATGCTTGGCATCAACGCGGTATGTTGTATCTTTCTTGGGGTAAATATGAGGCTGCAGTCAGCGACTTTGAAGCTGCAATTCGAGCAGACGGAAACAACATCGATGCCCGAGTACAAGCAGCCGCAATCCATCATGCAAGTAAGAACATCGAGCAAGCTTCAGCCGCATGGAGAGGCGTTCTTGCACTCGAACCCGACCATCCACTGGCACGACAACGCTTGCAAGATTGTGAACAGCACCTCGCAACCTTGTGAGATTAAGCGAACACATATGAATGAGTTTGCTAAGGCGATATTATGTCGCTTAACATCGGTGATACTGCACCTGGGTTTCATCTACAAAATGCAAATCAAAAGATTGGTGATGCACATGCATCACTTGCTCAATCAATGAAAAAAAATGGATGTGTTGTTGTTTTTGAATGCAATCATTGCCCATATGTCATTGCCAGTATTGACCGTATGAACAATATGGCAGAGTATTGCAATGTGAACGGTATTGGGTTTGTTGGGATCAACTCGAACGATCCTGACAATTACCCTGTTGATTCCTTTGAAAACATGGTCAAGAGAGCCGAGAAGGGAATGCCATATGCATACCTGCATGACAGCACACAAGAAGTTGCAACCGCTTGGGGCGCTCAAC
>CATISI010000203.1 GCA_949538025.1 Candidatus Poseidoniaceae archaeon
CTCGCAATGCTCAATTCAAATCCTCAACCAGAGGAGATTATTTCATCAACAGGCCCATCGGAACAACTGGGGGAGGAAGAATGAGCGGCAACATCGACGTAACGGTTGAGAACCAACTCGTTCGCTTCGTCGCCGCTGAACCCATTGACGGCGAAGCCGTCGTCGAGCATCTCCAAGGCCAGCGTGTTGGAAAGATGGTCATCAAAGCGCTTCGCAGACCTCGTGCCACACTCGTTATCGATACTGAGGGACGCATTACTGTCCACGGAACGCACCGTATCGAAGCAGCGAGAGATGCTGCGAAGGAACTCTTGCTACGACTTGGTAAGGACGATACTGGGCTCAAGACAGAATATGGACCAATCATTGCTTCGTTCTACTTCAACACGCCAATCAAAGTTCAGTCGATTACCGGTTCGCTTGGAGCAGGGGAAGGTCGTTACGATGACCGACTTGATTGTGGAATCATTCATGATGAACGTCATGATCTGGTCCTTCATATTTGGGAAAACGGGCGATGTGTCGTCACCGATGGGCGTCATCCGAAGATGGTGGCCATGGCCGCCGTCTATTGGCAATCCAAATTCAAAGAATTAGGTATCTCCAGTTTCTGAGGAATTGGCATGGTTGATGCTCAGCGGCCTTGGAAAGGACCGATTCTTGACAATCATTTCCACCTCAACCGCAACGGCCGCTTCCTTGATGCAGCTAAGGATTTCAAGAATGTTGGTGGCACACATCTCGTTCTTGTTCACTGTCCAGATTTCTCTTCGCCTCCAACTTCGTTGAACGCGCACAGAGAAACGTATGCCGACACCATTGCCATGGCACGTGAGGTTCGAAAAGAACACGGCCTTCATGTTCGTGTTGTCCTCGGCCCACACCCGGCAGCCTTTGCTCATCAATTCATCAAGTGGATGGAGGAGGATGGAGACAAAGGAATCGAGCGTGCGTGTGAAAACTACCGCAACAGCATTGATGCGGCGCTTGAATTCGTTCAGGAAGGTCAAGCCCATGCTATTGGTGAAGTCGGCCGGCCCCACTGGGATGTATCCAATGAAGTGTGGGATCTTTCCAATCTGTTACTAGAGGAAACAATGTCCTTGGCTGCACGTGAAGGGATTCCTTTGCAACTCCACGTCGAGGGCGAATTGGAGTCGACCTATCGAGACCTGTCTGAGATGGCATCAAGAGCCAACCTGCCAGCGCATCGGCTGATTCGACATTATTCACCCCCACAAATCGATGAAGCCGTCACGCGTGGATTGACATCAAGCGTACTTGTCGGAAAAGGTGCTCTCGATCCGTTGCTTGCGAGTTACGAGAACAACAAAACCGGCTTCATGCTTGAGACAGATTACATGGACGACCCACGTCGTCCAGGAGCTGTTCTCGGGCCCAAGACTGTCCCAAAGAGAACACAACAATTGATCGAAGCGGGTATGGAGGAAGAGATGCTTTGGAAATGTCATGTCGATGTACCAAATGCTCTCTATGGTGATGCTGAGGATTAACTTTGCTGGTTGAGGATTCATCCATCACATTCATGAAACTCTTCGACTTCGTAGCGAACATGGCAGGCAAGGAACGAGCGTTGTCCACTTTGTTCGGGCTTCTTCTACTTGCAAGTCTTCTACCAATGCCATCAGCAGCTCAAGGAGTTGTGGGAAGCATTTCGCTTGAATGCGGAGACGATCCAGAACTCCAAGTTAAGCCAGGCGAATATGAAGATTCAGTGCTTGAATGTACTGTCTCGAATGATGGTACGATTCTCGCTGAAAATGTTCAGATCTCTGAGGAGTGGGATGGCGTTTATGTGAACATGATGGTTTCAGAAGACTCCTTTACGATTGAAGCGGGTGAATCTGAAACATTCACTGTAACGTTTTCGTGCGATGAACGAACCGATGCATCAATCGAATACGAATTCACCCTTACCGCGACAGTCACTGCTTGGGGACCTATTCCCGTTGAAGGGACGCCACTGTCACAAGTTGCAAATCACACTGGAGATGTCACCATCAAGGAATACGGTTTTGTAACGCTTGATGTCCCTGACACGTCTTCTAGAAACATGCAAACGAGCGAGGAGATTTCCATTACGTTCCAAGTGGATAACAACGGTAATGCAGACGATTCCATTGAAATTCGAATCACCAACGCCAACGAACTAGAACAACTCGGCTTTACATTGCAAAGTGGAGACTTCATTGTCGCCCGAGATGTTCAATCGGGTGGCGTCTCCGAACAACTTGAGTTCATTATCCGTGCTCCAAGTGAAGCCGATGTTGAGATTCGAAACGTCATCACGATCGAAGCAACAAGTACTCTTGATGATTCAAAGGACATGGTCGATTTTGACCTCATTGTCGAAGCACAGCAAGAGTCCGGTGGTTTAGGGTCTGGGCTTTCTGAAGTGAGCACAGACGATCTAGCATTGTACGGCGCCATCGGTGGAGGGGTCCTCTTCCTAATCTTCCTTCTGGTGATCATTGGACGTGTTTCGAAGCGCTCTTCAAAAGGCAAAGTTGCCACAGACGCTCCAACTGAGCCACCGATTGAAATCGATGACGATGATGAATTTGATTTTGACCTGGATTTGGACTTGGATTTAGGCGATGATGAATTCCTCTCGGATGATTTCGACTCGATGCTTGACGATTTGTAACGCTGTCCGCTGATTTTCAAACCTCTAGGAAGCCATGTTTTTCCCTCAAAAGAAGGGGAATACTCAAAGACGTGGTGTGCTCTGTAACACCTGCTAAATGAGGGGTGCGGATGCTAGGTCTACAAGGAAAAACCGCTGTCGTGTTTGGAGTTGCAAGCGAAGATTCGATTGCATGGGCCATTTGTCAACAACTCGCTGAGGCAGGTGCCGACCTCTTTTTGGGCTATCAAAAACGCTTCATGTCTCGCGTTTTTCAACTTAAAGACAAACTTTCTGCGATTAAGGGATTCTATCCACTTGATGTTGCTCAAGACGACACGACTCGAGAGTTCTTCGATGAGTTCGCCAAGGAGCATCCTGGCAGAAAAATCGACGTTCTTGTTCATGCGATTGGCTTCGCACCACGAAGTTGCTTCGACCGACCCATTTTATTCGTTGAAGACGCAGATATCAATACGGCCATGACCATTTCTGCGAATTCTTTGCAACGCTGTCTGAAGTTTGCAATGCCTCATCTTAGTGAAGGCTCTTCCACCATTACGCTCACATACGCAGCCTCGACTCGATTTGTTCCATCGTACGGTATCATGTCAATGGCAAAAGCAGCGCTTGAGTGCTGGACGCGGGAGCTTGCCTGTCACCTAGGACCTCACGGCCATCGGGTCAACAGTATCTCTTCAGGCCCCATCCGCACCATTGCAGCATCAGGAATTCCAGGTTTCGACCGCATTCTCGATCACGTCGAGGCCAACGCCCCATTGCGACGGAACGTCAATCAAAACGATGTAGCAGGAACGACGTTGTGGCTTGCTAGTCCACTCTCTGCAGGTGTAACAGGACAATGCATCCATGTCGATGCAGGCTATTCCATAACCATGGTGCCACAGAGCATCATGGACGTATGAGGTGAACAAATGACCATCACAACCGATGACGGAAAACCATGCGAAGGACTTGAACAAGGTCCGTTTGAACCCATTGCAGTCATCGGTGTTGCTGCGATGATGCCCGATGCGAAGGATTTGGAAGCATTCTGGC
>CATISI010000204.1 GCA_949538025.1 Candidatus Poseidoniaceae archaeon
AAACCGGTCAGCCAAGCACAATTGGACGAAATCTGGGATCAAGTTCTCGGGCCGATTCCCGAAGCACCAGGTCTTGAAGACCTTGACAAGTTGTATCCCGAAGACCGTATCAAGCCACAACCGGATGAACCTCAACTCCCCCCTCTTGACCAACTTCCTCCACTTGAACCTCTACCTGCTTTGGCGGAGCTGCCTGAAATCGAACCCGAAGTTGCCGAAACAACTCGTCCGAGAAGAAGTGGCAGAAAAATCTTGTTTTTACTCATTCTGATAGGCATTGGTGTTGGTATTGCTTACCAGCAAGGATACCTCGATTCACTGTTGTAATCGATTGTTTTGAACCTGAATCGGCTGAACGTATTGGCCTGGTAATTGTACGATTTGCCCTTCTATAATGGTCGAGCCGTGAGGGGCTTGGACAACTTGTTCTCGTTGGTAGGTACTTGTTGTGAGGAGTGAAGGATCGCCCTGCAAGATTTGACGGTCCAATTTACGGGCATTCCAATAGCCCCAATACAACAGTGCGAGTAAACCTGTGAACAGGAGAAGGCCTACTAGAAACAGAAAAGCCTCCACTTTTACCGCTCCAGTAATGCTTTCCACGAAACTTCCGCATATGCAGCGGCAGCGGCAGCAGGGTCACTCGACCCATGAATTCCAGACCCAACGATGATGCAATCCGATCCAGCCATGACCGCTTCGTATGGATCTCCATACCGTTGACCCATTTCTCCGTCACCAGTCGCAAGATTCACCCCAGGAGTCCAGATCATCTTTCCTTCGCCAACCTTCGAACGCAATTCACGTACAGAATCAGGATTTGATCCGTTTCCAATAAACCCAAACACTCCGGAATGAATTCGTCCTGCGTCGACAACCGTAGAAGTATACTCAGGAACGAGAAGATTGCCACGACTGGACATTTGTGCGAGCAGTAAAACCCCTCCTTGTCTTGACGCATCGGCCCATGCTGCTTGCAATCCATCGACAATGTCTGGTCCACTAATGAAATGAGCTGTCACAAGGTCACTCCACTCTTTGATGTTGTAGATTCCACCCATTTGCTTACGAGAAATCTTCCCAATATCTGCAAATTTCCGGTCTTCAAAGATGAGAAGGTCCAATGCTTGGGCACGTTCACAGAAACGCTTCCACTCCTCCGTATTCCAATCGTCAATCAGGTCGACGTGTGTCTTCAACGCTGCAATGGAAGCACCCACGGCTTCGAGCAACTCAAACAATTCAGCCATTGTGTACCTATCGGCGGCGAGGCAAACCAGGCTCTGTTTTCGACAAGCGACTTGCATGAACGTTTTTGCCATAGGCAACGTTGAGGCATCCCAGCGTACGCCCCATGCTTCACTTGCCTCCATGCTTAACCCCAAGCATTGCTACCAATCATAGTTTGCGGAAAAGACGCAAATCGTTTATGTCACCGCATCAAGGGAGGAACATGGCGAGCAAGAGTGGATTGGCCGTTCTTCTCGTGGCAATGATGCTAAGCATGACGCTCTCGGGATGCTTTGGAAATACAACTCCTACCTCAGAAGAGAAGATTGTTGAAACCTACCCAGACATTTACGAACGCCACACGCTCGAGTGGAACTGGACAGGCTCCTACTCTCGGGTGCTTGAGGATGGACCATACGAACCACTTCCCGTTCAAGAAGTGAACATCGAGGTTGATACATCGGGCACATGGGAAGGCGGTCCCAACACAGCTGAAGTGCACCTATCGTATTGGTTGCCATCGAACACAGAAGAAGGCGAACAAGTTCCAGTTATCGCAGTTGTGAGTCCATATTTCGATTACGGTTCTCCGGGAAGCCAATCATCCCCAACCAACGTTGTTAGTGCTGGCCGTGGTGAATTCATCTACGAGAATTTCGTACCACACGGCTATGCTCTTGCACAGGTGGCCGTGTTCGCAACAGAAGAGAGCACAGGGTGTTTTGACTATCGTGGCGATGGCGAAGGACTTGGTATTCACATGGCTGTGGAATGGCTAGGAACTCAGAATTGGAGCAATGGCAATGTCGCTATTTATGGGAAATCCTACGAAGGCGCAACTGCATGGGAGGCTGCTGCACAAGGCAGCCAATATCTGAAAACCATCGTTCCTATATCAGGTACAACTGCTCTTGGCCCACTCCTATACAAGAACGGCAGCGCAGAAGCACGAAGTCAGGTAATGCACTCCAATTACGGAGGATCAATTCTCGATTACGATGGTGACGATCTTGACAACTTGTGTGGAGACGTCGTTGAAGGATTCCTTGCAGGACCGACGCGTTATGGGCTTGGCGAACTCGATCCTTACATGGACAATTACTACGATGAGCGAAGCCACATCGACAAGGCATTGGGCAAGTACAATGGAAGCATATACTGGGTTCAAGGTCTTCAGGATTGGAACGTTGATCCCCACATGGTCTTTGGGGGACCTCCTGGTGTCAACTGGTATCAAGAGTACATCGATAATGGATACGATGTTGCTGGTATGATTGGCCAGTGGGAGCACAACTATCCTGACCAATGGACCAAACACAATGCTCAGGATTCTGGTTACGGTGGTGAAGCCATTCAGAACATGACGCGCTGGGACTGGGGCCAAGACTTGTTCGAATGGATGGAATACTATCTGAAAGGTGTCGGTGAGAAGCCAGCATTGCATGCTCAAGTCCAACGAAACGATGGTGAATGGAGAATTGAAGCGACATGGCCACCTGCTGATGTTGAGCGTCTACAACTCGACCTGAGCGATTGCACCTACGATGGAGTATTTGTTGGTGGAGGAGCTCCTGTTGTTGGCGGGGGACAATCGGTGACTGTGGAATGTTCTGCATTAAGCGAAACGGATGACCTCCATATCGCTGGTTTAGCAACAATCCATCTGTCAGCAGTTCCGACCTTTGATGGCGGACAAATCTTTGTCGAAATGCAGGATGCAGAGACTGGAATACGACTCGGCCATGCAACGATGGATGTGCGATACCA
>CATISI010000205.1 GCA_949538025.1 Candidatus Poseidoniaceae archaeon
TCATCGCCGTCCCATTCGCCCGTAGGTGTTTTTACATCAATTCCAATTTCTCGCATGTTCATGCCTCCTTGTAGTTGCGACTCATTCGATCTTCAGGGCGTTGCCGCAAAGACGCACCTGAAAGGACGGTAGTTCCGTCATTGAGTGTGAATTCAATCGATGCCTTTCCGAGAACACGCTCTTGGCCGTTCTCGACGATGGTCACCGTCTTTTGTGTCTCGTCGATGACGTTTCCAGATCGTCCGACAAGTGTTGAATCGGTGGATTCAACAACGGTCAGTAGCTGACCAATCCAGGTTGTATTCATGTCCGTCATCTTATCTCACCTCCACATTGAATCCATTGTTTCGTAGTACATTTGCTGCCTTCTTTTTGTGATCGCCTTGAAGTTCAATGATTCGACCTTTGACAGTTCCCCCGGCAGCGCATTTATTTTTGAGTAGTTTTGCTAATTCGTTGATGTCGATGGCAACATCGTCAATTCCTTCCACTTTGGTTACGATTTTCCCGTATCTCCTTCTATCGGTGGACAAAATTGCTCGTTGTTGTTCCTTGGCGATTTCTTGGCAGATGCATAGTTCGTCTGGTAGACCACATACACCACAGATTGCCGCCATAGTCGTTCATCACCTCGTGTTCATTCAGTTGTTCCCTAGATGGGTCTTGATTCGTGCAATACTTCGTCGAGTGGCCTTGTAAGCACCCATGTTGGATGGTGTGCCACCAAGCGCCTTCTCGGCTTGCAGTTGGAGAAGTTCGTCTTGCAACTCGAGCAATCGTGCTTCGAGAGCTTCACGGCTCATAGCGGAGATGTCTCGGTTTCGTACGTGACTCACTCTTCCACCTCCTCAGTGGGAGCGTCTTCGCCTTCCTCGCCTGCAGCTTCTCGGATCTTCAACTCCTCATCGGAGAAGATGGAGATTTCGTGAGGGAGACGAACGTCCTTGCGCATGATTTCGACAGTGACACCAATGGTTCCGAGTTTACGGACGGCAACAGCGTAACCCTTGTCCATGTGCTGGAGTGCAGTCTCGCCACAGTACTTGACGTGACCCATGATAAACTTCTGAGTTCGGTTCCGGGAACCTGTGAGTTTGCCAGCGACAGTGACGATGACGCCTCGAGCGCCTTCGGACATGATGTTTTCTGCAGCACTGTTTCCAGCACGGCGGTAATACCATCCACGTTCGAGGGAGGATGCGATCCACTCTGCCATAACTTGGGCATTGAGGATGGAATCCTTCTGCTTGATTTCTTCAACCTTCAATTGAGGGTCAAACAAGTCAAACTCGCTCTTGAGGCGACCCTCAAGTTCCTTGATGATCTTACCCTTTCGTCCAATGACGAGACCTGGTTTGACAGCATGAACGGTCACTTCGGTACCGTTTGGTGTACGCTTGATGTCCAAACCACCGAAGCCAGAACGCTTTGTGTTCTTCATCAAGAATTCCTTGACGAGGTGACGCTCGACGTTTCGGTCAACAATTGCTTTGATTGTACTCTTCTTTCCTGCCATGATCGTTCACCTCAGAAGTCATCCTCCAACTCATCGTCGGTTGCGGTGAAGTCTTCGAGGAAAATCTCGAGGTTCACCTGGTAGTGATTGCTTGGTGTTGCACGTCCACGAGCACGTGGAATCCATCCTCGGCGGATTTGTCCACGGTGGGCTGCAACGTGTGTGATTTCCATATCTTCTGGTTCGACATCGTCGTACTGGTGGCGAGCGTTCTCCATAGCACTCTGAATGAGCTTGATGAAGGCACGGCTTGCCTTGACCGGGTATCGACCAGGTCCGACCTTACCCTTACGGTGTCCAACCATAGAAGGACCAGATCGCTTTCGTCGCTTGTTTCCGCTACCCAATCGGTATGGGACTGCAGTTGCTTTGCGACGAATGTCTGCACGATCGGAATCGATGAGGAGAACCTCGTTGAGGTACTCGACTGCTCGACCAGCGGTCATGCCTTTGATTGCGCGAGCGACTTCGAAACAGTGCTTGACGTGCATGTCGACGTTGACCGCACGAGCTGTTGCAAGTCGGCTTCCTTGGAGAAGTTGGGTGTAACCACGTTGTGGGAGTTGTCGACGCTTTGTTCGACGGTCCATGTTTCGCTTGTTGCTCATCATCTTCACCTCACTTCAATGGTACGTGCTTCGA
>CATISI010000206.1 GCA_949538025.1 Candidatus Poseidoniaceae archaeon
AGAGTGTGTCACGGCTGCAACAAGATTGCCAGTACCAGCCTCGCCCTTGGTTCGAATCATTGCCGCACCCTCGTGAATACGACGGACGGCTTCACCAAGTTCTGTTGCACCACAAACGAATGGAATTTCGTATGCTTTTTTGTTGATGTGGAAGAACGGATCGGCGGGTGTGAGGACCTCGGATTCATCTACCATGTCAACGCCCATGGATTCGAGAATCCGTGCTTCGCCTTCGTGACCGATACGGGCCTTGGCCATGACCGGGATTGATGTGCAGTCAAGAATGCCTTGAATCATTTCAGGGTGACTCGTCCGAGCAACGCCGCCTGCCTTGCGAATGTCTGCTGGTACTCGTTCGAGTGCCATGACAGCAACGGCCCCAGCATCTTCTGCGACAGCCGCCTGTTCTGCATCGACAACGTCCATGATGACGCCACCTTGTTGCATACGAGCAAAGCCACGTTTGATGAGGTCGCTTCCGTGACGAAGTTGGGTAAAGTCAGTACGGGTCATGAGTATCAATCCACTCTGAGGTTTACCCCTTCAAGAAGGTTGGTTAAGGCCCGTGATTGAATTAGGAGCCGAGAACAGGTGAGTCGCCTTCTGCAATTGGTGCATCAGCAGCCTCATTTTCGTTCCTATCGATCCATTCTTCTTCTTCATCTGGAACATCGGTGTCTGCGAAGATGGCTTCAACTGGGCATTCTGGAGCACATGCACCACAGTCGATGCATTCGTCCGGATCGATGATGAGGTAGGTGTCCATTTCGCGAAATGCTTCGACAGGACAAACTGCGACGCAATCTTGGTACTTATGATCCATACATGCGGATGTGACGACGTGTGGCATAGATTTGCTATTGGCATCAACTACTTGAAACCTTTTTTTCTACCATTCTCAGTTTAGGCTAGCCGAAAATTTCGGCTGCAATCGATTTGACTTTTTGTCCAGGATAGACGGCGAGTTTGATTCGAATCTTGATGACAGGGTCGCTGTCGGTGGATGAGATAAGTTCGACCTTTTGTCCGATGACCGATTCGAGATTTAATCGAAGATGAATTACATTGTCTTCATCAAGACGTGCGTCCAGTTCTGATAGGATCGTATCATGGTGGGGCTTGAGCTTCTCAACAAACGATTCGATTTGTTTGTTCTTCTTTATCTGCGTCGAAAGCATTGCCACGCGTGGTCCATGGTAGGAAGTCGTCATATCGACATTCCACTCGGTTTCAGTCAACCACTCGAGGGCTTGCGTGACCAAATCAATGTCCTGCAATTCATGCGCAGTTGCCGCTGCATGAACGTGAAGAATGCCCATGAATTGACGTTGCAGAGCGAAGGTCATGAGGTTTACCGCTCTTCTTTTCCATCAATTTGCTTCATATAGGTGAGGTATGTCGGTGGAACGCTAGAGGGGTAGCCCCCTCAGATACCCCTCCGAGATGAGTGCCATGGCAAAGAAGATGAGCGCAAAAGCGCGAGCAGCAGCCCGTAAGCAGAGAGATAAGTGGAAGACCAAGCGTTGGTACACCATTCGTGCGCCTCGGTATCCATGGAACTATCAGAACATCGGTGAGACCATCGGTGAGTCAGACGAACACATCATCGGACGTATCTACGAAATGACACAGCAGGAATTCAACGGCGACTTCACCAAGATGCACGTCATGCTCCGTTTCCGTGTCACAGACACAGTTGGTCAAGATGCATTGACCACCTTTGTTGGTCACCATCACCAGACCAACCACATCCGTCGACAGATTCGTCGATACCGTGGAAAGATTGACGATGTTCTCGACGTTGTCACAGAAGACGGTTATTTGGTCCGAATCAAGCCTCTAACGATCACACAAAAGCGCGTGCAGACCTCGGTCAAGCAATCCATTCGTGCCAGGACACGAGACTTCCTTCGTGGATACGTTGCCAAGACAACTTACGACTCGCTCCAGGTTGCAATGCTCGATGGCTCGCTTGAATCTGAGATTCAGAACCAAATCAAGAGCATCTACCCTTGCCGTTCGGTCGTCATCCGCAAGAGCCAACTCTTGCAAGAGGGTGTCTCAATGGACCAAGGCCCTACCCTCGACGAAATCCATGCTGAGGAAGCACGCAAAGAAGCCGAAATCAAGGCCAAGAAAGCAGCAGCACTTGCTGAAGCCATGGCTGAAGAAGAAGCTGAAGGCGACGCTGACGAAGACGTCGAAGAAGCCGCTGTTGAAGAAGCAGAAGAGGCTGAAGAAGCGCCTGCAGAAGAGGAAGCAGTTGTCGAAGAAGCCGCTGAAGAAGAGGCTCCTGCTGAAGAAGCATCTACCGATGACGTCGATTACAGTTCAATGACTGTTGCAGAACTCAAAGATCTCCTCAAGGCGGCAGGTAAGCCTGTCTCCGGTAAGAAGGCTGAACTTATCCAGCGCTTGCAAGAGTAATCAGCGAACATTTGACAACCCTTGACGAAGAGGGTCGTTCATGCAGCGACTTGCCATCATTGGTGGAACGGGTCTTCTCGACATGGCAACAGGGCAACCGTTTGCAGATGCTAGGCTCGAAGTACTGGCAACGGATTCGTTTGAAGTTGAAACGCCGTATGGCATTGTTCCAATGAAGTCGTTTCAACTTCGATACGGCTCATCAGAGAAGACTCTGGTCTTCCTTCAGCGCCATCACAACGAGGGTAAGCCAAACAAGCCACCTCACAACATCAACCACCATGCAAACATCTGGGCATTGAAGCATGCCAACATGGACGCAGTACTTTCTGTTTGTTCAGTAGGTTGTATCGTTGAAGATTTTCCACCAGGTCGAGTCGGATTGGCTGATCAATACATCGACTTTACAGGACAAACAACAACGTTTCACGATGAAGAGGCCGAGTTTACGTCCGTTACAGTCCCTTTCGATCAAGCTTTGAATGCCTTATTGGAGACGGTTCTTCGCAACGACCAGAATCTCGCCGATGAACGTCTTCTCTTCACATATTGGTTGGCACAAGGACCCCAATTCGAGACGGCCGCTGAAGTTCTTGCCATCGAGAAACTTGGTGGTCATGTGGTAGGAATGACCATGCCGAGGGAAGCCAAACTTTGTCGAGAAGTCGAGATGCCATATGCGGCACTTCTCATTGGTTCGAATTGGGCGGCCGGAAAAGAACCAGGTGATGCAAGCGCAGATTTGAGTCATGAGGCTGTCTCAGCAGAAGCCAATCGTCGACTTGGGCCTGTCTGGGCATGCATTACATCATTGTTGACACAATGATTTAGAGCGTTCAACAAGACCACACAGCATGGAACCCTTTTCGGTTGAATCTTGGCTTGCATCTGGTGATGAAGATGTTTGGACTGGAATGATGAAACGTGTAGCAGCCTTTCATCACAAGCACGACTTTGCTGGAAACAATGGACACGATATGGGATATAGAATCGCCCTAACAGTTGAGGAACTGGGCGAATTAGCTGCTGCCATTACCAAGAACAAGCCGATTGAAGAAGTCGCTGAAGAAATGGCAGATGTTCTGATTCTTCTGATGGGACATTCACTGGCCATGAACATCGATCTCAAAGCTTCGTTCGAAGCGAAAGTCGACAAAATCATGCAACGCCCTGCTCGAAAAGGACGACTTGGAATTCGAGTCACAGAATATACTGATTCATGATTTTGTGAGAATCATGTAGGTGGTTGGATGCTCATTCTCACTGCTCTGCGGTGTTGATTCGACGATTTCTCGATGCCATTCGTCGCCAAACAAGCCAACTTTGATATCACCAGAATTGGATGTCTCAACCGATGTCAGGTGAATCTCTTCAACCATGTTTCGACATTGTTCGTAGATGTTGGCGCCACCGATGATCCAGCATACATCACAATTGTTTGCCTTCGCAAAATCGATTCCTGCCTCTATAGAATAAACGATATCAGCATTGGAGAGTGTGTACTCTTGGTTCCGAGTTACAACGATGTTGATGCGATCGACGAGTGGTCTGTACATCTCTGGAATAGTCTCCCAGGTCGTTCGTCCCATGAGTACTGCACTGTTGCCAGTTCCCAATGTTAGGCGTTTGAAGCGAAGCATGTCGGATCGAAGACGCCATGGCAACCCGTTATCTTTCCCAATGCAGCCATCCAAATCCATGGCAAGGATCATTTTCAGTTGCATAGGAATCAAACCGAGATAGGTGCAGATATGTGTGGATGATGTTCGTAACCAACCACTTCGATGTCATCAAATGTGAATCCATCAATGTCCATGATGGTTTCATCCAACTTCAACTTTGGAAGCGGAAGAGGTTCTCGGCTGACTTGCTCTCGGGCTTGTTCAAGGTGATTCATGTACAGATGTGCATCGCCAAGCGTATGAACAAATGTTCCTGCCTTAAGTCCACACACTTGAGCCATCATGTGTGTCAACAAGGCATAGGAAGCAATGTTGAATGGAACACCAAGGAAAACATCAGCGCTTCGCTGGTACAGTTGACAATTCAACTTACCCCCGGCGACATGGAACTGGAAGAAGGCATGACAAGGCATCAAGGCCATATCATCGAGTTCACCGACGTTCCATGCTGAAACGATGATGCGTCGGCTGTTTGGGTTGTTTTTGATTTGGTCAATGGCTTGTTCGACTTGATCGATGATGCGCCCATCTTTGGCTTCCCATTTGCGCCACTGTTTCCCATAGACGGGCCCAAGGTCACCGTTTTCATCCGCCCATTCGTTCCATATTCGTACGCCGTTTTCTTGTAGGTATTTGACGTTGGTATCACCCTTGAGAAACCAAAGCAATTCATGAACAATGGAACGTAGGTGGAGCTTCTTTGTGGTCACCATCGGGAAGCCTTCGGAAAGATCGAAACGCATCTGATATCCGAAGACCGAAAGCGTGCCCGTGCCCGTTCTATCGCCCTTTTCGACACCGTTGTCGAGAATGTGTTTCATCAGGTCAAGATACTCTTGCACAGGCTCACCAAAGGTCCGTCATCGATGGAAGCCCTTGAGGGTTACCGAGCATCAAGGAGCGCCAAGTGCGAGGATGCTTCCCATCAACTGGTCTGTGAATCGTCGGTAGAGGGCCGCAAGTTCGCTTCGAATTTCATGCTCCTCTTTCTCAGCAAGCGCCTTCAGTGATGTTGCTGATTGATTGCCTCCATTAACATCGGTCAACCACTGAAACCAGGTCACACCTTCTCCAGATTGAATCGTGACTCGCTTGTGCAATCGTGGAAGTTTGTGTTTCTGTGGTTCCATCATTGCCCTGGTGCCGGTCATGGCAATTGGAACGACAACACACTCCGGATAGGATGCTGCTAAGCGGGCAACACCCGTCTTTCCTGGTAAGAGAAAGGGTGCTTCAGTTCTCTTCGAGCGAGTTCCTTCTGGAAAGATTCCAAGAGCACGCCCTTGGTCAAGCACGTCTGCTGCACTTGAGAGGGCATCAAGACCGCCACTTTCTCGCTGTGTCTCAATTTGTCCCGTTGACTTCATGACAAATCGGGTTCCGAATTTCTCAAAATGTCCATCCTTTGCAAGGTAATGTGTTGTTCTTCTCGATGCGAGAATCACCATGATTGGATCAACATGCGACAGGTGATTGGCTGCTAAGATGACGCCACCTCTGCGAGGAATGTGATGTTCGCCTCGAATTCTCAAACGGAGCAGGAAACGGAACGTTGGCCCGAGTGTTAAGCGCAAGAAGTTGTAAAACAGGAAGCGGGATGGCTTGTTTCCCGTTGTAGGAATCAACCAATGTTCACGCAACGCTTCCCACGCTGCGACCAACTCTTGGTCTGCATCCATGCCTATCGCTTGGCCGATGGGGTTTTCATGCTTTTGAGTTGAATCAACTCTAGATGTTGATTTGTTCTCTAATCGATATCAATCCATGGTGAACTGTAACAGGTTCCATCATAGTACATGATTCCATATTCAAAGCTACCAGAGAATTGGACCTCTTCGCATCCCGAATCACAAAATCCATCTGGACTGTTGAACGTGAGAATTCGGTTCCATGATGAGCCCGAACCTCCATCCCCAAAATTGTTCCAATTCGATCGCTTGAAGGCTATTTCTTCTGTTGTACCATCAGAGAATTTCACTGTAATATCAACCCACAAGGTTTGGCTTTCTTGGTATGTTTCCGACTCTTCGAGCCACCATCCCCCGCCTCCATTGACGATTTCTACCTTTACTTGGAGGGAGTTTTGAGCATCTACAGTTGTCGAATTGAAACCATAGTCGTAGCCTCCATACATTTCCTCGTACCCCTCTCCACAGCCGATGTTGCTGCTGGATGTACATCCTGCCATTGTGATCAAGAGAATCGAAAAGAAAACAAAGGAATTGGTCTTCCCCATGACGTTGGTTTAGGACCGTTAGCCAATCAATCTTTTGAGATGCCTTGTATGAGGCTACTCTTCTTCAGACCATGTACGCCGCATGACTTTACCAGCCAGTTCGCCAGCATCGAAGGCTTCCATGTCGTGATCAACAATGAAATGCATCACCAATTCATGTTGAGCAACCATTTGCTTGCATGTTGGACACTCAAGCATCCTTGCTTGTTTCATACCCATGAATTCCATTCGCCCTTGTTTCGTTGACAAACGACGTCCAGTTCGCATCAACACGGAGACGAATACGAGGGTGAACAAGACGATGAAGCAACCAAAACCGAGGAATACGCCTGATGGTGGTGGATTTTGTTCGAGTTTTATGTCCTGAACCATTTGGCTGTTGGGTGAATTACGGTGTGTTTGGATGTCGATGGTATGTGTGAAGTTCTCGCCTCTGAGATTGAGTAAGATGTCGAGATCGTCCTCTTCATCGGTGACGTCAATGAGTATCGAGTAGTACCCGTATGCATCGGTTATGGACTGAGCACCTCTGTACTGGTAGCAGGCAAAATCACCAGCAATGCACTGCACGTAGACATAATCGAGGGTGACAGGACTGTTATCGGCAAAAGTAGCCTTTCCAGTAATGCGGTATGTCTCCGCTTGAGCTGAAGGAGCGAACAGCAAGATGAGGAGAAGCGGTATCAGCAATTTCCTCATGAATAGCGCTTGACTGCTTTTCTTATAGTATCTTGATTGGAGCCTTGGCTTTCAAAGTGAAGACTGTTCATGCTTTGCAATACCATCAACGAGAATCATGTGCGGTACGGTAAGGGCAGCAAGACCGATGAAGATGACTTGCAGCAGTGCTGGCTCAAGTCCGATGGATGCAGATTGATTGGCCAGCACCAATAACCCAACTGCCCACGTCATCAACGAGAATATCACCGTTGTACGAGTGACTTGGAATTGTTGTAATGTTGATTTGAGCATCATACCCATGTGCTTGAAGTGACGTACAGAATGTACGCCACAGAAATAAATCGCAAATCCAAGAAGCGGAGGAGCGATTGCAAAGAGAGCAAGCAGACTAATTACTTCGACACTGGCTGCTGTTCGTTCTTGCTTGGATTTCATGAGGATGACGTAAGGAATCAGTACGAGTGTCGAAACTCCAATTGCTTGAAGGAACAACCACACGACTGTGGTGTTTGAGCCAATCAGCACCTCAAAGATAGAATCAACCTCTGAGCGGTGAAAAAGACTGATACCAGCCAACACAAGGCCTCCACGCATGAGGATTTCTGTCACTTTGTGCTCTTTTGCTCGTGGAACAATGTCGCCCCTGCCGAAATGAAACAGACTAATGGCCAAGAACACTAGGAAACCCACCGTGGGGACAATCAACCACATGCCCACCACAAGTGCAGCAAGGCCAACATAAGCCAACAAGAAGGTTGCAACTTTAATCGGTCGATTCATCCACCCAAGGTGAATGGCCAGTGCTCCGTCCATCGCACCGTGAGGTAGGCCAATGAAGACTACAGCAAGGAGGCCTATGAGGTTGAGAAGATCGACACTCATCAATTCAGCCAAGAGGCTCATGCAATCACCTTTTCAGATCGCTGGAAAATGTGTTTTGAAACGCCCTTGATGAATGGCAACTTGGGCATGGCCATGATGACCTTGAGTCGCAACCTCCAGTTGGCTTGGCCACTCATGAATCGAACGAATTCATCACCAGAAAGCGCTGAAGCCATTCGTCCGAACAACTTCGGTCCTTGCGAAGGCCAATTCTTCAACACCGTCAGTAGAACTGAATCCATCCAAACATCAACCGATTTGTGTGGTCGCTTGAATCGAAGTGGCTTTCCTCGTTTTGTAGCTTGAATTGCTCGTTGAATTTGTTGATGAATGAACACGAATGTGTATCCACTCGCTGGACGAATCGCACCAGCATTTGCCCCGAGGCCTGGGATTGTCGCATCATGTGGCGATAATGTTCCCATTGGAATAACGCCTTGTTCTTCATGAATGACATTCGTGATGGAGGCTCCAAAGTGGTCCATTAAGTAATCCTCGATGGCTTTCAGATAGTACACTCGTTCCGAGACTGTCGTAGTGAAGAGTGTGGATTCGACCAAGGCTTGTGTTGGTGAATACGGTAAGAGATAGATGAAGTGCATGCCTTGACTTTGATCGACTCTGAAATCCATTAGGATAGCTGTTGAAGCATCAAAAACAGGCTTGTCGACTTCAACCTCTTGTCCAAGAAAATGCTGCAACATTGCATTCTTACTAGCCCGAGGTGGTCGTGTATCGAACGTTTGTGACTGTTCCCTGGCATTGATATGGTCCTCTTCGATGAACACAACACCGTTTTGTTCTGCTATTTCCCGACAGGTTTGCAAGTAATTGGCTTTGTGCATGATGTGGTAGGCATGCTCTTGTGAATGCATGATGCTCTTGCCAGTGTCCGTGATAACGGCCCACTTCGACCATGACGCTCTGGAACATTCAACAGCCGTTTCAAGTCCATTCAAGTTCCAAAATCCGAGCATGTGATCTCTTGACATCGGAGCCCCATTTGGATGTACAATGGAAATGTCGTGTTCTGCTAATTCGTTGGCTCGCGATGCGAGCATCATCGCTGCAACGCCATCACCAAGAATGTTGGTCTTCATCCCCAAGTCCCACCTTGGTTCTTGTAAGGTCCAAGAGATGTGTGGAGCGTGGTGTTGTGCGGTTTACGTGGATGAGGGAATCGACGGAAGAGGCTCATAGATGCTCGAAGCGTACAGAAAACTTTGCTGGATTTGGATGTGACTTGTCTTGGACCGTGCCATGAGTGCTTTGACCTTAGCAGCTGGATGCCTATTTGTCTATAGACCTTAGCAGCAACACCGATTGAGAAGTGTGCTCGAGCAGGTAAATAGGCCAATCCACGCCGTCCACTCGCATAGTACTCTTCTGCGAGTGAGAGCAATCGATGAACCGCTTCTGTGATAAGAAGTGCCTCATGCGAGTATGGATTCTTGGAAGCCTCAATGATTTGTTTTGGAGTCATGTTGTCAACCCATGTGGCAGGAAGGTATCGTCGTCCCATCTCTGCATCCTCCAAGACATCACGAGCAATGTTTGTCAGTTGCATACCGATTCCAAGATCAACAGCATGGGGCTTTGCTCGAGGTTCATCGGTGTTGAGAACGTCACACATCAGCAATCCAACCGTGCCTGCAACCTTGTAGGCATACTGAATCAACTCTGCTTCATCTGCAATCAATACCTTCTCGGCTTGATCGTCGAGAAGTCCCTCAACGAGAGAAGAAACGACATTGGTCGAGAGTCCGTACTCATCAACCATGTCGGAAAACTGGTCGAGAAGAGGATGATTACCCCATCGGCCTTGCTTCAGTTTCGACTGAATTTTAAGAAGATGCTCCGGTCCATTCTCAATATCACCATCGGCCATGTCATCAAGAACACGACAGAACGAATACAGTCGAGCAGCGTCATGGCCCATTTTGTTGCCAAGGAATCGACGTGCCCAGTGGAAACTTTCCCCACTTGTGGCGAGGATAAGTTCAGGGTTGTCAATGTTAACCGATTTGACCATGGCCTCCACCGCTATGAAATGGTGTTAGATTGCTTATAACCAGTTGTTTTTTGAAACGATATTTCTTACAGAAAAAAGCGAACAATAACAAGGAATGACATCTACGGAATGTTATGGCTGATCCTGGAGGATTCAACAAGAAGGCAGCCGTGATTGGCAGCGGTTTTGGTGGGCTCGGTGCTGCCATCCGTCTCCAAAGCGCAGGCATTCAAACCGTGCTTTACGAAGCACGTGATTTGCCTGGAGGACGAGCCTACGTCTATCATGATGATGGCTTCATCTTCGATGCTGGCCCTACCGTGATTACAGCACCACACGTTCTCACCGACTTGTTTGACCTCACAAATCGAAAATTGGAGGATTACATCAAACTCATGGAAGTCCAACCTATGTACCGATTGATTTGGAGTGACGGTGATCGATTCGACTATGTCAGAGATGAAGCC
>CATISI010000207.1 GCA_949538025.1 Candidatus Poseidoniaceae archaeon
CCAAACACCTTGTAGGGTAGTGGGGAAACTGCAGCGATGAACATGCCAAGCGTCCCGTATCGTTCAAACAGGCTTTCGAGTCGATCTCGGTGGTGAGGTTTGCCGAAGTGATCCAAGAGTTTGGTACCATACCGCTTCCCAATGGTGTGTCCTATGACAGCACCCATGACCGAGGAAACTGTGACGATGGTCCACAACCACAGAAGGACGCTGGGGCTATCTCGTTCCTCATAGGCCATGGGAAGGAACATCACATCGGGTGGTATGGGTTGAATGATTGCCTCAGTAAACGAGAGCAAGGCGAGTGCAAAAGGCCCAAACTGATTGAAGAAGTCAAGAATGTATTCTTCTCCAATCATGCACCAAGGTGCTGATACGGATTCTTGAGGCTATGGGTTATCGACGTCTTCTTTACCGGTATTCGACACCCTTTGCTCATGGCCGTCCTTGATACCAGTGCTTTACTCAATTGGCCAATAGAGCGCTGTCGCGGACAACTTGTTTCGATGTTGCAGCAAGAAGAACTGTTGCGAGTTGATGAGCAGCGATCGATGCTGATCGAATCCCTAGATATGGATTGGCGAACAGCAAGTGAAGGAGAGCGCCAATCAATACTTGATGTAGCGGCGAGGACGGGTGATGTGCCACGCCTGTCTGATGTGGACATTGACCTGCTCGCTCTTGCCCTTGCCAATCAAACCACTCTCGTAACGGATGATTACCGCATGAAAAACGTTGCAAGAGAAGCAGGTATTGACGTTCAAGGTGTCATGACGACTGGTGGTAAAAAGCAATGGAAATGGGTACTACGATGCATCGGATGTCGACAAACCGAAGAGGTTTCTGCTGAGGCTCACCGTTCAAAGCATGGTGATGTGAAAGAGTGTGATCGATGCGGAGCTCCGATGAAACTGAAGCGAGCTTAATCACTCTTCATCGCTGAGGGATTCGAGGGCAGTAACTTTCTTTTCAAGATCATCCACAGCCATTCCCGTTGGATCAATCCCTACAACTTTTGCACGGTCCATGAGAACTTGATCGGGCGTCTTGCCTTCTGCTTCAAGATCGGTGATCGTCGCTACCGTTGTGGCTTCTTTGAGCCCCTTGTGAAATTCACCTTTGGAGCGACCAAGGGCATTCGCCATCTTCGGGAGTCGTTCTGCTCCAAAGAGGATGAAAAAGATACCAAGAAGGATAATGATTTCAAGCGGTCCAGGACTAAACGCCATGCTGTTCCCCAAACAGCCCTAGAGGTTGAGGCTTTCAAGACTTGCCATCATGCAACGTGCGTTCGTGTGATTCAGCCACCGGATACCGGAGGAAGAAGAGCCACTTCGTCACCTCGCTGGCAGTGAACGTCGACAGGACATCGCTCTCCATTCAAGGCTACGGCTAGGCCTTGACCAAGCCAGTGACCCATTTCAAGCTCAATAACAATCTCCTCGATACTGAGATTTTCGCGCCATTCGACTTTCGTTGTGCGAGACCCAATCGCTTCTGCAATTGGTCCGAATGCAAGCACGCGTACGTACCCTGCTGACATGGACATAGGTTGATGCGGCAGTTTATCAATACGTAGCCGTATGATACCTCATGGCGTTCGCACTACGCGCTGAAGGACTTTGGAAATTGTACGAGTCCGGAGAGTCGGTCATTCAAGCGGTTCAGGATGTGTCCCTTTCGATTGAACAAGGGTCGATGGTTGCCATAATGGGTCCTTCTGGTTGCGGAAAAACTACGCTACTGAACGTCCTTTCAGGGATCGACGAACCCAATTCAGGAACCGTGATGATTAACGGAGAGAATCTCTATGGGTCGAGTGATGATGAACGGACCCGGGTACGTGGAAAGCACATGGGATTCATTTTCCA
>CATISI010000208.1 GCA_949538025.1 Candidatus Poseidoniaceae archaeon
ATTCACTTCTGAGATGTTCCCGGCGGTTCGGAAGAAGCCAACTTCCGAGGTCAAATCACGAACAAGATAGGACAGTTCACGACCGTGCTGATCGGTGCTACGCTCTTCGACAAACAGGAGTTGCATGATGACATCGTTTCGAAGATCAACCAGTGGCTCGACCGTCAAATTTGCGACGAGAAAGTACTGTTCTTCGAGTTCTGAGCGAATGGACAGCGTCCCTCGGACATCGATGAGATGTTGACGATCTTCCTCACCGTTCCCATTGATGATGGAACGGCTTTGATTCAATTCAACGCCCATCAATCCAGCACGAAGATTCGCATCATCATCGGGCCATGAGGAGCCAGTTTGGTCGCTATATCGCCACCATTGCACGACGAGATCATCATCGGTTGTCTCCACACAATCTGTGCATTCAACCGATGAACTAGGAAAATGTTCGACGTAGCGACGGTCATCATCGACGGGTTGCTCAACATCCCACTCAATGTGAATGCTCGTCGCCGCAGATGCGAGCGGAAGGAGAGCAACGAGGAATAAGACGCTGTACGCCTTCATACCTCTTCCTCCAAACCCAAACGAATCGACAACAAGCGTCGTTCAGCCTTGTCAAGCATCAGCGTGATTCGTGTCCCACACCATGCGTTGATGATGAGCGAGCCTGTTCGATGCATGCATCGCAATAGGAAAGCGCCTTGGGGCGGTTCTTGCTGTCCAAACACGACGTCTGGTTCGAGTGCTTCATCGCTGAGAAGCCGCATTAAGACATCGTGATCAATGAGTGCAATGTTCTCAGAAAGCTGTGAATAGAGCAGAGGAATTGACTCTTGTCGAGCCCGCCAGTTGCCGTTCTTGGAAACAAATGCAGGTAGACCCACATGGAGCACTTGCAGTGGGTGGAAGGTCCCACCCGGCCAACGATCACCGCGTTTGTTTGGCGTTTCTTGAGCCCAAATGCGGTCATGAACAAGTTTGGGAGCAACAGCCATTCGCTTGCCACGCTTCCACCATGAGAAGCCAGCATCCGTCAATTGACACTGCTCCATGACAATGGCAGCTTCATTCTCTTCGGCAGCATGGACCGTGTGTCGATTGGTTCTCGGCTTGTCAAGGAGGCGTGACTCCCATCCGGATTCTTCTCGTCTCTTGGCCAGCTTATCGATGAATGTTTTGGCAACGCCTTCAGGCGTGGCAACTTCTCGATGTCGCAGCAACGCCACGTAGAAACCTCCCGTGTTGTTGTCTTGTGGATACAATCGACGCGTCCTTGGCAAGGCTGCAAGCAGTTCTTGCTCTTGGGGCGGCATGTATCGCTCATCGAAGAACGGAACATCTTGGGATTGTTCTGGGACCTTCCCGTTTTCATCGAGCGGCATCCATGAGGTCAAACCCTGATGCCACACCAAACCTTCAACATTGGATTCGTCGATTTCAACAACCTCCATCCATGGGCACTTGCGAACCAATTCAGCAATGACAGCCTCGTTTTCGACAGGGTCGATGGAACAGGTCGAATAGACCATAAGTCCACCTGGCTGGAGCAACTGCGCTCCTCGGGAGGCGATGTCAACCTGCAACTGGAACATGGTTCGTCCACCTTTTGGTGACCAACTCCACCACACGTCCTTGTTTTTGCGAGACGTTGCACTCCCTGTGCACGGTACGTCAGCAACAATGGCATCGAAGCCAGGTTTTGGGATGCGTCCAACGTGGCGACCATCGTGTTGGGTGATTATCACGTTGTGGAGCGAGAGGCGTCCACGGTTGCTGGCGAGCATGTTGACGCGACCAGAAATCGGTTCGTTGGCAACGACCACGCCACTTGGCGCCATACGTTCTGCTGCATGGGTCGCTTTCGAGCCAGGTGCTGCACAGAGGTCGAGTAAGAGTTCGTCGTGTTGTGGATTAAGAACCAGAATCGGAAGCATACTGGCCGCTTCTTGCCGTGTTACGCGCCCCGTATCGTGAAGCAAGGCGAGCAGTTCTCTCGTTCCATCGCGTGGAGCTTGTCCACGAGCAAATGGAAGTTGGTACGCTTCGTTGCCAACCGACCATGTGATCTTCTTTGCGCCCATATCAAGGAGTTGCTGCCGCGTCCATTCCATATCGTAGTGGTTCATGGTCAAGCGAAGCGTTTCGGGAAGAGGTTGCGTTGCAATATCAATCCATTCGTTTCGGTCGATACCGAGCGACTCGGCAAGACCTGTGAGCGGTGCAATTTCTGCTTGGGCGAGGAGACCGTCCTCACCGCTGCGCTCGCCCATACCGGTCCCTGAAGACGCGCCCCTTTGTGTCTTACGAAGCCGTTAGCATCATAGCGCGAGAATGCGTGGTCGGTCCATGCTGGGGGATGACATGCCTTGGTTGGTCCCGCTGTTCTTCGGGTCCATCGCCATCTGGATGTTCCCCAAGTCGGTGGAAACCTTTGCTCGTAACAAGAGCGAATCTCTGCTTCGAGCATTACGATGGCTTCCATTCGCTCTGCTTGCTGTGATTATCTCGCTACGCATTTCTGCTCTCTTCTCGCATGATACCACACACATTGAGGTGGCAGCTTATTTGGGTAGTGAGTCGACCTTGACGGAGCGGCTGCATGTCCTGTTTGCTGGTGATGGATCGGTGGAGTGGATGGTTCTTCCACTCGTCTATTTGTTCGCATGGAACGGACAAGGTTCACGCCAATCATGGACGGTTGAAGGGTTGCAGAAACTCAAACGAACCTTGGCGCTCATGTTGTTGATTTCGTCGACATTGGTCTTCGATGATTCGGCCTACATTGCGCCAGAAACGTTACCACTGATCTCCATGCCCGCTCCACAGGTCGATTTGTGGAGCGTTGTGTTCCTCGTTCTGGTCCAATGCGTTGTCATCACTGGGTTGCTCAATGCCCATGCGCCACAGAGAGGCTTACGACACTATAAGCAACGCTTCTATCTTCCACTATCGCCATTGCTTCTGACCGCTTTTGTCTATCTGTTCATGGCGTATCTCGAATCTGGCGTGTTTGATGCTTCTTGGTGGAGCAATCCAAGACAAGACGATCAGACAGCGATGCTGTGGTTGTGGGTGATTGTTGCCTTCAATCTCAACGTGTTTTCGGCTCCACATCTGGACGTCGATTCACACCTTGGGGCTGGTAACGGTCGAAGCAAAGCGCTCGCTTGGAGCATCGGTGTGAGCGTTGCCCTTCTGTTGCTGGTTACAGCTTTGTTGATGCACGACCAACAGACACCGGATGCGACATCTGTACGCTCTTCGTTGTGGTTGGTTGGATGGATGTGTGCCCTGATGGCCGGTGTGTTGCTGCTCCCGTTCCTTGGATTTGATGATGGTTCACGACCTGAACTGAATTGGGTTCGCTGGAGCTTGATGTTTGGGCCATTGTTGTGGTTCCTCATGTTTGAACACGCTCCATTCCTCGTTCTCGGCGCATGGTTCGCCATCATGGCAACGACGCCGTTGTCATGGACAATGGAAACATCGGCACCTTCGCCTACTGTTTACCAAATGGCTACGATTGCTCTGCTGGCATTGATCACCCTGATTGTTGTCTTGTTAACTGGTCAAGGCTTGCGTTACGCGCTCCCTATGGGTGCTGCACTGTGCGTGTTTTCGGCCATGCTTGACCTACGTCATGCAACAAGAAGCCGTCAATGATGTTCAAACATGAGCAAGCCGTGGGCAAGGCATGGGCGCAAAGCGTGAGGACGGGCATCTTCCGTTTCCAATGCCGATACGCCCGTATGCCATCTCACAAGAGTGGCGTGACCTGACCTTCATGCATTGGAAGGTCGATACTGAACGGCTTCAATCACATCTTCCTGAGGGATTGGAGATCGATTTCTTCGAAGGTGAAGCCTACGTTGGTGTGATTCCATTCATTATGAAGAACGTACGACCACGAGGGTTACCGGCTGTTCCAGGTATCTCCACCTTTGCTGAATTCAATGTACGTACCTATGTCGTCAAGGACGGACAACCGGGTGTTTTCTTCCTCACGTTGGATGCGAAAAGTCTGGTGACATGCTTCCATGCACCTCGAGCCTACGGTCTTGCTTATCGCTATGCGAAAGCCAAGGTCAAGCGAAATGGAGACACCTTGCAATGGCAATCGCGCCGTTCCAGCGATGGTGTAGAATTACGTGGAACATCGAATGCAAAAGGTCCGATGCAATCGGCTGAACCTGATTCATTGGAATATTTTCTCTTCGAACGTTACTGCCTGTACACCGAACACGAAGGCTGCCTTCGTCGAGCCTATGTGTACCATCAACCATGGTCCTTCCAAGGTGCTGAAGTCCGTCTTGAAGCGAATACGTTGCTTGAGTCCTACAACCTGGGATTGGATGTTCTTTCCCCAGATTTGCTTCATTTTTCCAAAGGACTTTCTGTCAAAACGTGGCCGATTGAAGTGGCAGAACGCATTGATGTGAACGATCAACGGGATTTCCTGTTCTTAGATGGTGATTGTGGTCTATGTCATCGTCTTGCGACGTTCATCGACAAACGTCTTGCTCGTGGCAAGCGGTTGGGTTATCGGCCAATTCTCCACGAGGATGCACAGCGAATCATCGAAACACTCCCAGCGAAGTTGCGCGATGCTGATTCTGTTTATTTGATTCGAAATGGGAAGCCCTACATTCGTTCAGCTGCAGGGATTCGTTGTGTCTTGTACATGCGTTGGTACTATAAGATGTGGTTCCCAGTGCTTTGGTTGATTCCATTACCACTGCGCAATGTTGGTTATCGTTTGATTGCAAAATACCGTCACAAGTTCTTCAAACGTCCAACAGAATGTTTGTTTCGCGTGGATTGATACAATATCCGTTTGAAATTGACTGTTTCTTGAACAATCTCGTCGCGCTTGTTATATGCAAGATGACAATGCAACAACTAGAAATCTTCGGATTTCTGGATGGGATGGGAATGAGCAGAGCGTTTCGCGCAGGCGTTGAAAAAAATCGTAGAATCAAAGCACCAACACGACAACGTCGATGGCAACCACTTCGAGATCTTGCAGGCTTAGAAGCCCGTAGCAAGACCGTTGAGCAAAGCATAGGACCGCTTGTTGATGTCCCTGCCTTGGTACGAATTGAGGATGAGAAATGGGTCTTTGAGCGAATCGACCAAGACGTCCTTCACCAACTGACACATCGATTGGTCCTTCATGAAGAGGAAGGAACGAGAACCATTGGCGCGACCATCAATCTCGCATCGGCCATGCACGTTGCAAAGTGTATGGCTGAACAGGAACAAAAAATCGTTCTGATTCGTCCGATGTAAAGGATTCAGAACAAATCCATGATGGCTTGGACAACACCCTCGTTGACGAGATAGAAGAAGCCACCAATGACGAAACAAGCAAAGTAGACTTGGAACGGTGAAATCTTCATCGATTCTTC
>CATISI010000209.1 GCA_949538025.1 Candidatus Poseidoniaceae archaeon
ATCGCAAACAATGGCAAGCTCGTAGCAATCTCTTGGGATGGGGCCGTACGCCACATTTGGAGACGGAATGCAAGCGAACCAGAACGGGTGTCCTTCCACGACGTCAGTCGAACCGTGCTTGGAATCTTGCTGGACGTGCGATTGTCGATGCTTGGTGGCAAGCACGTCAAGCTTTACGCCCGCAACGTGAAACGCTCTCGTTCATTGCGCGCTTGTTGTTTCCAGAGGAGGAAGATAAGCAGAAGATCGACATTGATGCATCCAACATGGACGAAGAATGGGACAATCGTCCAGATGAAGTCATGGAATACTGTGTCCGAGATGCCGCATTACCCCTGGATATTCTTCATGCGATTCAAGCGATTCGTCGTAAGGAAGCGGTTGCTTCGGTTGCCAAGGTGCCGTTCGAAACAGCTGCCAATGGAAGCACGTCGCAACTGCTTGACAGTCTCGTTATTCGATTGGCGGACCGCAATCATGTGGCCGTTCCGTTAACGGGAAGCGCTGAAGCCAAAGAAGGGCAAATTACTGGAGGCTACGTTCACGATGTTGAAGCAGGATTGCATCCATGGATTGCCGTTCTCGATTTCAAGAGCATGTATCCAAGTATCATGATCGGGAACAATGTCTGCTATACAACGCGTATTGATCCTTCACATCCAGAGCAACCTGACGAGGACGATGCGACCCACGTCTCACCAACAGAAGCGGTCTTTTGGAGTGCTGAACACCGCAAAGGACTGGTTCCAACCTTGCTCGAAGATTTGATGAATCAACGTGACGAACACAAGGCACAAATCAAACTCGCTCGGAAGGACGAGCAAGTCGAAAAGGAAGAATTCCACGACTCCATGCAATACGCTGTCAAGATCATGATGAATTCCTTTTACGGCGTCTTTGCTTCAGGTTTCTATCGTTTTACGCACAAGGATTTGGGGTCCTCCATCACAGCATGGGCGCGTCAAAACATCAAGACCATCATCCAGAAGTTGGAAGAGGAAGGCCATCACGTGGTCTATTCCGATACGGATTCCATCTTCGTTTGTTCACCTGTTCCTGAAGGGTCACCTTCTGTTTTGAAAGAGGACGATGATGAGGAAACCATCGCAGCCTATGAAGCAGCAAAACAAGCGATGATCGATTTTGGCCTCGACATTGCCAAGCAATACAGCCGAGATTCTGCCGTCCTCGAGTACGAAAAGGGGTTGTCGGTTTTCTTCAGTCACGGAGCCAAAAAACGCTACGTCGGACAGGTCGTATATCCGAGCGAGGAGATGCTGATTCGAGGGTATGAGACCCAACGCACGGATTCATTCGAATATCTCACAACGAGCATGAAGAAGACGTTCACCTATGCACTTGCTGATGAAGGCGATGCCTTGGTTCAGCACGCACGAGAATGCGTGGCTGCATTGAAGAAGCACGACGTTGATGCTCGCCGTTTGATTCTCGCCAAGTCCTGCAAAGGACGTGTCCAATCCAATGGCGAGGTCGATTTTTCCAAGGATTATGCTCGCCCAGAAAGCATGGCTCAGGTACGTGCAGCGATGATCCTCATCGAGCGTGGCCTGGGTTTTACACCGGGCATGAAAATCTCCTATGTGGTCACAGATGCATCAAAACGCCCCATGCAAGTACATCCGTGGATTGAAGCTGAAGAGGATGGCGGTATTCCGTGTTATGATGGACGATTTTATGCTGAGCGAATGGCTGCAGCACTCGGACGCATCACCGAAGCATTCGGTTGGAATGCCAAGGAATTGTTCGACGGCAACAGACAGACGACGTTGTTCTCGTTTTAGGCGAACAAATCGCAAAAGGCTTCTAAATGGCGGATAGGCAGGCGATGGTATGGGCGCAATAAGAAAAGCAATCTTCCTTGCTGTGCTGATGATGATCAGTGGACTTGCAGGATGCTTTGGAAACGAAGATGACGATAGCTCCCAAGAGATCGTTGCTGTATTCACGTATTCACCAGCCACCAACATTCGAGCAGGTCAAACCATTGACTTCGATGCACGGGATTCCCTGCCATCTGGTGTGGCATTGACATACAAGTGGGATTTCGACGGAGACCAGTCGATTGATGCGACAGGACGAAACGCAGATTGGACCTATCCAGAAACTGGCGAATACACTGTCGAATTAATCGTCAGCGATGGTTCCAACAGCCAATCGACAAGCAAGACTCTCACCGTGGTTGATGCAACCGCCCTTCCACCAGAAGCAGAAATCACCTCCTATTCTTCCAATTCAGATTGTGAGGGCGAGGATGTCGATGAAGGCTCTTACATTCTCATATGGATTTGCGATCTTGAAAAATCACTAAGCTCAAGAAACGCTGAAGGCGAAACGGAAGTGCAATTGGACGCAAGTAAATCCACATCTGGTTCTTCCGATGATTACATCTCGACCTTCCACTGGGACTTGAACCTCGAATTCGACGCAGATGGTGACGGAGATGCAACCAACGACAACGACCTCGAAGGTGAAACGGTTGCTTGGAAAGACGTCAAGCCCGGTGAGTACGAAATTGGTCTTACAATAACCAACGGCAAGGGCCTTGTCGACTCGGACGACATCAAGGTGTACGTCTCATACGGAGCCTCTTGGCTGGATTTTGAAATCGGACGACGAACCACAAGCCAAAATCCGAATCAACTCGATTTTGATTTCGAAGTTCACTACGATAACGCTGCTGGGAACACCATTCGAAAGGTCGTTGGAAAATTGATGTACCCTGCCAAAGACGAGCCTTGCTTGCCTGGTGCTCCGTGCACAGGCCGTCTCGATTTGGTCGCATTCAACGAGGAAGGTGACGAAGCAACGTCGACAGAACCGACCGATAACGCACAGTATGAATCTCGCGATTCAAACTGCGATGACGACAAGTATTGCGTGGATTTGACGCTCTCCTCGTACCTCTTTACGGATTCAGACTCAGACTCGACGTACGGCGATGGTGACTGGACGATGTCGGTCTCCAACAACGAAACCTACACGCAACAGGTTGACCGTTACATACTGCTCCTGATATACAAGTGAAAACCGCGAGACTCAACCACTTTTTGGCTCTAAAATTGACCCGCTTCTTACCGACTCTTTCAAATAGGGGTTGTTTGTCGCAGGGATGCTAAGGAGTAATTTAGTATGCCATCACAATGGGAAGATAAGAGCAAGCCACACCGTAACATCGTCTTCGTAGGTCACGTCGATCACGGAAAGTCGACCACTGTCGGTCGTCTCCTCCTCGATTCAGGTCACATCGAAGAGCACGTTATCGAAAAGAACGAAAAACTCGCCGCTGAGTCAGGTAAGGCCGGATTTGGTCTTGCGTATGTCATGGACGGTCTAAAGGAAGAGCGAGAGCGTGGAATTACCATCGACGTCGCTCACAAGGAGTTCTTTACTCCAAAGTACTACTGGACCGTTATCGACGCTCCAGGTCACCGAGATTTCGTCAAGAACATGATTACCGGTGCTTCGCAAGCTGACACAGCGGTTCTCCTCTGTGCTGCAAACGACGGTGTCAACGCTCAAACCAAGGAACACGCTTTCCTCGCTAAGGTTCTTGGTGTTAAGGAACTCATCGTCCACGTCAACAAGATGGACATCTCTGGTGTAGACTGGTCCGAGGACAAGTACAAGGCAGCTGTTGCTGAAGTCTCCGCACTTCTCAAGATGGCTGGATTTGGTTCTCAACTCGACAACATTCCAATGATTCCTGCTTCGTCCCTCAACGGTGACAACGTCTTCAACAAGTCTGACAAGTGCCCATGGTACGACGGACCAACCCTCTTCGAGGCGATCGACGCTGCAGCAATGCCAAACAAGCCAATCGACAAGCCACTTCGACTACCTATCCAAGACGTCTACAAGATCTCTGGTATCGGTACTGTCCCAGTCGGTAAGATCGAAACCGGAACTCTGAACACTGGTAAGACCGTTGTCTTCAACCCGTCCCAGAAGTCCGCTGAGGTCAAGTCGATCGAGATGCACCACACAATGGTCGACAAGGCTGAGCCAGGCGACAACGTTGGTTTCAACGTCCGTGGTCTCGCAGCTGTCGACATCCGCCGTGGTGACGTCGCTGGATACTCTGACAGTGAACCAACCTTCGTCCGTCACGATGAGACCTTCGTCGGTCAAATCCAACTCATGGACATTCCAAAGGCTGTCTCCGTCGGATACACTCCAGTATTCCACGCACACACCGCACAGGTCGCTGTTCGCTTCCAAGAACTTCTTGAGAAGACCAACAAGGCTGGTAAGGAAGCAAACCCATCGTTCCTCAAGAACGGCGATGCATGTTTGATTCGTTTCCAACCG
>CATISI010000210.1 GCA_949538025.1 Candidatus Poseidoniaceae archaeon
ATAGCAGGGATTGACATGAAAGACTCAATGACCGGTTTCGATGTTCGGGCAGTTTCGCTCGAATTGGATGCATGGTCAGGAGCCTATGTCAAGAAAGCCTACATGCCTCACTATGAGCAAATCGTTCTTCGAATCAATCCAAAGGAGGCTGATCAATTTGACTTGGTTATTGTTCGTGGACAACGTGTCTACACCTCGAAACGGGATCGCCCAATGCCGATGACACCTCCATCGTTTGCTATGGTACTGAGAAAGCATCTCAAGAATGCTCGATTAACCAAGGTCGAACAATTGGGCTTTGACCGTGTCCTCATGTTCCGTTTCGACACAAAAAACGGCCAACGCTCGCTCAGCGTTGAATTGTTTCGTAACGGGAATGTTATCCTCATGGATGAAAACGATGTGATTATCCAACCTTTGACCCATGCGAGTTATTCAGGACGGACCATCAAGAAAGGAGAGACGTACATCCCCCCACCTGCTGCGATTGACCCGCATACCTTAACACTTGAATCTCTGGAAGAAGCCTTTGCTGAATCTGATAGAGACCTTGTTTCGACCTTAGGAGGAAAGATCAATCTTGGAGGCATCTATGCGAATGCCGTATGTGAACATGCAGGCCTTGAACCGAACAGTTCGACGGAAGACGCAGTTGCTGCCACCATTCTCAACTCACTGAAACACTTCCTCGGGCAACTCAATACGAGCCAAACCGGGCATCTCATCCTCAAACCAACGGAAGAGTACAGTGAGGATGCGTTGAAAGCCATCGCAGCTATGCAAACACTCGATGCAAAGTCGAGTACGACGTTACGTGAAACGGCGACTGAGGCGACCCCTCTTCTCTTACCATCGCATGCAGGAAAAATCGCCTATTCTTGTTCAAATCTCTGTTCTGCCATCGATGCATGGAAAGGGCATCATGATGCGAACGCCCTTGCTCGAAGGGAACAAGAAAAGTTGGATGCTGCTGCACCTGGGCGTGGTCACTCAACAGAAGTCGAGAAGTTGGAACGGCGCATGAAACAACAAGAGCAAGCACTTGAAGGGTTTGCCAAAAAGATTGAGAAGCAGCAAGCCATTGGTCACGCTATTCAAGAGCATTGGACGCACGTTGAGACCATTCTACAACAAGCACGAGAAGCCGTTCAAACACAAGGCTGGAAGCCTGTCCTCAAAGGATTGAAAGAGAACCCTTGGGTGGATTCAGGGAATGCTGCAGATAGAACCATGATGGTTCGTTTGCCTGATGAAAGTGGTCAACCAGGACAAGCGTTCACGTTGCATCTGGATGATTCTGTCCATCAAAATGCACAACGGTACTTTGAGGCTGCTCGAAAACAGAAGGACAAAACGACCGGTGCAAAAACTGCCCTCGAGGACACGAAGACTTCGTTTAAACGGGCGCAAAAGAAAGAAGCGAAGCAAAAAGCCAGTGGGCGGATGCAAACGGTGCGTCGATCGAAACGGCTCTGGTTTGAACAACATCGCTGGAGCATGATTTCTGGAGGTCATCTACTCGTTGGTGGGCGTGATGCAAAAGGAAACGATTCGATCGTCAAAAAGCATCTCTCTGGAGGGGACATGTACCTCCACGCCGACATCCATGGTGCACCAAGTTGTAGTCTAAGAGCATCCCAAGGTTTTGCTCTCGTTGAGGAACCGTATGGTCCACTTCCTCCGGGCGTTCCATCCTACAAACTCATCGACAAGCTCGGAGATGAACGAATCAACGATGGGAAATTGGAGGAGGCCGCAACCCTCGCCCTCTGTTGGAGCCGTGCATGGAACGGTGGAGGCGCCCATGGAACGGTGTTTGCTGTCAAACCGGCCCAAGTTTCGAAATCAGCGCAGACGGGCGAATACGTCGGAAAAGGTGCATTTATCGTTCGTGGTCAACGTCAATGGTTCAAGGATTTGGATGTTCAAATGGGCGTTGGCTTGGTCGCCATCAACGGTGTACCATTGCTCATGAGTGGTACAGTTTCCTCCATAAAGCAACGCTGTGAGCGCTATGCAATTCTCTCGCCGGGTCAGACAAAAAAAGAGCAGCTTGCGAATCGAATCTACAAGGCAACTGGCCTTCGAACCGATGATGTACTCTCTGTGCTTCCTGGATCTTCGGATGTACTCGAGGACGTTGGTATCTTCACACCATATCAGTCTAGGGAAGAGGAATAATTGGGTTCATCGGCGAACGTACATGGCGACAGCGTTGCCGCCACCAAGACAGAGGGTTACAATTCCTGATTTGGCATCGAGACGACGCATGGCGCCAAGCATTGTAATCAAACATCGAGTTCCGCTTGACCCAAGTGGGTGACCGATACTCACCGCTCCGCCATGGAGATTGAAACGGTCATGAGGTATTCCTACCTCTTGAGCGACAGCACAAGATGCAGATGCAAACGCCTCATTGTGCTCATAGACATCAACATCCATGACGTCGAGATTGTTGCGCACAAGGAGATTCTTGACCGCTGGAATAGGAGCACTCATGACTCGCTCTGGTTCAACACCAGCTGTACAATAATCTTCAATCGTCGCAATAATCTCCCAACCTTGTTCCCTGGCAAATGCTTCGCTCGACACGAGTACTGCGCTTGCACCATCGTTCAACGTGCTTGCATTGCCAGCCGTAACAATGCCTTCCTTATCGAAGACTGTACGGAGTTTGGCAAGACCATCCACCGTAGTATCGGAACGGACACCTTCATCCCGCTCAAGGACGATAGGATCGCCATGTCTTTGTGGAATTGATAGGGGGAACGTTTCCCAATCGAACCAACCCTCATCCCATGCTTTGGATGCTTTGAGATGGCTTTGTGCTGCGAATTCATCAGCTTGTTGTCGATCGATTGAGCACTCTTTTGCAACGACTTCACCGGTGTTGCCCATGTGCATGTTGTTGTAAACATCCCAGAGCCCATCGTGAATCATGGAATCAATGAGTTTTGAATCGCCCATTTTCTTGCCATTCCGTTGCCCCTTGAGGACCTGGGGTGCATTGGACATGCTTTCCATGCCCCCTGCGATGACGACGTTGTGCTCTCCGAGACGAACACTCGTTGCGGCCTGCATAACGGCTCGCAAAGAGGACCCGCAGACCATGTTGATGGTCACACACGATGTTGTCACCGGTAAGCCTGCTCCAAGAGCAACTTGGCGAGCCGGCGCCTGACCAACTCCTGCTTGCAAAACCTGTCCCATGAGGACTTCGTCGACGACTCCAGACGAGGGGTCAAATCCAACACGCTGGCATAATTCTTTGACTGCAGCAACGCCGAGATCGACCGAAGAAAGAGAAGACAGTGAGCCCATGAACCGGCCGATGGGCGTTCTTGCGACTCCACAAATGACCGCCTTGTTTATTGCCATGATAATCCCATTCTGAGAGGCCTCTTGAACATACGCATGCTTACGTTTCTCGCTAACAAAAGAGTTGATGAACTCGACCTCTTGGGGGCATCATGGCCAAATTCAAGACCGAACTGACTACGTCCAGAAACGCTGATGAAATGCGAAGTGTCGAAGTCGAAATTGACTTCACCAGCAACGCACTCGCCTCGATTCTTTACCGCCAAGGTGAAACCGTTGTTCTTGCATGCTGCACGAAAGAGGCACGTCTACCCGGTTGGTTCCCAAGAGATTCAACCAAGGGCTGGGTTCACGCTGAATACTCGCTACTGCCTGGATCAACAGATTCACGATTCCGAAGAGAGCGTCGTGGTGCTAAGGGACGCACACAGGAAATTGAACGGCTTGTTGCTCGCTCACTCCGAGCTGCAGTCAATCTCGAGGAGCTCGGTCCCATTGCGCTGAACGTCGACTGTGACATTCTCAATGCGGATGGAGGCACTCGATGTGCCTCGATTACGGCTGCAAATCTCGCACTCCGACTCGGCGTACGACGCCTCATCGCTGCCGGTATTTGCTTACCAAAGAACATGCGACCAACTGAGGAACAACGCCGCTCAGGATGGAGCCCTCCTGTTCTCTCTGAAGAAGAGCAAATAGCGCATGAAATGCGCGTCATGGAACACGATGTTGCAGCAATCTCCGTTGGCTTGATCGACGGCAAATCGTATCTTGATCTCGATTACAATCTTGATTCAAATGCTGATGTCGACATGAACGTGGTCAAGGTAAGTAACGGTGCATTCGTTGAAGTTCAGGGTACTGGAGAAGAATCAACCTACCAGCGCGAAGAACTCGATGCCCTCCTTGATATGGCCGATATTGGATTTGAGTCTCTTTTCGAGATGCAAAAAACCATTCTTCACGGCCAGCAATAAGTAGCGAAGGCTTGAAATCATGGGCTTCATCGCATGCATGCAAGGGTTGGTAGCTTAGTTGGGAGAGCGCGGCACTGAAGATGCCGAGGTCGCCGGTTCAAGTCCGGCCTAACCCACCATAATTGCATCAATGGGTTCATTTGCTACCGCAGATGTAGTCTTTTCATGGGCGACGCTGCAATTGGGGACGAACTGCCAAAAGAGCAGTACGACTCCGATACCAAGAGCGACCCATTGCTCAAAGAATTGAACAACATTCGCAGACGCCGGACCGATGGCGACAACCGAAGCATGTTTACCAAAAAGGAAAACCCAGTCCTCTTGATGGGTATTGCTTACGGAATTCTGTACGGAGCGCTGATTCTGTCCATGTCATCTGGTCTATTGGGTCAATCAACATCACTCGACCACTCTGCCTCAACGACGTTCCTCGATATAGGGGATGAGTGTGTTGAAATCGATGATGAACCATGGATTCTGATCTTCCCGGACGAAGACGATGAGCGGTTTTCATTGAATGCTTACAACCTTCCTGCGGGCGTGGCTGTTCTTGAGTACAACATCGAAGAAAAAGACGCTGCTGAGACCACTCCTAGCACACAAGTTGAACGTATGCTCGATGATGAGGTCAATCGCGTGCATGCCAAAGCCGATTACAGCATGCTTGAGGAAGGCGATTATGTTGTCACGCTCTCCGTCGCGCTCTACAACAATTCGGACGATGCGAAAAATAAGACAAACGTCACGGAAGCCTTGTCAAAGTCGCTCGAGTTTGAACTCGAAATTGGTACCAAAGGAGGCATACTTCCATTCCTTGGAGGGGAAGAACACCGAGAAGTACGCGTTACAGACTCAGGCGCTCGCTCCTGCTGGTCCCTCCAAGAGTTGGGCAATTGGGGGTACATCCTCCTCGTCGCTGAACTCGGCGGTGGAAGGGAAACCGCTATGCTCGCTGGAGGTGCTGCTGGCATCCCTGCATGGTGGATGGCATTCAACTCGCTCTCATTGTCGGTCTTTTCGTTGTTAATTGCTTATCCAATTATGTACAAAGTCTATCACCAAGAAGCTGATGACATTCTCTCTCGAAACCACATCATTCGACTTGTTGATGACATCATCTCTCGATGTGAACGTCGGCTTGGCATTGATGTAGATCACGATTTGGCCAAGGTGGAACCAAGAGAACTCTCTGTGGACATCATGGTACCTTACAAGAACACAGAGAACACCTTGTCGGACAGCAAGAGCATTCGCGACGAGATCTTGAAAGAGGTTCTCGAAGAATTTGCATTGTTCCGTGTATTCAAGCCTGTTCAGTTGACTGTACGAGCGATTGGTGCTGGCCAAGCCATTGATTTCGATTCAGGCGTAGGTGTTGGTGTCGGAGACCGCGAAGATGAAGCACCACCTGAGAATTACACTTCGTTCTTCGAAGAACTTCACTCGCTCTCAAGAATCGAGGATGAGGTACGAGATTCGCTCGACCTGTACTTCGTGCGAGATAAGACGCTCGATTTACAGAATGCCGTGATCACCAGCGACGACCGCATTGTGTTTGTTTCAATCATCTTCAAACCAACAACCCGCCTTGCGTTCTTCCGGTTCAAGCGTCAAGCCTCCGAAGTGGAGGACGAATTGAGGAAATACATCTCAGAGAGAAACCAAGACATTCTCACCACACAGGAATTGATTGTCAAGGCACGAAATCAAGTTTCGACCCTTGCAGATCGTTCAGGCGCTGGTCGCGTTGAGCGAAAAGGGGACAAAGACGAGCGGATTGCTGCTGTCGCTCGGCAAGATGGATTTGGTGGACGAATGTTGCAAACTAAACTGCTTGGTGACATTCTTTCAACGGTCGAGTACACGGCCAACGAGAAGCGCGAAATGATCAACAAATGGGGATTCTGGGGACTTATTGTCTTCGTGTGGATTCCGTTCATGGCTTCCGGTGTATTGGTCGGAGCCATGCTTGGCCTTCTGTCGCGCATGAAGTTCATGCGCGTACTCATTGCAACGATGATTGGAGGGTTCATCGCATCGATTACATGGGCCTACACTGCGGAAGGTATCATCAAAATCATGCACAAATACAAGCTTGAAGCAGTCATTCCAATCATGATTATCGTCTTCGTCCTCGGTGCAATTCTTCACATTCGTTCGACTAAGATACGTCGACAGACGGAGTTGTTTGAAGACACTCTCTTGGACAACTTCCACAACGATATCAAAGAAAAGTACGGTTCTTGAGGCCTTTTTATGGACGCATTTACCTCAATTGATGGTCATTCGGATTCAGTAGGAGAGAAAGCGGTTATCGGTATTCTCGTTGCTTCGGATCGAGCATCTTCCAATGAATACCAAGATGAAGGCGGTCCGGCTATCCTCCAATTCCTGAACGAGGCGATTCAATCACCATTGGACGTACACTACCGATGCATTCCTGATGCAAAGGAACGTATTGAATCCACCATGATTGAACTCGCTGATGAGGTTGGCTGTCATGTCATCGTTACGACGGGAGGCACAGGGCCTGCAGAGCGCGATGTGACACCAGAGGCGACGGAGCGTGTTGTAGAGCGAATCATGCCCGGATTTGGAGAACAGATGCGAGCCATTTCGTTGCAATATACACCTACTGCAATCTTGTCTCGGCAAACCGCAGGCGTTCGAGGTTCATGTCTTATTTTCAATCTTCCAGGACGACCAAAATCGATTCGGGAGACCATTGATGAAATCTGGAAAGCCGTTCCGTACTGCGTGGATTTGATAGGAGGTCCCTACATCGATTGCAACGACAAAGTGTGCAATGCTTTCCGTCCAAAAAACGCAAGGCGTCGATGAGAGCATTCATTGACTTGTTTCACAAGGAAGAACCGATTGAAGATGTCTAACCTCCTGATTCAGAACGCTACAATGATTTTACCTGAAACAACTGTTGTTGGTGATTTACTCATCGAAAATGGAATTATCTCAGCCATTCAACCAGGAGGAGGTTTGGTTGCAAACGATGACGTTCGTACCATTGATGCGACAGGACTTCATCTCCTACCAGGCTTGATCGACCCACAAGTCCATTTCAGAGATCCTGGGCAACCTGAGAAGGAAGACCTCTACACCGGATCATGTGCCGCTGCTAGTGGAGGAATCACTTCCTTCCTCGACATGCCCAACAACGTACCTAGCCAAACAACGCTTCAATCGATGCATGAAAAAATTGCCACTGGGAATCGACGATGTGTCACAAACTTTGGCTTCTTCATCGGTGCAACAGAATCAAACGTTGACGAATTGAAGAAAGCAGTTGGAACGCCCGAATCGCCAATCGCTATACCTGGAATCTGTGGAATCAAGATTTTCATGGGCTCATCAACGGGTGATTTACTGGTCAACGATTCCGATGCATTGCATGAAATTTTTACCAATACAGCTGGTCTTATTGCAGTTCATGCTGAAGATGAGACGCGTATGATCGAGCGAAAGAAGATGATCGAAGGCCGAACCGATATGGCTGCTCATGCTGAATGGCGTGATGACGAGACGGCAATAATCGCTACAAAACGTGCAGTAGCCTACGCTCAAGCAACCGGTCACCGCTTGCACGTTCTCCACCTGACATCGGGTATCGAGGCCGACTGGCTGAATGGTATCACATCATTGCATGGAAACGGAGAAGATGCGCACATCACAACCGAAGTATTACCACAGCACTTGACCTACGATGAGCGTGATGTGGAGCGTCTTGGAACACGATTGAAGATGAATCCACCTATCCGTTATCAAAAAGACAAGCAGACGCTATGGAATCGACTCCATGATGGAACCATCGCATGCATCGCCACAGATCACGCTCCACACACCCTCGAGACCAAGGCAAAGGGATTCCCTGCTGCTCCAAGTGGAATGCCCGGTGTTGAGACATCACTTCCAATCATGTTAACACACGCATCAAAAGGCGCATGTACCATCGAACAAGTTGTCAAGTGGATGTCCCTCAACGTTGCCGAGTGCTATGGTATGATTGGGAAGGGCCGTCTTGAAGAAGGATACGATGGCGATATTACCCTTGTCGATATGACGACAGAACGCGTGGTCGATGATGCCAATACCTGGACCACGGTTGGCTGGAGTCCATTCCATGGAATGAAGCTTGTCGGATGGCCAACCCTGACCGTCGTTGGAGGCGTTGCGGTGTTTGAACGGAACGATACAACAGGGCCGAAAGGTTCGATTCTGGTCAAAGAAGGTGAAACTGGTTCGCCTTTGCTGATGACCCCATGGAATTAAACAAAATAGAGAAATTTTGTAACCGTAATTAAATACTCGATGAAAAATTTCTCACTGGGAAACATGAGTAGCATGGAAGAACAATTAGGACAAGGATACCAACAAATGATGATTGGATTGATTATTTTCATCTCAGGTGCAATCTGGGGCGGAATGGTCGCTACCGATGGCATGGTCGCAGAAGACATCTACTGGCCAGCAGTAATGATGCTGTCCGGAGCGATGATCACATTGCTTGGCACAACTTTTGGGACCGGACATGAGGATGATCGTAGCAACGACTTGAACGATGCCATCATGGAATTGACCGAGCGGATCAACAAGCTCGTTGGTTCATCAAGTTCGGATGATGCGTCCGATGAATCAGAGTGAGTAAATCGCACCGTACTTTTCCTCAACGTACCGTAGGAAAGGTTCGCTCGAAGGAGGAGATCCTGTCGCCTCTTCAATCAAATCAGCAGGGAGAAGAGCACTTCCTCGCTTGTGAACTCGCTCTCGCAACCATGCGAGCATCGAGGACCAATCGCCTGATGCAATCGATTCTTGAATCGAGCCGAGATCGTCGCTCATCGCTTCCAGCAATTGTGCAGCATACAGATTTCCGAGAGTGTAGGTTGGGAAGTAGCCAAAGGCAGCCATCGACCAATGAATATCCTGCAAGCAACCCAAGTCGTCGGAGGGGACAGTGAGTCCGAACCAATCAGAAATCATCGAATTCCAAAGTTCAGGAAGTTGCTCGAGCGGGTAGTTCTCATTGAAGATTTTCTTTTCAATCTCATACCGCAACATGACGTGAAGATTGTACGTAACTTCATCGGCTTCAACGCGAATGAAACCAGGCTCAACTGCGTTTGCAATACGATTAAGCGTGGAAGAATCCCATGATGGAGCATCTGGGAATGATTCTTGGAATTCGTCCATAACAACGTTCCAGAATTCTGGTGTTCGGCCGATTTGGTTCTCCCACAATCGAGATTGGGATTCGTGTACACCGAGTGAGACAGCATCACCACGTGGCGTAAATCGGTGATTGTCATCCAATCCTTGCTCGTAGAGAGCATGCCCTGTTTCGTGCATAACTGCATAGAGGCATGAGAATGGGTCGAGTTCATCGTAGCGGGTTGTAAAACGCGTATCTCCTGGCCAAATTCCAGCAGAGAATGGATGCGTTGAAGCATCCATGCGGCCTGCTGCAAAGTCGAAGCCCATTCGTTCGCTGACTTTGCTGCAGAATGCTTCTTGCTTCTCCACTGGGAACGTCAATCCTTCTGGTAATGTTGGGTCAGGGTTTGATTGCTTGGCTACAAGAATCCGCTTGAGCAGTGGAACGAGCCGGCCACGCAGGCCCTCAAACAGTGGGTCGTAATCCTCGACGGTCATACCAGATTCGTATTCATCGAGAAGTGCATCGTAAGGTGTCTTCTCATAACCGTACGCATCGATTTTCTTACGAGTCAAATCCACAAGGGTTCGCAAATGTGGCAAAAAGGCGGCAAAATCAGCATCCTTTCGCGCATTTTGCCACGCAACCAACGCTTCACTTCGAGCTTGTGCAAATTCTGAAACAAACTCTGCAGAAAGTTTGGTTGCTTTATCGTAACGCTTCCTGAATTCCCGTACGTTGGCTCGCTCGCTCTCATCAAGATCGTTACGGTCTTCAAGCCGTCCAAGCAACTCGCCCATTTCAGAATCTGTAACTTTTTCATGAGCCAAAGCAGCAAGCCAAGCCATGATTTCACCTCGCGATTTCGCTCCTTTCTCTGGCATGAGGGTTTCTTGATCCCATCCAAGATGTCCTTGGATGCTTCCGATTCGATGGATGTCTTGTACACGGTTCAAGAAGGAGGTTTTGTCGCTCATGTTTGCCGCTCAACATCGGTTCCTCATCAACACTCGTATCGTGCTCTTTGCTCGATTGTAGCCACACATTCAATATGGAGGAGTGTATGGGATACCATGGTCCTTCCCTTTCGTCGAAAAGACAAGGGTGAGAAGGTGACTGCGAACGATGAAGACGAGGACATCAATGCCCTTCTCAGTGCAGAATCGTTCGAGAACACACAACCAACGGAGCGCCTTCCGGAACCAACGACTGATGAAGAACGGCTGCATGCCATCTCAGACATGGTTATTCAAACATGCATGGACATTCGTCGTGGAGAAAACGTCCTCATCGTCTGTGACCCGACGACAGCTGAAATCGGTCAGTCGTTGCACATTGCAACACAGAAACGCTCCGATCGAGTTCTCCTTATCGTCATGCCGAAATCTCGCCACCATGGAGAAGAACCACCATCGCCTGTAGCATCATTGATGCGGCAACAACAGGTCGTTATCGCAGCGACCAAGTATTCGCTTACCCACACGAGAGCTGCACGTCAAGCATTGAAAGATGGTGCTCGAATTGCTACAATGCCAGGCATGACCTTTGAATTGTATACAGAAGGTGGGATGACAGCGGATTTCCAAGATGTCAAGCGCCGAATTTCCAACATTGCCAACTTCCTAAGGCGACGACGAATCATCAACGTCAAATCTGAATCTGGAACTGATGTTACCTTTGAAGTAAATTGGCGTGATTGGAAACTCGATGATAATGGGATATGCAATCGTCCACGAATGTTGACAAATCTTCCTGCTGGGAAGGTGTTCATTCTACCAAAAGAAGGAACCATGAATGGAACCATCGTTATCGATGGTTCTTGGGATTCGACACTGATTGATGAGCCTGTGGAGTTCATCGTGGAAGATGGAACCGTTGTCGATGTCAAAGGTGGAACCCTTGCTGCAACGATTCGTCAATCGTACGGCGAAGTTGCGAAGAAGCTCAAAGCAAAAGACCGGGAAAGTGTCTGGACAGTGGCCGAATTCGGGTTTGGAATGAATCCAAGTGCTCGACTTGTAGGAAACGTTCTCGAAGATGAGAAGCGTATGGGTAGTTGCTACTTCTCGATTGGAGACAACACTGGCCTTGGTGGAACTTCAAATGCGGGGATTCACATTTCTGGCGTCCTCGCAAAACCAAGCGTTTGGTTGGACGACTCGTGTTTGACCGAAAGTGGTGAATTCATCGCTGATCAGAATTAACGATGTGCACTCATGTTCATGTTCCCACAAATTGGACAGAAGCGCCAATTCGGGTCGAGACCAATCCCACATCCACGACAGTGAATTCCTGAACGAATCGTTGGTTGGATGTTCATGGCCGGTTGTTGAGGCATCATTGGTTGTTGCATTGGTTGACGCATCGGTTGCTGTTGAGGAAGCGGTTGTTGCCAACCCATTTGTGGGGCAGCAACGCCCGGGGAGGTTGGTTGTTGCCGAACAGGTTGTTGTTGTGTAGGTTGCTGTTGTGCAGGCTGCTGAGACTGAATCGGTCTGCGAACTGGAGCAACTGGGCGGGGAAGTGATGACATCTTTTGAGCGGCTTCAGATGATACGAATTCGGAAAGAGAAACTTCTCCATCGCCGTCTGTATCTGCTGCAGTGTGCAACTCTTCGGCTTCCTCGATGGTGACGTTCGCCGCAACTGCGAGTTCTTCGACTGAGAGACTACCCGAATCATCAACATCTGCAGCGATGAAGCGTTCAGCATCGCTGACCCATTCCTCTTCTACTTGTTCTTCAGCAACGGGTTCAGGTTCGCTCACAACAGGTTCAAAGGGTTCAGGAAGGACTTCTTCAGCGGGTTCTGAAACAACTTCTGGCTCTGGTACAAGTTGGGAGCCGAATGCACCTGCAAAGGCATCCCGTGCTGCATGATCAACCTCGACTTCGTTCTTGAATCCTGTTTCCTCAAGTGGTTCCTCTTGGCTTGGAAGTGGGACGGAGTCGACAGCTGGAAGAGGTACGGACTCCGTTGGCAGAGGCACTGATTCAACCTCAGGTTCCGGGGCCGCAACCGCTGGTGTTGGTACAGATTCTGAATCGGTTTGAGGTTCTGGTTCAACTGGAGCAGGTTCAGGTTCTCTTCGCTCGATGATTGTGCCCATCTCGATTTCAGCAGGTTGTGCCTGTTCGCCTGCAAAGAGCGGCATTGGGAGTGCATGTCCTGCAACATCGAGTGAAGATTTGAGTTCTTCAGCCATCGTCTGCATCTTCTCCAGATTGTCTGAAGGCGCTGCCATGATGGATTCGATTGATTGCAAGTATCGTTCGACCTCTACGTTTCCACCCGTTGCATAGGCAATGGCTAGGATTTTTAGGAACTGCATTGGGTCAAACAAAGGCGTGAGTGTTTGGAGAACATCCCCTGTAGCGAGAGGATGTGCTGTATTCGCTGCACCTGTCGAATCGGGTTGACCAGCAAATTGGAGCAAGGGGTCAGGAAGTGTCATAAGATTCAGATGTCCAAAAATCAAGAAGTAAATCTCACCGCCCTCACACTGCAACCGTTCGCTTGCAGCTTCAAAATCAAATTCGCCTGGACGAAGAATGATGTCAGCCAAATGCTCAAGTGCCTTTGATAACGCCTGTTTCGAATCCATCGACATCATTTGTTGAAGGACATCTGACGAATCGACAACACCGAAGTAAGCCGCTGCATCATCTACCTCGATACCATCAGGAAGAGTTGCTCCTTCAGGTACACCTTCCGACATTTCTCTTCCTCCTATTTTCGCCAATCGCGTGTTGTTTTTGAGGTTGCTGTTAATCCTCTATTGTTGGTTTCGAGCCATATCGTAGATGGCTCTGGATTGTTGAGCGGACCAACCTGTGCCTTGAAGTTGCATCAAGAGGGTGCGCTCTTGCTCACCCTCACCGAGTTCACCGACCACCCATTCAACAGCAGCATCACGATCGTCTGCTTGCCATTCTTCGAAAAGAGACATGTCAACTTCAATTCGTGCACGTCGAACCTTCTTTTGTGGGCCTGTAGCCTCACTTGGTTCGGCTTCATCTGCCTTGGAAACAGGCGTTCTGCGAGCAGGTTTGGATGCAGGAGCGGGTTGTGTCTTTCCAGGCGATCCTCGACCGGGTGGACCGGACGATGGGGCTCGTGACCCTCCTGGTGGGCCTCGCTTGGGCCCAGATGGGCCTCTCGATGGAGGTGGGCCTCCAGAAGGACCTCCGGTAGAAGGTTGACTTTGAGGTGCAGGCGTCGAGCGGCTTGGCATCGGTTTGCTTTGGAACGAGGAGAAGAAATCGTCGTCATCGTCGTCATCATCGAAGAAATCGTCGTCATCGTCGTCATCATCAAAGTCATAACCACGGTTTCGAAGTCGCACAATCATCATAGTCAGGAGAAGTAAGACTACAATTCCACCAAGAATGCCACCAATGAACACAATTCCACCAAGAGCGCCATCGAAGACAGGAATGATCCCAAGAAGATTGTTATCTCCATCGTCGGTTTTTGAAGCTGGCAGTGGACAACCATCTTCGTAGCCATCAGGTCCTTTCGGTTGTTCTGGACAATTGTCAAGCAAATCGCTGATCCCATCCTGATCGGTGTCTCGCTCACTCTTTGAGCAGCCTTCATCATCGACGTTTGTTGTTGGAGAATCTGGACACTTATCGGGTGTTGATGCGCCTTCAACGAAAATACCAGGCCATTCCGAATCTCTTGAAGCGTTCCAAGTGGGATCGCCCCAGTTGTCACCATATCCATCTCCGTCAGAATCATTCCATTGTGTGGCGTCACCTGGGAATTTGTCGCGGCCAAATTCATCTGCCCAACCATCACCATCGTCAAGGCATCCAATCTCGAGAACATCGAGAGACGAAGAACCATTCACAGTAGGACAGAAGTCTGATTGGTTTGCACCTGGAACATACGTTCCTGCAAAACGTGGATTGATTGAGGAATTCATGGATACATCAGGATAATTGTCTCCAAAACCATCTCCATCAATATCTGACCACTGAGTCTCATCCAATGGAAACGCATCGCCTTGTTGGTTAATTCTCAATCCTGTTTCCGGGTCGATATCGAAAGTGTATGCTCCAAAGTATCCATCCCCATCGATGTCCAGTTCCAGCAATCCTTCAACAAAACAACCCCTCGGAGTTACTGGTAGCCCCGGCTCAGTGTCTGGACATCCGTCGTTGTTGTTGGTGACTCCATCACCGTCATCATCCAACTGATTCGGAGCGCAACCGTTGGAATCAATGTTTCCTGGATTAACGATCCAAAAGATGTCCGTATCAGGACAGAGATCAACTGAGTTGTTTACTCCATCGTCATCGGAATCAAATGCATTTTGTAGTTCAGAGCATCCGTTTTCGTCTACTACGAAATTGATTTGAGTGTCTGGGCACAAATCATCTCCGTTGCTGACTCCATCTGAGTCATCATCAATTTGAAATTCTGAGCAACCATTCCCATCAACAGTTTCGAACACCGGAGTTTCTGGACACAAATCTATGCCATCAAAAACGCCGTCTCCGTCCTCATCATCAGCACTCACAAGTGGACAACCTTTGCCGTCTGTTCCGTCTTCAACACCAAACTGGAACGGACATTCATCAGCGTTGTTGCCTGTGGAATTATCACCAAATCCATCTCCATCGTAATCGAGGAATTGTGTCGGATCGAGTGGAAAATCATCATCTGTATTAGCCCAACCATCGTTATCACTGTCAGGACAGCCGGGAGTTGGGTTCATCGATGTTCCATACACGCCGGGACAACCATCGAGGACAAGTCCTTGGCCATTGGTTCCATTGTACGAAGAAGTCCAACGGTCAGGATAACCATCGCTATCGTTGTCGTCAGCTGCAGCAATGTTGTACGGGAAGAAATCAGGATTGGTTGCGCCGATGGTTCCGTTGTCTCCGTACCCGTCACCGTCCGTATCGGCCCACTGAGTTGGGTCATCTGGCCACTTGTCAGCGCCTTGGTCAATACCCCAATTGATTCCGCCGATGTTGTTTGCGTCACTCGCTCCATCGCCATCTGAATCAGGACAACCGTTGCGATCACGGTAGGATGTTCCGTAGTCCCATGGACAATAGTCACCAGTTAACGTATCGGACTCGTTGTCACCGTATCCATCACCATCGAAGTCCTTGTATTGCCTTGGATTGTAAGGGAATTTATCACCTGGACTGGTTTCAACAGCACCAGATGGACCAAAGATAGCATCACAACAGTCAACACCGTAGTTGTCACCGATACCGTCTCCATCTGTATCTTTTGCTTGCTTCCAATTCTGTTGGAAACGGTCCCCATTCACCCAGGTGCCATCGTTGTTCGACCAGCCGTCCTCGTCGTAATCTGGACATCCGAATCGGTCATAGACAGAACGGCCTTTGTTGGTGTCGCACGAGTCGATGTCGTCTGCGAAGCCGTCTTGCTCATAGTCATCACATCCTTGCAAGAAGAAGTACGATATTCCTGAAGCAGCAGGACAATCGTCGGATAGTGGGCCTGTTGGGTTATCACCAAATCCATCCATGTCAGCATCTTCCCATTGTTCCCCAAGGTTCGGCATTGCATCAATGCGATCGAAGACGAGGTCACGGTCAGCATCTGCATAGAGTCGCAACATTTCGACATCCAGATCGAGCGTATCATAGTAACCGATTACGATTGTGCCGTTCGAATCAACAGAACTGGAGAAGTTGGTGTTTGTGAACACATTCTTCATTTCGTGCGAAGACCAAATGGAACGGTCCTCGCTTCGTCCATCCAGATGAAGGGTGTTGATGCGCAATGTGTTCGTTGTTGGCGTTGTTGTCATCAGTAGGACACCTGGTCCATTCGATACGAGACTCCATGCCCCGCCAGCCTGTGAAAACAGTTGGCCACCGAAAGAGGACCAATGACCACTGCTGTTTCGTTCATACAAGGAATCCGTTGCGGATTGAACTGCAAAGATGAGGGAAGAGCCATGCTGCGTACAGGAAAGATCGTTCCCAGTTGAGTGGCTGAGTTGTTGCATGGAAACGTTGGACCATGCCTCGGTTGTCGCATTTCGCTCGTGCACAACCAAAACACCGTTCGAGTCGAGTGAGAGAAGGGCAACGGTATGGTTTGTATCGATGCACATAGCCAATTGTGATGCTCCATCACTGAAGTTCGTGAGTGAAGTTGAAACATCGTTATCGATGTCAAGAATCTGCAGTTCGTGAACACCCGAGTTGTTGACGGTTGTTGCGACCAGTGTAGGGCCCGATGGGACCTGCAGTGTAACGTGCTCGACACCCACTGCATCTCCACTCTCAAGTTCTGTGGCTGTTGACCACGTGCTTCCTGACTTGGTCACTCGCTCGAGTCGGTCAAGGTTCGAATCACGGTAAAGGATGTGCATGTCAGCGCCATCGAACCACAAGGATGGTGAAGACGAAAGGTTTGCGTTCGAGAAAATCTCACTGTGAGACCATCCCGATTCGGCCTCTGTGGAATAGTACATTTTCTCGATGGTTGGGTGAGAATACACCATGTGTAAATCACCATTGGCATCAATGGTAGATGCAGGATAGGTACCAAAGTCGTTGAATGTACGAACCTCTTGATGCAAGGAGGTCCACGATGTGGTCGTGTGATGTGTGTATCCAATCGCATTGTCGAGAACGACCAATTTGGGTTGCCCAGAAGCAGAAACATCGAACTGGAATTGGAATGGCAAAGAATCTGTGGCTAATGTCTCCGTGACCCACGAGCCACCCGGAGAACCGTCATCGACATGCTCAAGATGAATCAAGGAATGAGATGATGAAGCATTGAGGGAGAACATCATGGCAGTCTCACCACGGTTTGATGTGGTCAGTTTGAGTCCTGACATTTTACCTTGGAACGTGAATTGGCTCGTATCGAAATCCTGCTTGCTCGCAGTGATCATGTCCACGCCATAGTCCGTGCCTCGAGTTGCATTTCGCGTCGAATACACGAATTCAATTGCACCGTCTGCATTCGAATCAAAGCCTCCTAGCGTAACAAGTCCAAGGTGATCGGTCGGACTTCCCGTTCGTATGGTTTCAACAGCTGTTGCAAAACCATCTGCTGACCCAAGATACAGATTGATTTGACCGGATGGGGTGAAACTTGTCCCTGAACCAATGAACGTGTCGGCATAACCATCGTCGTTCACATCACCAGCAGGAGCAAACATCCAACCGAAGCGCTCGTTGCCCTCGCCTTGACTGGTCCAGTCAGGGATTTCGGAGAAGTTCTCCGAAGTGTTGCCCATGAACATGTGGACTGTACCGCTGTACAAAGGGGCTCCAGTTGGAGAGAATTCTTGAACAAGCAATTCATCCATTCCATCGTTGTTGATGTCATCGATAATTTCAACAACCGTTCCAAACAATTGTCCTGAAGCCAAGCGTTGAATGCTTTTATCGGAACTTGATGAGAGTCCATCAACTGACCCATAAAACACCTCGATGGCTGAGAAGCCAACCGGCGAGTCTTCGGTTCCTGAATTTGAAACGACAACATCGCCGTAACCATCACCATTGAGGTCACCTCCGCTTGACATCGAACGTCCAAAGAACGGGCCTGAGGTATTTGCAGTAATGTTGTGCGACAACGACAGTCCATCCGAGGAACCTTCAAACACAGACAATCGCCCTGTTGAGGTCTCGTCGCTCCAGTTGCCTTGGAGTGCGATGACATCATCATAGCCGTCACCATTGAGGTCATCAAGGAGAGAAACATCTGTGCCAAGCATTTCTTCGTGGTTTCCAGTTGTATTCCAAACAAGGTCAAACTGTGTTTGATTCCACTCATACATCGAGACACGCCCATGGTTCTGTTCACCAATTCTGCTTGTATTATCAAAACCGGGCGATGAGAGGACAAGCTGTGTCATTCCATTTCCGAGGAACGACCCGATTACGATAGCGCTACCAAACAATTCAGATGTCTGGATGCCGCTCAGTACAACAGGTGCTGAGGAATCAAAACTTTCGTCTCCACCAAAGAGGACGGTAACACGACCGTTGTTGACCAAGCCACTGTCGGATGCAGTCGGCTGGGTAAATACGACATCATCGAATCCATCTTCGTTGAAATCGCCATATCCTGCAGCACCCTCTTTGACATCCGGATAGAGTTGATGGACATTCATGGATTCGCTCGAAAGTCGTCCAGTGGACTGGTCTTCGAGACTTTTGAAAATCGATAGTCCAGTTTGCGTGGAATCGAACGATGTCGTCGCAACTTGAGCAAGCCCGTTTAAATCGAGATCAAGCCCAATCGCTGAATGGACGCTGGAATCTCGAGCGAGAATCTGTTCCGTGCGTAGGTCTCCATCCACTTGCAGACGAACGGCTTCACCTGAACGAGTGTAAGCGATGTTTGCGACGCCATTTTGATCCATCTTCAATTCAATTTCATCACCAACTGGGCCAATGTCAAGAAGACTGTGATACCAACGCAATCCACTGTTGTTGACTTGCCATAATTCTCCAGAAGAGGTTCGAACAACGGCGAATTCATTGCCGTCTTCAGTGAGTCGAAGCGTCATTGATTCAGGGAATAGGTCTTCTACAATGGTCCGCTTAAGCCACGTATCCGTTGTGTAGACTTGTCCCTGAAAGGCCATACGAGCCATCTTGAGGTTGGCCCCGTCTCCAAACAAAGCCAATGGGCGGTAGGATTCATCGGCAACAACAGAACACCCAATGAGCCCGTGTGTGGTACTAACCGTATCGATGAGTGAATGTGAAAAAACGCCTGCGGCCGTGTGGATGCCCATACGTACTTCACCGAGGTCATTCATCCAGCAGAGGTAACTCGAACCGTTTTCTGCTAGGTAGACGCTAGGTGTACTCAAGTTGCTCATCGTTCCTTCAACGAGAACGTCGCTCATCCACATATCGATGGATGAATCCGAGCGAACCAACAATTCGGACATACCTTCCACATCGATGGTTTGACCAGCAAGATTGTGCCCGTGCTCGAGGTTGCTTGGAAGTGTCAAATCGACAAGGTTCATTTCGTATAGAACTGCCTCTTCAGTCGCCGTTTGGATACCGAGTGGAGCCATCAATTGGACCAACAGAAGTAGGACGAGTCCAAACGAAAGGACCGATTTACAAAGCGTCCGCTCCCTGCGCATAAATACCTTAGAACACTCAACGTTCTAAACCATTGTCTGCATTCGACTCATATTTGATTCATTCAAAGCGACCCATGAGGTCAAGAATGGCTTCAAAGTAGGAGTCTCATGTCGAAGGTGCTCATCGTTGCAAATGGTGAATGGCCAAAGCAAATTGATGTTGCACATCGTGCTGAAACTTATCGAGTGGTCATCGCACTCGACGGTGCTGCAAACCGATTAATCGAAAGTAACACGACTCCGGATGTCCTTTTGGGCGATCTTGACAGCGTTTCTGAATCGGTTCTTCAGCATTGCAAGGTATGTGGCGTTACCATCGTGCATACACCTGACCAACAGAGCAGTGATATCTCCAAAGGATTGGAATGGGTTCAGAGAACATATCCAGATTCGGAAGTTGATATCATTGGCGTTGAAATTGGACGCTATGACCATCACCTTGCTGCTTACTCGGCTTTGTTTGAGTGCAACAGTGATGCAAGGATTCTTCTCGATGGTTGGCATGCTCACCGAGTCTCGCAAACGCCAACCAAGATCGAGACGAAGCCAAGTTCGGTCATCAGTTTGATCCCGTTTGGAGAAGTTACTGGCACGACCATCACAGGTTGCCAGTTTTCGCTCGATTATGAAACGTTGACCACTGGAACAAGAGGTATCTCCAACATAGCCACTGGACCCTCAATCACCGTTTCGGTAGAATCAGGAGATTTGCTACTGCTCATCATGAGGTGATGGCGGTAATGCGCCTCGAATGAAGGCACTGTAATCGCTTTCACCATCCCAATCTTGGGCATATCGGTCGATTCTTGCTTTCTCCATCGTCGCCTCTAGTCCGCCCCAATCCTCGATCAGGTTCAATTTCAACGCAGCCTTGGGTGTGTATCCTGGCAGGAAATTGCGCCAAAGAAACGGAATACGGCCAGGAGTAACAGCGTTCACGGCATTGACGATGGATGTGTTGCACGTCTTGAACAGAGTATGATAGAATTCAGGCCGTGTTGCAAGCTGATTCAATCGATGCGTCATTTGAACGATCATCTGTCGTTCCTTATCGGGTGGTGTAATGACACGATACATTGAGACTATGTTGTTGCGTCCATGCGTTCGGAGTTGGGTCACATCGCGTTCAAAGCCAACGAGGAGATAGAGTTCATACGAGCGCCATAATCCAGTCCATGGATGGTACCTCTTGCCACGCTCACGTCGAGTTTCAAACGAGAAAGAAAGACAGGTCCCATCGAAGAATTCGAACGTCAGATAAGTATGCGACATACCTCGAAAGGCGTGGAATTGGTCAACAACGAACCATATGTGCTTGACCTTGGTTGAATCAACCGTGACTTCATCAGCCCACTTTTCATCTCGATCTCTCGTCGTTCGCCAATGAAAGTCACGAACGTTTCGGAACGTGATCATCGAATCGTTGAATACTGCACTGGTTGTATATTCACAATCTGCGGCCCAGTCTGCATGCAACTTGGGTTGTCGAGGGCGAACACGCGTCCACCAAATCCGAACGCCGTTGAGGATGAGCAGTCCAATGAAAGCGCCCAAACCAAGGAGAAGATACTGTAGCCAGTCTGCCATCGTTTCACCAACGTTGCCAAATGTTGTAGGCTGAATCCCACCAATCGAGTGAACCGTCTGGATGTTTTCTCCAGAGTTGACCCTCATCGTCGAGGACGGTCGGCAAGCCTTGAGGATCTGGAGAGCCATCGTTGAGGATTTGAGGCGCTGGGCCAAGTTCAGGCAAGGTCAGCAACTCATCGTCTTCTCGTATTCGAACAAGCAGGACAAATACGACGATTGCAACAATGAAACCGAGAACTGCAATCGTATACCAACCAACTTCCTCGGTTGGTGTTTCATCCCCGAACGATTGGCTCGGCAGAGCTTCCTGCTCTTGTGGAGTAAGTTCAGCAGCTGGGAGACGAACGATGTTCACGGCTTGGGTGCTGGCGATGTTCTCTAGGTTGGTCACTTTGAGAACCACAAGATGGACGCCTGCTGGAAGTGCCGAGCAATCGTACACTGGTCCATTAGTCATCGCCGATGCTGTCGAGACGTCCCATTCCTTGGTGTAAGGCGTGAAATCCTCGTTGGAATTTGTTGGTTGTACGGCAATCAGACACGATCGGTCCGTGGATAAACCGTCACCGGTGACCACGAGTTCAAAAGTAGGTGCAGGTCGATTTTCAATCGTTAGATTCAACGACGCTTCAGCCGTTTGACCAAGTTCGTTACGATAGGTTTCACGAAGTGAGTACTGGCCTGCTGGCCAAGAAGAGCAATCGATGCTTGTTGCATTATCGAGTACAATGAACGGTGCACCGGTGAAGGTTAGGGTCCCAAATGCACCGTATCGCGGCCCTGTTTCATCCATAAACAACCGGTTGATTTCACAATTCGAACCCGTTTGCAAATTGCTCTGGCCAGTGAACTGGAGAGAAATCATCGGCGTCTGGAGAGCAGGGACCATCTCGTAACTCGGCAGAGATATTGTTGATATCTCAACGCCGTTCATATCGTAAAACCCGAGAGCAAGGTCATGAGAACCTCGTGACCAAGCATCGTAGGTAAGACTCACATTCGACTGACCAACAATCTCGATGGTTGTTGATTCAACGACTTCTCTATCGTTGTGTGTAGCGATAAGACGAACGTCAACAATGGTCGATTCAGTCGTTGAGTTGAGGATAACAACAACCCGTACAGCATCGATGTCACCATCTTGGTTCAAATCAAGTGTATCGTTGCGAAGTGCAACCATTGTAATTCCCGCCTCCTCAAGCCCAAGGTCCGCTTCTGCACTGACCTGCCCAACACTGAGCATAGGTACAACAAACAGCAGAACCAAGACCATGGCTATCCTACGCATCGTTTTCACCTCCTGGCGGAGGAGGGAGTGGTATTGCCAGTTCAGGTAATGCCATCTCAGTAGAATTGGACGATGCAAGAGGTTCAGACGTATCATGCAATGCAAGAAGATCTTCTGTCAAGGTTTTCTCGTCTTCAGAACGCATCGTTCGAACAACAAGTGCTGCCGATGCTCCGAGAATGAACGAAACACCGACGATGAGATAGGTCAACCACGATGCTGCAGGGTCCTCACCCATGATGGCAAGAGCAGCATTCCATTCTCCGTACTCGTTCGACCAACCATCGCCGTTGTTGTCCTCGCAACCTTGTACGTCTCGCGTCGACGTTCCAAACACTTCAGGACAGTCATCTCGTAGAGCACCGAGGGGTACATCACCAAATCCATCACCATCGCTGTCTTTCCATTGCAGGGCTTCTGTCGGGAATGCGTCCGCTGAACCATACGGATGAGCATCCCATCCATCGGTTGGGTCAGACCAACCATCACCATCTGTATCTCGGCAACCCAATCGATCGAGGATCGAAGTTCCGCGGATGCTTGGACATGCATCTGCCTCATTTCCATCGACTTCGTCACCGTAGCCATCACCGTCTGTATCTCGCCATTGTGTTGGTTCGTGAATGAACGCATCACCCAGATTCGACCAACCGTCACCATCTGTATCAGGGCAACCCCAGCGGTCGCCTCCTGAACTTGGACCAACAGATGTTCCAGGTTGGGATGGACAAACATCAGCGGTAGTGCCTGATGGGTTGTCCCCTCGGCCATCACCATCACGGTCATGCCATTGAGTTGTATCCTCTGGCCAAGCATCCGCTGTACCACCCGGACTGGCGAGCCAGTACGGTGTGGGGTCTGACCAACCATCTTCATCAAAATCTGGGCAGCCCCATCGGTCAAATGTCGATAGCCCAAAGGTGGTCTTGCATCCATCACCACGGTAGGCAAGGCGCCATGCTTGACCATCGAAATATTCCATGTTATCTCCAAACCCGTCATTGTCGGTATCGTGCCATTGTGAAGCATCGTTCTGGAAGGCATCAGCAAACCCTTGCGGGTGCGCAATCCAATCATCGGTTGGATCGGAATATCCATCCTTGTCGACATCTCGACAACCGAGTCTGTCGAAACGTGATATCCAGCCACTTTCAACTTCCTCAGCGTTGGAGTTCATACAGACATCGCCTTCAAAACCAGTAAGATTGTCACCATATCCGTCACCGTCAGTATCTCGATACTGGCTCGGTATCATCGGGAAATCATCGATTTGTGTGGCTCCATAGGTTTGATTATCGCCCCAACCATCAAAATCAGTATCTCGAAATTGGGTCGGGTTATCTGGGAAATCATCGATAAGATTGGCACCTTCTGATTGGTTGTCACCGTACCCATCAAAGTCACGATCACGCCATTGCGTTGGCTCGAGTGGGAACGCATCGGCACCATCGGCTGCGGTCCAGTTCTCACTGGGGTCGGACCATGCATCCCCGTCCGCATCAGGGCAACCGTATCGATCGGCGAAAGAGATACCAAGGATGAACGGGCATGCATCGGGTTGGTGCGCCGTTTCAAGCCATTGGCCGATTCCCCACTCCAAGTGGGTTTGGTTCCACATAGGATCGTCCCAGTTGTCGCCGTAACCGTCTCCATCTGTATCTTGCCACTGTGTTACCTCAAGCGGGAACGCATCAGCTAAACCATTTGGGTGCGCATACCATGGTTCAAGCCCATTAAGTCCGCCGGGGTCTGCATCGGAATAGGAATCTCCGTCAGAATCTATGCAACCATATCGGTCAGAAGTTGAATATCCACGGTTGTCTGGACAGTGGTCTGGTTGGTTACCGAGAATGTTATCGCCGTAACCATCGAAATCACGATCACGCCATTGTGTTGCATCGTTTTCGAAAGCATCCGCACCGTTCTGTACGTCCCATCCTGCGTCGGTATCAGACCAACCGTCTGAATCGGTATCGATGCAGCCCTGTCGGTCGTTTGTTGACGTACCGACGATTAAATCACATTCATCATCAGAGTCAACAAAGCCATCCTCATCGGTGTCTCGGTCGGTCTTGTCTATGGAGGCGAGAAGCGTGTAATCAAAGCCGTCGTTGCACCAAGAATCTTTTCCTTTGATTTTGACGTAGACGTACCCTGCTTGTGACATGGTCTTCGACAACGTTCCAGATGGGTTGTCGTCGCTTCGTCCCATGGTTGCAACTTGAGAACCTGATTCATCGTGCATCGAGTAATCACCTTCCCAACCATCGCCAGGACACCACCAAGCTGCGTTGCTCATTGAACCTGAAAAGGCGATACTAACGATGTCTCCTTTGTATGCATAGATACGCCACCAATCCGTTCCATCGTTGGGCGAGCACCCATCTGGATCGCACACATAACCGTTGGACGAAACGCCATCGGTGAGCAAATTTGAGGAGGCCTGTGTATCATCGGCATGAACCGATGGCACCATGGAAAGCACCATGAGAGCAAACATGCCAATAGCGATGCTACGCCCGAGCATGTTTGGCCATAACACATGCGGGTTAAGAAGAACGCGACGATGAGTTGAATCGCCCTAACGCATCACGTAGGGCCGATTCAAGGGATTCATGTTCGAATCGATATCCTGATTCTAACAAACGCTTCGGATGTACTTTTTGCCCATCCAATATCAGAGATTTCCCCATCTCACCAAATAGGATTTTCATAGTGAAACCGGGGACAGGAGCGAATGCGGGTCGGCGAAGGACCTTGCCGAGTGTCTTGGCAAATTCCTTCTGTGTCACTTGGTTAGGAGCCGTCAGATTGTAGACACCTTCCGCATCCTCTTGATTCATGAGGTGGTGTATAGCATAGATTTGATCATCGAGGGAAATCCAAGACTGCCACTGCTTACCGCCTCCAATCGGGCCAAGTGCGCCCATCTTGGCAATTGGAAGAATCTGTTTGAGCATACCACCGGCAGCTGTTGTAACGATGCCTGTTCGCATGATAATGGTACGGATTCCAGCACTCGATGCAGGAATTGTGGCGTCCTCCCATTGCTTGCAAATTTTGGCAAGGAAACCATCACCAATGATGCTTGTTTCGTCCAATTCCTCATTGCCTCTGTTATCGTAAAAGCCTACTGCAGAAGCGCACATGAACACACCCGGAGGCGATTCAAGTGCAGCGAGGGCCTTCGAGAGATTTTCTGTTGGAACAGAACGGCTTTGAGCAATCAAATTCTTTCTCTTCTTGCTCCATCGCTTGTCACCAATTCCTGCGCCAGCTAAGTGAACAACGATGTCGAAGCCTTCCAGAGAACCTTCAAGGATTTCTCCGGTTTGATCGTTCCATCGGACGATGTTGTCTGGATTCTGATCTGCATGCAACTTCGTTGAAGGTCGGAGAAGACGATGGACATCATGTCCATCCGTTTCAAGGAAAGCACCTAGTTGAGTTCCAATCAATCCGGTCGAACCACTGATGAGGATACGGCGCCGAGGAGCATCCTTGAACATCTGCTGACGAGTGAGGTCTGCAAGAATCCTTCGAGTTCGATGTTTGAACATCGTCCGAACACGAGGCATGACCATGATTGGAGCACCAATTCTTGAGAAGAAATGAAACGGTAGTTTCCAATCGATCTTGTCCTCAATGGTCATCTCGTGATCTCCACCATCAACAAACTTGTGAACGTGATTCCAACGTGCAAAAGGCCCTTTGATGGAATCGTCACAGAATTGCTCGCCTTCGATGTAGCTGTGGTGTTTGGCAACCCATCGTTGTGGCACGATACCAATGCTCATTCGAAATTCAGTGACTGCACCATCGGTAATTCCTCCGACTTGTACCGGGCGAATGCCTTCCCAATCTGGCATAATGCGGCGTACTGCACCTGGACGTGCGTGCCAGTTCCATACAGTCTGTCGAGAAAATGGAAACGTCGCATTGTGTTCAAAAATCGGCATGCGCTTCACCTAATGTTAGGAATCAGCGTATTTTCTTATATAATCCTCAGTTTTGAACTTGCGCTGAGTTGAAGCTGATGTCATGTAACGTACTTTTCCAAACACGGCCCGTTCAAACCAACCACGGTCGAATCGCCCGAAAATCCAGAAAATACCTGTGTAGGAATTCGGATCACGGCCATCAAGTGCCCATCGGTCGTTCAACCGAATCAACCAATCGCATGCAGTTTCAGGGTCAGGGCACCATTCCAGAACTTTCTTGCCCCAGAGCATTCGGAGGTAGTTGTGGATAATGCCTTCCTTACGAAGTTGATGTTGAGCCGCATTCCAAAGCGGGTCGTGCGTTTCGCCTCGCTCGAGTTGCTCGAAGGTGTAGATGTATGGTCGCTCGTCGTCGGCGTGTTCTTGGAGGGTATTTTTTGCCCATTCCGGTAGCGTCTCGTAGGACGTGTGGTCGGGATGTTCAAAGCAATAAACGAACCCGAGTTCTCGCCATGTGATAACTTGGTCGAGGAATGCCTCAGCGCCCTCGCTCATACCCCACCATCCTGCACGGCGGCCGTTATGTGGCGGGGGGATTTTCATAGGATTCCAGTCCTCAAAATTGAGCACTTCATGAACAATTTCAAACGACGAAATGTGTCCGAAATGGAGCCAAGGTGATAATCCACTTCCACCACTGCGTTCAGGATGGTTGCGGTCAATGTGGTAGGTATCAAGACGCTGTTCAATAAATTTCTTCAGTTCGGTACGCGCAGTGAGGGAACCTCCTCGACGGTTATCGACCGGTAAGACTTCATGATCGATATCGAGGACTGCAAGTGCCTCCCTGCCCTCACGCGAGGCTTCGGAAACTCGCCAAATGAACTCAAGAGGCGTTGTTGGAACATCTGCATCTCTGAAGCACTGAGTAGCGATGTGGGAACCACTGCCGACGTCTGATAGGTTCTTTAGAGGATTCGATGATGGTGGTGTTGAAACAAAATTCAGGACGTTTTGATGGATGTAGCGCCTGAAAGAGTGGGCCGTAGAGAAGGATCGTTCAGGAGCCCGAAGTGGGATGATTCCGTTACTATCAACACATTGAACTGAGCAATCTGCGAGATTCTTTGCACGTCGAGCGACGTCCCGAGGCATATACGTCGGGAAGTCGTCGATGACGACAGCAACAGCATCTCTCGAAAAGGACTGCAAGAGACCTCCAGCTTGTGCTTTCTTCGTTTCGACGTATGGAATATATGTGACGGGGCTTCCTTCGAACAACTTTCTGTTGTCAATCATTCCTTGGAGGACAAACGTATGAATTCGGTCGTTCGCCCAATGGTGCCCGAGTGCGAGGCACTCAACGACGATGAGGGGGACGTTGTGTTTGTTGGCAAGTTCGATGGCGTGGTCAAGTGCGTAATTCCACCGTGCTCGCCTGGCACTTGTCATCCAATAGACAATGTGTGAGCCGTCCGGATTGACCGGCTTGTCATTGGCATCGATGCGTCGGTCGTCAATCACTGGACCACCTCTTCGGAGAGCGTCATGCGGCCATCGCTGAAGACCAACTGATAGGGTCTCTTTGATTCGGTACTGAGATCGATGAGTGGAAGTGATGAGTCTTTAAGAGCGACCTCAGCAAATCCTCGCATTGCAGCAGAAACCCATTCAATGCTATCGAATTCTTCTGCTGTAAAAAATCGTAAATCTGAGATTTCATCTTCTTGTGGCTTCGCATCGAAATTGCTCGCCGAAATTTTGTAGCATAGGAAGAGGCCGACACCTTGTCTGGTCTGCGTTGTCCTTAATCCAATAAAACCCGAGACGTCTCCTGTGATGTTTGTTTCTTCGTGAAGTTCACGCAGTACTGCGTTTTCGATGGATTCGTTGGATTCAACGTGTCCTTTTGGGAGACCCCAACATCCAGCATAGGTTCCTTTGGCTTCTTGCACCAAAAGGATGCAGGAATCTGTGACTACAGCAGCAGCCACGCCGATGTCAAAGTCTCCAGCCACGGGTAGATTTGAGCGGGCCCAGTATTTGAAGAACCGTTTACAAAATCGTCACAAGAACAGTTGTTAAGAAACAGTCCTTTATACATAGAACGTCGTTATCATGAATTATGAAGGCAACAGCGGCCAAGAATTACACAGCAGTTCCAGCAGATGCAAGACTGCCGACAAAGTACGGAGAGTTTCGAATACGATCCTATGTTGACCCGCGCGACGGTGCTGAACATGCAGCCATTTACTATGGCGACATGAACGAACAAGCTCCTCCCTTGGTCCGCGTACACTCAGAATGCCTAACCGGAGATGCGCTTGGTAGCCTAAGATGCGATTGCGGACCACAACTCCAGCACGCCCTCAAGACCATCCAAAAGGCTGGTCGCGGTATTGTTCTGTACCTCCGCCAAGAAGGTCGAGGCATTGGCCTGTTCGCAAAAATGCAGGCATACAACCTTCAGGACCGAGGGCTAGACACCCTTGATGCAAACCTAGCGCTAAATCTTCCTGCCGATGGTCGCGATTACAAAATAGCTGCACACATGCTCAACGATATTGGCATCGACAGTATTCGGCTGATGACCAACAACCCAGATAAAGTCGAGCAACTCAGTCAACACGGAATCAACGTCGTTGATCGGGTCGAGCACAAGGCCGGAATCTGTACCGAGAATATAGAATACTTGCAAACTAAAGTGGCGCGAATGCGTCATATTTTGCCATTTTGAGGTCGATGCACATGGGGGAAGTCATATTGACGGCGGACCGCCTCACACAAGCGGAGGCGAAGCGGGTGAGCAAAGATTTGATTGGTGAACTTGCTCCTGAATTCTCGCTAACAGACGATGCGGGCAACGAATTTCAAAGCTCGAGCTTGGATGGTTCGTGGAGAATTCTGTTCTTCTACGCCAAGGACGGCTCCCCGACCTGCAAACGCGGGTGTTTGACCTTCAAAGAACAACACGACTTGTTTGTTTCAGCGGGATGTCAAGTCATTGGAATTGGCGAAGGAACAAGCGAATCACATGCCAAATTTAAGAAGGAACTTGGTGGGCTTCCGTTCCCACTTCTTGCAGATCCCGACCGTGCAGTTGCAGACAAATTCCTCGTACCTGTTCACCTCGGAATGTTCCCTGCAAAATCGAGTTTCCTCATTGGACCAGATAACCGGATTCATCACGTCTACGACTGGCTCTTCCGCCCCCGTCGTCACGTCGCTCGAATTCTCAAGAGCCTCTCAACCGTCACCGGAGGGTCCGACTGATGTGGGACAGTCTTCTTAACGAGGCTGGCCTAACGGAGCGAGAAGTTCGCTCCATCATGGTGCTCGGCAACAATCCAAACATGCGAGCAAGCGAACTCGCCAAAGAACTACAAACCACTCGACTCGATGCATACAACAGCCTATCCCGCTTGCAAGAGATGGGCATCGTTACCGCTACCGCAGACCGCCCGATGTTGTTCTCGAGCCTTCGAGTCGACGAGGCTCTGCAACACATCATCGAGATGCGACGACGCCAACTGGACAACCTCGAGGAGGGTTTTAATGAACTCTCAAAAGGCATCAGTGAAGCGAACGCTTCCTATGAGGCAAATCGACGCCAAAGAGACGAGCCACGGTTCGCTGTGTTGAAGGAGCGAAGCCACATCTATCGACGTCTGGAACGAATGGCAGAAGAAGCCGAAGAACGACTTGTGCTCCTGCTCGGACGCTACGGTATTCTGCACCTTTGCCGAAGTGAAGCACTCGAGACCGTCAACATGGTCGCAGAAAAAGGCGTTGTTGTACAGGTCATTGCTCAACTCGATCGACGAACAACTCGATTTTTCCAGAAACTCCACGATTCCATCGAAATCAAGCACTCTGACGATCTCGACTCTCAAGGATTCTTGCAAGATTGTACCCACGTTGTTCAATTCTTGAACATCGAGGAAAACCCGGTTGGGCGAGGCAAGGAAGATGCAGCGTTGGTTATCGAAAGTGAGCCCTTCGCCAAAGCACAAGAAAATCTCATCGATACAATTTGGGAAGATGCCGTTCAGTTCGAAGTTGCTGAGGCTCGATTCTCCAAAGGTCGAATCCATGATCCGCTCCGACTAACCATTGGCGAAGGCTCCTTCCTCGACTCACTCGTTGGCGCATTGGGCGTGGACGACCTGCCCGAACACGACACACCGTTCGACCCAGATGCTTTCCTTGCGGCAGGTACTGAAGTCAATCAAGCACGACAAGAGCTTACCAAGGGTCGACTATCGAATCTGAAAATTCTCGGTATTGATCTCTCACGTATGCTTCGTCAAGTAGGAAACCGTGTTGGTCATGAACTCGCATTTTCACTTCGATCTATCGAGAATCACGTCGAATTCCTGGATGAAATGATGGATTGGTGGGAGTTTGCTGGCCTTGGTCGACTCGAGTATGGCATTGACCCAGTATTCCACGTACAGGTTGGCCTAGACCATCCACCGAGTGAGGATCCAGACGTCCTCCCGATGTGGGAACTCGACGATGGTATCATTGAAGGTGCTTTGATGACACGCTTCCCGAAAGATGGGAACGTCAACGTCCGACGATACGACGGGACAGGTCAGCCAGATGACCTTTGGCGCTATCACATCATCATGAACAATGAAGAACAGCCAGCAGAACCATCGTCATAATGGGCCCAAACGAAACCACCGTCTTGGTTGTCTTTGCTTACGTTACAACTGCATGGCTAAAGACCGTTTCATCTGGTAATGTTACTGTAATGGATGTTCTTTGGGGGATGGGTTTTGTCATCATCGCTTGGACCCGGTTTTTGTGGTCGAACACTATCAACATTGCAGCAATTGCATGTCTCGTGTGCGTCACACTATGGGGGCTAAGGCTCGGTTTTGTTCTGCATAAGCGAACCAAAAATCGGGGAGAAGATCCTCGCTACGTACGGATGCGTGAAACTGCTGGACGGCACTGGTGGTGGATCAGTTTTCTACAAGTCTTCGTCCTCCAAGGCCTTCTTCTTCTCATCATCGCCTTACCCATTTTCCTACTCATTCCAGGACCTCCTGATTCCGTGGATTGGACAGCGGAAAAAATCATCTTATCATTGGTTTGCTTGATTGGTTTTTTGATTGGGTTGCTACTTGAACACAAAGCCGACATGGAGCTGAAGCGATTTCGAGAACTCCATGGACCTGGGCATCTCAAAACCGATGGGATGTTTTCAGTCACGCGCCACCCCAACCATCTCGGGGAGGCTATTCTCTGGTGGTCCGTCGGTGTATTCGCGGTCGTCGTTGGAGGCAGCAATGCATTGGTTGCCCTGATTGGGCCAGCAATCCTTACACTTCTCCTACGTTATGTGAGCGGCGTCAAGATGTCCGAGGTCGACTTACAGGAACGTAATGGTTACCAAGAATGGGTGACGAAGACTCCTGCGATGTTCGCAAACCCCATACGTGCACTCTTGAAGAAAAACGCCGATTGATAAATGGAAGGGGGATTTTCTATCTATGCGCCTCCTGACATTTGTCCGGTTTATTCGTATGATTACGAAGGATGGGCCTGCTGATTTGAACAAAATTCAGGACATGGGTCTTCTCGCTGTCAAACTTACCCAAATCTTTGCACTTCGACCAGATCTTCTTTCGGAAGAGAAGTGCCGACAACTGCAATCTCTATATCAACGAGCAAATTCCATACCTAAAGAAGACTCAATGAAACTGATTGCAGACCGAGCGCCATCCGGTTTCCTCGATGCCTTCGAATCGTTTGAAGAGGAACCGTTCGCAGCGGCAAGCATTGGCCAAGTTCACCGTGGTGTGTTGAAAGATGGTAGTGAAGTGGTTGTCAAAATCATCAAATCCGATTTTGAGAAATCCTTCCGCAAGGATGTTGCTCGAATGCGACGATGGCTTCGCATCGGCCTCTTTTTGAATCCACGATTGCGGAAGGTGGGAAATCCTGTTGGGTTGCTTCAACACGTCGAAGATTACACACTGAGGGAGCTCGATCTCCGAAATGAAATCCAAGGGGCTGAATTACTTCAAACCAAAGCAAAAGAAGTTGCGCATCAGTTTCCTATGCCGTTGTTGAAGTTCCCGAAGGTTTGGCCAGAGTTATCCAATCGCCACGTGCTGGTTATGGAGCACATCAAAGCACCAACACTCGAATCGCGTTTGGCCAACAAAGACCTTTCATGGGAAGATTTGTTGCAGCTTTTCCGCATCCACGGAGCCTACATGTTCGGCATCGGAACCTTCCACGGTGATCTTCACCCTGGCAACGCCATGGTCGATAGCGATGGAATGTTCACGTTCATTGATACAGGAGCAATTTCACATGCACCAGAAAGCGTTCGTTCAGCATTGTTTGGTTTCTTTTACTATCTTGCAAAAGGAGAACTTGAGGATGCATTCGAAGCCATGTTGACCATGGCTGATACGCCTCCGACGGGCGACGCAAAAGAACGTTACATGCGTGAAATGTATGAAACATACGACGGCTTTGTTGGAAAATCGGTAAGTGAAGTCAGCCTCACTCAACAGATGATGAAAACGGTACGAATTGCGGTCCTGGCTGGGTGCCGATTCGGTGAGGAAGCCTTCCCAATCATCAGGTCTCTGATGTACATGGACGGCATGGTTTTACGGGGGCATCCTGAAGTCGATCTTATCTCGTCGATGGGCCCTTACCTTGATGAGTTTGCATCGATCGTCGAGTTACCATACACAGGAGACTCAAGTTCTCAAAAGACATCAACGGCGGCCTTTTGGGAAGGGAATTTGAAGCCCACCGACTAGTGGCGTAAAACGTCGATTTATAAGCCGCATCTCGGTAGTAGAAATATGACTACCCTCAATGCACCAACCGCCATCATCGTAGGCTCAGGACCCGGGGGTCTTGCCTCCGCACTTCTACTCGCTCATTCTGGTGTCAAAGTCACCGTACTCGAAAAGGCCGATGCAGTCGGTGGACGCACTAGACTCTTCACAAAAGACGGCTACACATTTGACCGTGGACCAACTTTCTTCCATTACCCAGAGGTCATCGAAGAAATTTTTCAAGCCATTGGTCGCGATGCCCACAAGGAACTTGGGCTGATGCCGTTGGACCCAATGTATCGTCTCGTCTTTGGCGCAGGTGGCCACATCGATGCAACAAGCAACCTTGAAGAAATGACTGAACGTATTCGAGAACTTGCTGGCGATAAGAACGCTGACGGATTCAAAAACTACGTCAAGCAGAATCGTAAGAAACTGGACCTCAGCAAAAAGTGCTTGCAAACCCCTTGGAGAAGCCCGTTGGACATTCTATCTAAACGTGCCATGCGGGTTGCTTCCGTCCTCAAGCCTTGGGCCAGCGTTGCTGGCGATCTTGGTAAGCACTTCGACGATGAGCGCATCAGACTGGCTATGTCATTCCAAACCAAGTATCTGGGAATGAGCCCATTCCATGCACCATCGCTGTTTACCATTCTCGCTTTCCTTGAGTATGAGCACGGAATCTTCCACGCCAAAGGAGGCTTAGGAAGCATCACGGCCCGAATGGGCGAAATCGCTGAAGAGATGGGTGTCGATATCCGACTTAGCACTCCAGTCAAGTCCCTCATCTATGAAGGCAAGACCGTCACCGGCGTTCGAATTGACGGTGGCGACATAATGGCGGACAGAGTGGTCGTCAACGCTGATTTTGCTCATGCCATGACTACCCTTGTACCCAACGAAAAGCGAAAGAAGTGGTCAGACAAAAAGCTGGAAAAGAAAGGGTACTCCTGCTCGACGTTCATGCTTTACCTCGGTGTAGACAAACAATACGATCTGCCGCATCATCAGATTTATGCATCTTCTGAATACGAAAACAACCTCAAGGACATCACAAACCATCGGCTTACTTGGGACGACCCCTCCGTTTACGTGCAAAATGCTTCAATCACCGATGATTCGCTTGCTCCTGAAGGCCACTCAACTGTTTATGTTCTCGTGCCTGTACCAAACCAACACGAAAGCATCGTTTGGGATGATATCAAAGCAGATTTCAGAGAAATCGTTGTTAAGCAACTTTCGAAACTGGGCTACGATGATATCGGCGACCACATCGTCTCAGAGACCGTGATTACACCAGATGACTGGGGCGCATCTGACATCTACCGTGGTGCAGTTTTCAATCTTACACACGATCTCAAGCAAATGTTGTGGCGACGCCCACACAACCGATTTGAAGAAGCCAACAACCTCTACATTGTTGGCGGTGGAACTCATCCAGGCAGTGGCCTCCCTACCATTTTTGAAAGCGCCCGCATCAGCAGCAAATTGGTACTTGATGACCTAGGAATCGACCCTGATTGGAACGGTGTCGATACGTGGTTTGAAGGAATTCGACGTTCACCCCGTGGACGCAAAGCTCAGCGAAGAGTGACGGCAGCGAAAGAAACTGGCACGCCGACCAACGCTTGAGGGAACAACGTGCGTTTCGTTGCCCTCATTGTCCTTTTATTCCTATCGGGCTGCCTCGAATCAACGATTGAAGATGGTCGGGTTTTCACCGTTGAAACACTCGATCGACCAGAAGATGCTGGTCCGATGTATTCCATGAAAGATAACCTCAGTGAAGGGCCCGTGTTGGTTCTCTTCATCGGTGTTGGCTGCATCGGCTGCAAGGACTGGACTGATGACTTGCGTGAGCATCACAACGACTGGATGACACAAGATCCACCTCTGCAAATTGTCTCCGTCGAGCGGTATCTCAATTTCGAAACAAAGGAAGATGTCGCAGAAGAATTCGGTTTCTTAGACAGCAACCACTACACGCCATGGCCGATTGTTCTGCCAACCGATGATGACTCCATCCAAAGAATTGAAGACCAAGCCAATTTGAGCCAATCCATTTTCGAATACTACGGCCTTCCTGGTACACCTGCATTGTTCCTCATCGATCAAAACGGTGTCATCCAATGGGAAAGTGACACCTACTATCCGAACGAGAACTCCATTGACGAGATTGAAAAGGCGTACAACAAGGTGATTTGATGGTTGAAACAATGCTCCTAGTCGCCTTCTTTACTGCATCCATGTGGGTTGGCCCATTCTGGATGCTGATGCTCCTACAGCCACATGCTGAGCGAACAAAGAAGTGGATGAATGGACCATGGTTTGTTCTTGGACCGTTGGTCGCATATCTCATTGTTCTTGCTATGAATCTCGGTGCACTGAGTGATATGATCGGAGATGGTACACTGAGCGGTCTTATTTCCGGACTTGCTGATGTCCTTGGAACAGACGACGGTGCTGTCCTTGCATGGACACACTTCGTGATTGGTGACATCATTGTAACTCGATGGATTTGGAAGCGTAGTGTTGAGACAGAAATCAACAAAACGGCTGCACAAGTCGCAATCCTGTTTGGCGTGATGCTCATGCCAGTTGGACTCGCAATCCATTTTATCACGATGCAGACGTACAAGCGCAACAACACGCATTGATAACTGAAAGAATTGGGGTTAAAACATGAACAAGACGGACTTGATTGAAAACGCATTCCTTGAATGTGAAGAAATCTGCCGCCGTGCCTCCTCCACCTTCTATGCAAGTTTCTCCGCATTACCGTACCAAAAGCGACGTGCTGTCCACGCAGTCTATGCATTATGCCGCTACCTTGACGATATAGCTGACGGTGATTCTCGACCGGTCGTTCAAGAATCCGAAGCCCTCAACAAACTTGTCAATGAGCGTGATGAACTTCTCCAGAGCATTCATCAAACAGCAATGAACAACGCTCCTGAGGAGCACCGATACCGATTGATGGCACTTGTTGATGCGAAGGAACGACTCAATCGATTGTTTGCTGGAGATGAATCTGCAACTCAAAACGAAGCAATTTTCATTGCCATCAATGAGGTTTTCAAGCAGTTCCCAGTTCGCCTCACAGATTTTGAAACAATCATCGAAGGAATGGAAGATGATTTGTTCGAAGTACGTCACAAAACCTGGGACGAAGTTCGCGCGTACTGCTACAAGGTCGCTTCAGCAGTTGGGCTCGTCTTGATTGAAATCTATGGATGCGAAGATGCTGGAGCACGGATCCATGCCATCGACATGGGAATTCAATTACAATTGATCAACATCCTTCGTGACGTCTCAGAAGATTATCGCAGTGGCAGAATTTATCTTCCAATCAATGCATTGAGCGAATACAACATCGAGATTTCCGAGCTCGGTAACACTGAATTTGGGACCAACCACCGCTGGAAGTCATTCGTTCAAGAATACATTGAAATCGTTCAACGACACCAAGAATCGGCTCAACATCTGTTTGAGTATCTTGATTCAAAGTCTCGATTGCAGCCACAACTCATGTGCGAAGCATACGATGCGATCTTCTACGAAATTGTTCGACGTTCAGGGGACGTGTTTAGCAAGCGCCCTTCCTTATCCAAGTGGAGAAAGATTCGTCTTGCTGCAAAACTTTCGCTTCGCCGGCTTCGTGCTCGATGGTCCTAATCGTTTGACCGTTGAGGCAATGCATTGAAACCCTAATGGCCGGTGGTTGTATCATGGACGAGGTCTTACCAGTCTCCGTCACAGTTCTCCTTCCTACCCGGAATGAAGAGGAAGCACTCGGTGCAACCGTCGATGCCATCCCTCGCGATTGGTGCGAATCACTGGAAATCATGATCGTTGACGGTTCCTCATCGGATCGAACCAGAGAAATCGCTCTTGAGAAGGATGTCCGCGTTCATCTCGAACCACGAAAAGGCTACGGTCGAGCCTATCGCACTGGATTCGTTGTTGCTTCAAACGACATCGTTGTCACCATGGATGCGGATTGTACATATCCAGCTGAGTTGATTCCTGAATTGGTCAAGCGACTTGTGGATGATAACCTCGATTTCATCACGTGTGATCGCCTCAGCATGGCTGAAGATGGATCGATGTCTGGTCTTCACGGATTTGGAAACTGGGTTCTCTCATTCACCGCACGACTTCTCTTCGGTTATGGAATCAAAGATTCTCAATCGGGCATGTGGGTGTTCAGAAAATCGATTTTTGAGAATCAAAAGATGCGTCCAACCAATGACGGAATGCCTCTATCTGAAGAAATCAAAATCCTTGCACGCAAGCATCTTGATCGGAAAAAGGCGATCGAAATCTCCGTCCCATACCGTGAGCGTGTTGGAGAAGCTGAAATTCATACATGGGGCGATGGTTGGAAGAACCTTCGATTTCTCTACGCGAAGCGATTTGGCCTGCACAGGACAAGAACAGAATGGGGTCCACTTGAAGACAATCCAGACAGTTTGAATGGTACGTTACCCGAACAGCAATGATCGGCCTATCTTTTCAAACTTCCAAGGCGAGAATCAATTGCAACACGCTGTTGAATCAGTAAAGCAAGGGGTACAAGTACCCACAATGCAAGCCAGAAATACACCATCTCAGAAATGTAAGAAGGCGTTTCTGTACGCATATCTCCAGTTATGACAATGTATGAACCAGCATCAGGGCTTGTAGGCTCAGGAATGGTTGCTTCAACGGCTGAGCGATTCGCAGGACGGACCATTCCGATATCGTAGCCGGTCACTTCAAAATCCAGCGTAAATCCATCCAAGCCTAGGTTAGACGTTGAAGAAAATTCAGCATGAGCAAGAAATGCTACATTGTCTCGACTATCAGTAAAATCTTGAGGGTTATCAGCAACGGTAGCAAACCATGATGCAGGCAGGATAAAGAGAATCAGAACCAGAACACTGAGGACGCTTGTAAGCGAAGCAAAGGAGACAAAACGTCGAACGATAGTTCGTTTAATCCCACTTACCTGTTTGGTTAAGTCAATGCAGATCAAAACGAAAAGAATCGCAGCAAGGCCAATACTTACGTGAATAACTGTGAATGTCATCGATTTCACAGTATCTGGAGAAGGTGAAGAAAAGGCCTCATCGAGATTATCATCATACTCTTCGATTTCTTGCTCCGACAAAGCGGCTCGATCATCTCGCTCATCCTGCCAGTGACTCAGACGAAGAGGTCCAAACAATTCGATGCTGATGTCATCCTGGTCGTTCTGCATATCGATCGTGATGTTCGCTGAAACCCCCTCAAGCGAAAGAGGTCCTTCTTCAACGGTTGTTGAAAGGGTTCCAATAAACCAAGAATCCTCTTCAAGAGCAGACTTCAGTGAGAGCAAAATCACAATCTGAAGGATAAGCGTCAGGCTGGCGATAACTCGCCAGCGGGCAATGGGTTCGTGACCCGTTGCTTCACTCATTCTTCGTCCTTCGAACGGATTGATACAAACATTCCTGCAAGTGCAATCATAG
>CATISI010000211.1 GCA_949538025.1 Candidatus Poseidoniaceae archaeon
CAACAATTTCATCGACAGTGACAACGACCGGGTAGTCGATCTCATGGATGAATTCCCATCGGATGCCACCCAATGGTTGGATGCGGATGGTGACGGATACGGTGACAACACATCTGGTAACAACCCAGATCTCTTCCCTACCGTTTCATCGCAATGGAGTGACATCGACGGCGATGGTTATGGAGACAACTGGGGCAATGCGTCCTGGAATGATGAACGAACTACATCAGGAATTGGCCAATTTGTCGCAGGAGCAGTCATGTCGGACTACTGTCCACAAATAAGCGGCAACTCCACCATGATGGGTTACTTTGGATGCCCCGATTCCGATGGGGATGGAATTGCCAACATCTTCGACCTCATCGAACTTACTGTAGACAGCGATGGCGACGGTATTCCTGACGAATTCGACAACTGTCCAAACACACCGTTTGGCACCCTGGTTGATGTCTTCGGATGCACGTTCAGCTTTACCGGCGCAGATGGCGATGGCGTCAACTCTGAAGAGGACGGCTTTTTCTCAGGAGAGGTGGTTCAAACGGTCGGAATCGGAGCGATTCTACTCGCAATCTTTTCACTTCTGCAAACCAATGCAGCGGCTGCCATCCTTCCCGATGCGTTTCGTTGGGTGCAAGTCTTCAGAAACAATAACAACCTCTCCCGTGAGGAAGAAAACGAAGTGACGTACTTGCAGTCCTTGGTTCAAACATATTATGCTGAACCTGAAACACTTCGAGAGGAGGTTCGCAAACTCAAGGCTGATCTCACTGCCCGTTTCATGAACAACGAGATTAAGAAGGAAACCCGAGAAAAGATGTTTGTCGTTATTGATGAACTTATCGCCGCAGATGCGAGTGAACTGCAATTCATCGCCCAAAGCGACGGTTATTTTGGCCTTTCAAGCACAACGAGTGTTGACGAGCGATTCGACATCCTCGATGAGGAGGTGGCTATGCGCGATGTTACAGCAGGGACTCCTGCCGCTGCAATGCGTGGCGAGGTCAACCCTGAAGACAACCACGAATACATCGAGTACCCTCAAGGAAGCGGCATCTGGTTCATTCGAAATTCACAGGACGACGATTGGACCAAATGGGAACAGTAAGCAAGGCAAAGACTTCAAACACCACCCAGCCTAAGGCCAACCATGGTCATCCAATCTCAGAATGCATCGGACCACGGCCGGTCGACCAAATTTCTCGACCGAACTCGAATGAACAACGCTCTTGAGCAAGCAATGGATTTTGGCGCCACGTACGCAGAGATTCGTCTTATGGCCGAGACCACATCTTCCGTTCGACTTAAGGACGGTCAATTGGAGCACGCAATTCCAGGTCAAGAAATTGGAGCGACCTTACGGATTCTTGCAGATGGAGCGTGGGGAGTTCATTCGACAACGGATATCTCCAATATTCCAAATGAAATTGAATCCACTGTCAAACTTGCCCGAGCTGTTGCTGCTCGACGACCGAGCGGTTCAAAACCAATCCAACTTGCTGAAATCCCTGTTTTGCAAGATGAAATCCACTGGCGTCCAAAGAAGGACGTCCGAAATACGGATCTTCAGACAAAATTGGATATGCTACAAAGCATTCATGCAACCGCAAACGACGATGATCGTATCATCTCTGTTGCGTGTGGCTGGTCCGATGAACATCTCCATACTGAACTCCTTACCACGGAGGGCATGGATAGAACTTGGTCCTTCCAACGTTCGATGGTCAATGGCATGGTTACGGCTCGAGATGGAGGCGACCCTGTTTCCTATAGAATGCGTCATGGAGGAGAAGGTGGTCTTGAATTGATTGAAGCCTGCGATCTTGGTGGCCTTGGTGAACACGCTCGAATCTCTGCACTCCGATTGCTCAAGGCCAACCGTGCACCGAGCGGAAAACTTCCTCTCATTGCAGACCGTGACTTGACAGGTGTGTACATCCATGAAGCACTCGGCCACCCATGTGAAGCCGACCTCGTGGCCGCTGGTGATTCATGCCTTGATGGAAAACTTGGTCAGAAAATTGGTAACGATATTGTCACTGTCGTCGACGATCCCACAATGCGTGGAGGCTATGGTGCATACCCAATCGATGACGAAGGCCTCGACGTACGTCAAAAAACACTCATCAAGAACGGTATCCTCACGGACTACCTCAATCATCGAGAAACAGCGCACCACTTTGGCATTGAACCAAACGCTGGAGCACGAGCTCAGGACGGATTGCATCATCCACTCGTTCGCATGTCGAACACGATGATCATGGGTGGCTCTTACACCGATATCGACGAACTTGCAGAAGACATCCAGTACGGTGTTTACGCATGTGGCTCACGTGGAGGACAAGTAGACACGGGCCGAGGTTCGTTCCAATTCGCAGCGCAGGAAGCCTATCTTATCGAAAATGGAGAAATTACAACACCACTTCGTGACGTGAGTGTAAGTGGTCTCACACTTCAAATTCTCAACGATGTTGATGGCCTCACCAAGGATGCAAAACTCGCAAGTCCTGGTTTCTGCGGCAAAGGACAGACCGTACCAGTCGGTGATGGTGGTCCAATCATGCGTATTCGTGAAGCCCTGGTGGGATGATTCGTGATTCCGGATGACGCTCTTGACCGACTGCTCGAAGGATGTCAGTCGATTGCAAAACAATGCGAAGTTCAAGGCATTCAGGAATGGGAAATCGTTGCTTCTCAGGGATATGGACGTTCACTCGACATTGAAGCAGGACGTATTTCTCTTGCATCAGGAGGGGGAGAAGGAGGTTTTGGCGTCCGAGTTCTGCAAAATGGTCGCTATGGCTATGCGCACCTCGTTGACCCAAATGGAGCCGAACATGCGGTCTCCGAAGCACTCTCGATTGCGAAAGCAAGCCCGGAAATTGAGGGTTTTTCGCTCCCAAATGCGATGGACGCATCGCCTGTTGAAGGCATGAGCGATGATGCCATCCTCGACCTCTCTGCAGATGATTTGTTGACCCAAGGCGATGCCATCATCTCCGAAGTTGCATCTCTTGACAAGCGGGCCATGGTCATTGGTGGAGGCGTTGGTATCGGAGCAGAAGCAGGCGTGATGCTCTCCAGTGAAGGCGTTGAGGCCTCTGGTATTACCACATCCCATGGCCTTGGCGTTCAGGTTTCGATCGAAGAAAACGGACAAATGACGAGTTCTTGGGAGAGCTGCTCATCTCGAAAACTCATGGAAGGCATACCAAGTTGCGTACCCACGGCCGTTGAATGGGCTCAGAAAACACGAGACCCCATTTCGGTTGAAACACAAGCCGTAGACACACCTGTTTTGATGACACCTCAAGGCATCAGTTCTCTGTTTTCCAACATCATTCGTCCATCCATTCTCGGGGAGCGCATGGTACGCAAAGAATCGTATTGGTCTGAGAAGATGAACGAGCTTGTTCTCGATCAGCACCTCTCACTGCTCGACAATCGGCGAATGGAAGGTGGTTTTGCATCCTCCGCCAGAGATGGAGAAGGCGTCCCTACATCTTGCCACAAAATCGTTGAGAACGGGGTTCTCAGAAAGATGATTTGGTCATCTCGTGATGCAGCGAAGAACGTTGCTGAAGGACGAATCGATGAGGCCGTGACTACCGGTTCAGCATCTCGAGGAAGTCACATGTCACCGCCTACAACCGGTTGTGGAGACGTTCAACTGCTGTCATCGAACAGGCTTCAAACACGTGAGGAGCTTATCGAGACTATGGATCAAGGATACATCGTACACAGTGTCATGGGAGCACACACAGCGAATCCAACAAGTGGAGATTTCTCGGTAACGACAAGCACCATCCTTCGAGTCGAAGATGGTGAAATCAAAGGTGCACTCAAACAAGCAGGAGTATCTGGTAATTTGTTTAAAGCAATATCTAATGGCGTTCATCTTGGCATGCCATCCTCCAACAATGGCGTTTCAAGTACGGGCAGCAACCATCTTTCTGACATCCTCTTCTCTCAAGGTATGCGCATCAATCCTGCCTGAATTCGAGAGGGGATTGTTTATCACCCCTCGTCATTCATGTTCGGTTCCATGGAGGTCATGGGAGTGTATCGTCTTCACCAATCCGCACAAAAGCCCGTCGCCTGTTCTCCGCACAGGCTCAATCAAAACAACACGCCTGGCGGAGGTGAATTGATTGAGCGATGAAAATCGGTACAACGATCACATCTCCGCAGTGCTTCAGGAGTGCCCTGGTGCAGATCGAGATGAAGTCAAATCTGCGTTCCAAAAGTACGAAGAGGAATTCTTCATTCCACCTCAAGATGCTATTCGTTCCATCATCCGACGCTTCAAGAGTGAATCGGACGCATCGCCTGCAACGCCCAAAACATCAGGCCAATCCAACCGACCAACGAAGAAAGTAAGCCGGCTTTCAGAGCTGAAAGCAGATGACAGAGACATCGAAATCGAGGTTGAAATCGTATCACACAATGTCCGTGAACAAATGATTCGAGGTGAATCGAAATCAATCGCCTTTGGACTGTTGGAAGACGATCCGTGGCAAGAGGGGAGTGGGGAGCGCACACGATGGGAGTACAAAGATTGGGGCAACAACAGCAACATCACTCCTGGGTCCGTTGTCCGTATCGAAGGAGCCTCCGTCAACGAATATCAGGGCCGCATGTCCCTGAACATCAACCAATCCTCGCGCATCGCTGTCCTTCGAGAAGGTTCGCGCCCTGTCGTTGCACCAGGTGAGCCAGTTGATATCGCTACGCTACCGAGTGATGGATACGTGTGCGTTGTCGGACGCCTGATGTCCTCACGTGCAGACCAAATCCATCGAAGAGATGGAAGTGGAAGCATCGACGTTGTTCGTGGCCGTCTTGCGGATGAATCAGGCGCAATTGGCTTCTTGTCATGGGAGCCGTTCGAATACGAGTTAGGCACCTTGTTGAAGATCGACGGAGCTCAAGTCAAGACTTTTCGTGACACGCCTGAGTTAAACTTTGGCCGTACCACAAAAATCGAGCCATTTCATGATGCCAACTTCGCCAATACAGACACGCTCAAGCAAGGTATGGTCTCGACCATTAGCACACTCCGAGACGGCTCAAAAGATGTAGAAATCGTCGTGAACATCACATCCTGGGAAAAGAGAACGTTCACGAAAGATGGTGAAGAGCGATACTTGTGGTCGGGTCAAATTGCAGATCCTACGGGCCAGTGCCGTGTCAGTGCATGGACTGATTTGCCAATTGATACCTCCTCTCTACCGATGACCGTTCGCATCACAGATGCACGTGTGCGGGCTTGGCAAGGCATCCCCGACATCACCATCGATCGTGAAGATCAATTTACCATCCTCGAAGAAACACCATGGGAAGGAGAACTCGACCTTGAGAACCTCAAAATCGAGGTGCCTCTTGATGAGCTTGTCTCAGGACCAAGTCGAGTTGGCATCGCAACAAGAGGAACCATCGTGTCCGTGCGAGAGGATTCTGGAATCATCATGCGATGTCCAGAATGTCGTCGGGTCCTCCGAGAAGGCCAGTGTTTTGAACATGGATCTGTCGAAGGTAACGAGGATGTTCGTCTACGCCTTGTCCTTGATGACAAAGCATCAACTTGTGCTCTCCTCATTTCGAAGGATGCAGCACTGAAGTTGCTCAACACCGATCATGCTACGATGATTGATGAGATTCAAGCCAACGGTTCAATGGCCTATGTACAGAAGATTCGCGATCGACTCCTTGGATGCGAGGTGGATGTAAGTGGACGTATCATCAACGATGGTCAAGGCGCGATGATTCTCTGCGATGACGCCACAATAGCAGATGCAGACACTGGTTTGATAGCGACAGAACTTCGCGCACAGTGGGGGTTGCAATGATGGAAGCTTCTCGACAAATTCAACGACAACCGGCATGGATCATGCTCGCCTCGGAGTTCGGTGAATCAACTCTTAACGAGAAAGGTACGGGGGAATTTGATCCCACCTTCGTCATCACCAAACTTGGTGCCAAAGTCAATCGAGTCATCGTATCTGGGCTTGTTGAACGTCTCGAACTCCGCGAAACGAGCAATGGCTCCCAAATGTATCAAGGACAATTACGTGACCCTTCAGGCCTTCACTACTTCTCTGTCGGAGAATATGCCTCGGAGTCCATGCGAGAATTCGTTGTCCAATTGCTCGACAAGGTCGATTCCGGAGAACCGGTCCTGCTTGTCATGACCGCAAAGGCCCGCTGGTACCAAACCGATGAAGGTGCTGTGTACACATCACTTCGACCAGAAGAAGCCGCAGTCGTCACACGAGAACGCTACGCATCTTGGTTGGTTCGAGCATGTGCTGTCACGCTGGAGCGTCTTGACCAACATCAGAAATCACTGAATTGTGAACCAACAAAAGAAGCGATGCTCAAAGAAGGAATTCCGTCTAAGATGGTTGACGGGCTTCTTGCTGCTCAGACTCACTACGGGCAAATTGACACAGAGGGGTATCGACTCAACGTCATGCAAGCACTCGACATTGCAGAAGGAAAAATGGCTGCAGCAACGACAGCACCCCCAACACTGAACCTCCCAGATCCTGACTCAGGCGATGATGCAGACCCAAGCGATGGAGGAGAGGATTTACAAACTGTCATCCTTGAATGCATCCAAGCGATGGACAATGGGGAAGGTGTTGATTTCGAATCCTTGGTTCGAAATTTGGCGGCACGTGGCTTTACACGTGAACAATCCGAAGCGGAATTGGACACGATGAGTGATGATGGAATTCTGCATGAGCCACGATTTGGTTGGTTCAAGATTGTAGCGTGAACAAATTGTTCCATTACATTCAAATCTTGCCTTCACCCTCAATAGCATAGGGGTCAATATGGCAGGCATGGATTTCTTCATTCGACCGGCAACTGGAACAGGTTCAGCAGATTGGATTCGCATTCCAAATGCGGATATTGATGTGAAAATTGCACGACGTCTCACACGTACTATTATTCGTGGTGGAGAAGGCGATAATCTCCATGATGAAGGTGCTGAATCCACGATATACACAGTGCGCGGAATCCTATCAATTGATGATTACAAGAAAATCCTGAAAATGTTCCGTACAGGTCAACCGTTTATTCACGATCCATTCGAAGAACGCGATGTGAAGGTCATTTTCGCATCGCTTGAATATGAAGGGTCGACTGAAAAATTCGTTTTCGAACTTATTGAAGACGTTATATGAGGTGTTGAACATGAGGAAACTTGACGAAAAACGTGAGGTCCTTTACGTGATTCGTGCCATGGATGTCCTTATGTCCTCTGGTATTGGTTTGGAGGCTACCGTTCACAGCATATCCCAAGGCGGATATGGCGTCATTTCAGAGGATTTCAAGAACATGATGGACAAAGTGCGAAAGGGAGGTCGACCGCTTGCAAAAGAAATCAAAGCCCTCATGGGCAAGGTCGAAACTGAAGGGTACCGTCGTTTACTCAATATCATGCACATGAACATCACCCAGAACACGGACATCATTGAGACCCTCAAAAAGCAAGGGTCTCGAATGGAAGAAGAACGGACCGAGGACGTCAAGAAGTATATTGAAGATTTGAGTGGCGTCCCAGAATCGTTGCTCTCCATCGGTATGATTGGCCCGATTATTCTTGCAGTTCTCGGATTGTTTCCACAGCTTGTTGGAGATATGGGTTCATTCTTTAGCATGCCTGAACAATCCACTATCGACGTTGTTGTCAACATCGGTCTTTTCCTTACCCTTTTCGCCATGATCATGATTGGCCTCAAAACCCACACAAAGGACCCTGGATTGTGATATCATGCTCTTCCGTTTCCTTGAATCATTCAGCAATCAGCCAATGATGCTGATGCTTGGTGTCGTAGGACTCGCCATGATTGGTGGAGGTATTCCTCCTATTCGTGAGCGCATACGACGACGTAAAATCGAAAACGCACTACCCTCCTTTTTGGAAGGATTGTCCGATGAAGTCGGTGCAGGCCTTGGTATTCAAGAGGCTATGCAACATCAGGCAAAGACAGCTCCCGCACCACTTGGTCCTCTCCTTGTTGAAACGCTTAAAGAAAGCCACTCCTCATCGTTCGATGCCGCACTCTCAAGCTTTGCTACAAAGTCTCGTTCGTCGCAAGTTCAACGTGTTATGCATCTTCTTGAAACTGCAATTGAACAAAACGCTCCTCTCCAAGAAATTTTGATGAATCTCTCCATGGATTACGAGCGTTTGAACGATCTCATGAACAAGCGAGAATCGGAACTCCAAGGCCGAGGCATCCTCATTGTGCTGTTCGTTTGCATCGGCCTTCCAGGCCTCATCGGATTCCTTGTTGGGCTCTTCACACCTGCTTCATCCGGCTTCCAGATTGAAGGCTTCCTCTCGACATTCAGTTTGTTCTTTGCTGTCGCAAGTGCTGTCGGTGTCGCAGTTTCTGGCCGAATGCTCGGCCGTATGCGAGACACCATGTGGTTCGTCCCCGGCTGGATGGCCATGTCAATGTTCATTTTCCTAGGTGCAACAAAACTCATCGGAGGTTGAACAATGTCTGAACAAATTCTCGAACAATACGGAAATGTCACAATCTATACTGAATCCAACCATCCTTCCCCAATTTACCATGTTGAAGGCTCCGTAGCACCAAACCCACACGGAGACCTTGCTGTCTTGTTTGAGGATGACAATCTGGAAGAAGTCATGTACAATGGTGGAACACAATGTGTCAAAGTTGCCCATCGAAAACATGGCATGTGCCGTACGAATGTTTGGATTAACGATGAGGCTGGCCTTCAAATTGCCAAGAACATTGCTGCATTCACGAATGTTCCACTTGGTGACGGGCCTGGCATGGTTCCAATTTTCGATGGAAGGCTCCCGGATGGATCCCGTGTCAACGGTACCATTCCTCCTGTATCACCAGATGGCCCAACCTTGACGATTCGAAAATTCAAGGAAGACCCATTAACGATGATCGATCTGGTCAAGTTTGGAACGGTCAACTCACGTCTTGCTGCCATGATGTGGGTCTGGATTGAAGGGCTTGATAGCCGGCCTGCGAACTTTGTTATTGCTGGCGGAACAGGTTCTGGTAAGACAACCACACTCAACTGTCTTGGCATGTACATCCCATGGCACCGCCGCCTTCTGACAGTGGAAGATACTGCTGAATTGCAAGTCTATCACGACCACTGGTTGCGAATGGAAACACGGCGAGAACGTCCAGATGGAACACCAGAAGTCGACATGAACGATTGTCTGAAATCAAGTCTACGTATGCGCCCGGACCGTATTATTGTGGGAGAAGTTCGTGGACCTGAGGCAGCGACGCTCCTTACAGCCATGAACACTGGACACGATGGCTCCTTCGGCAGCCTGCACGCCAACACGGCACAAGAAACCGTCACGAGAATGATCAATCCACCGATGAACGTACCACCAATCATGTTGACTGGTCTCGACCTCATCATCATTCAAGCACGACTCCACGTTAATGGCAAGACTGCACGTAAGATTACTGAAGTTGCAGAAATCGCAGGTATGGAAGGATCTAAACCTCGATTGAACACAATATGGAAGTACAATGCCGCTACGGATCAAATCGAAGAAACAGGCATCCCCTCGAACCTCAGGGAAGTTATCTGCAAAGCTGCTGGTGTAACTCCTGATGTCTTCGAAAAGCACGTTCAACAGCGTCAGCAAATCATTGAAGATCTCATCGCTCGAGACATCACAGACATTCAGTCAGTTACCACAGTGATTCAGAACTTCTACGCTCAGAGTCATCACTGACCATCTTGCAATCGAAGGCGAGAGAGTAAAGCGTCGACTCGATCAATTTGTCCACGCACTCCACCGACTCGTTCCGAAGCGTCTGCAACAGATTCTGCGAGTTCCATTTCTGGTTCTTCTTCCTCAACTTGCTGAGGCTTGAATGTTGCAGCAAGGGATTTCAATTCTGCAACAATAGCATCGACGTGTTCATCACTAACAAGGATTCCGGGAGCCAATCGTGGAATTTGATTCGGTGTCAAATATCCCAGTTCAGTACCAACAATACCTGCACATGCTAGGACACGTGGGCGTAATTCTGCCGTATTAACAAGGTAGCCCTTCGATTCAAGGAAACGAATGATGAGGCTTTGTTGGGCCTCTGAAAAGTCGCCTTCACTGCTTTCAAGGACTGTCTCAACAAGCGATTCGAACGAAGAAAGATTTCTCTCAAGACGTTCGATGGTCCGGCGCACATCATCAGGCAAATGGACTGCACCATGATACAGGATACGTAACATACGGTTTCGTCGTGCAGTGGATGGGTCTTGCAGCTCCTCTGCCTCACTAATCTCTAGATGAAGATCGAACAAGGCATGAAGACGACCCGATACGGCTGGACTTCTCAAGTCGAGACCGAGCGTACGTGCCTCTTCTTCAAACTCCATTCGTGCTTGAACGAGATTCCCTCGCCTTCCAGCAACAATCTCAGGAATCCTCTCTCGAAGTTGCGAACGCATTTGTTCAAACATTCGAATTGCCTCACGCTCAGACCATGAACCAGGCTTACTGGAGAGGGCATTCTGTTCTTGCTCAGAGCGGTACGCTGTTTCCATAATGATGGCCCGGATGGTATCCTGAACTCGTGCTAACTCGACTGCAAAACCGTGATTCGAGAGGCTAGAGATGAACGTGTTCATGTCCTCCATGTCAGTTGTGCTTCCAACTAAAAGATAGTCTCGAGCTGCTGCTTCGACTTCTGCTCTTCTGGTGGAAATTTCTAACAATGCTGCCTCTTCTTCCAAGGTCGGCTCTTCAGAAGAAAGTTCCTGCAACATTGGAGGCACAGGTTGTTCGATCTCCTTACGATGGGAGACTAGTGTCTCCTCTATAGAAGCAGCTACTTCAGAAAGCGAGGTGTCAATACCTCCATCATCCATGGATTCCATCAACTCAGATTCTTCTTCGAAGGTCCATCCTTCGGGATGCTCTGTTACGAAGCTCTCAACTTCTTCTTCGATGGAAGCCGGTTGGATTTGTTTTTGATCAGAGTCCCCAGGTGTTGGAATTGTGACTGAGCCACCACCTCTCTTGAGAGAACGTTTGATTGTACCCCAATTCTTGTGTTGGGCAGAAAGAACGCCTGCAACGCGAATGAGGAGTGTTTGACGGTTGCCTGAACGTGGAAGTTCCAAGGCTTTGCACAATGCGTGTAGTTCATCTTTAGTCATCTTGTCAAGGTTCTCCTCCTTGAGTTGTTTTGGGTCATGATTGAGATGTAAATAGAGACGTTGACGGCGGGTTCGTAGTGAACCAGTTTTCTTGATTCCAAAGACGCCAAGTAGATCGCCGAGGTCGCTGTTGAGGATGTTTTTGAGACCATCCAAGGTCAAATCCCACTCTGGTAAAATGAGGTCACGAATCAGTTGAGCCCGGAGATACTCAACAGAGCCGTTTTTTGCCAAACCATAGGCTGATGCAATCTCCTTGAGGTCTTCAAGACGTGCCTGATAAAGTTCAGACAAGAGGCTCGAACGATTGCTCATTGGTTCACCTAACCGCTGTTGTTTACTTACAGTATATGTGGTTTCGCTGTCAAATCAGCACCAATGAGCCGTTTTTCGCTTGTGTGAATTAGTACGAGATACCTCTCATCAGAGGTCGAATTCGGCTAAACCTTCAAACACATTCGACACTCAGGGAATGCCGGTGAGTCGATGGTAACCGCTGAGAAGACCGCACGAGCCATGCTCAAACAAGCCAATGAGTTAGGCAACACACTACGTGAAATTGTTCGACGTGATCTTGCTGATGAAACAAGGAGATTCAACGACACACTAAACCAACGAATTCAACTTGCGAGCGAGGCGATTGTTCAGGCAGTAAAATCAAAGGAAGCTATTGCTGCAGGTGCATCTTCCATCAACGGAAAATTGGAGAAAGCACACCGACGATATTCCAAGAACAACAATCTGGAAGAGTTCAGAAGCGTCCTACAGTCCACGCTTGTCGAAGTACAACAACTTCGAGAGCAGCATGAGGCAGTTGCTGAGTCTCTCAGGGAAGCTCAAACACCAAGCCGTTCCGCTGTCGAAATCGTTGAACGATTCGCAATCGAATTACAAAAAGCAGCAGGTGGGTGGGAAGCGACTGGTCGTGAAATTGACGAAATCATTGCAAACCTCTGCGATCCAAATCCCGATGTTGCTCTGGTCGAATTGGAACGCTATCTCACTGAGAACGGGTTTGAAATCGTACTTGTTGGAGAAAATCGCACCGAGGAGGCTTTGGAAGAAGCTCGTCGACTTCTTGGTTACTCAGATTCATCCGAATGAATACGCATCATTGCTGGTCGTTCTTCATGGAATTCATCAGGCATGTTTCGTATCTTACGGTTTGTTGCTTGATGCTCAGAAGTAAGGGTGGTTAGTACACTCCCCCACTCTTGCAGCAGATTCACCATTGCAATCCGATGCTTCTCAATCGGCCCGACTTGTTCAGCACAAGCACTCACCTTTCCATCAACACTCAAGGTCTCGATTCGCATCTCAACACGTGTCCCCGACTTGCGTACTTTCTTTTCCGTGTCGATCATTGCAGACATGGTCCAATCGTCGTTATTTCTTTTCGCTTCGCGAAGAATGGTACCAATACCGCGCTGTTCAACATGGATTCCTGTGAGTTCGACTAAATCGCTTGGAATACTTTCCAGTAGAGCGGATTCAATTCGATAGGCAAACTCAGCAGATGGGTCAAGAATGTGCTCCACTCTCTGCTTTGGAAAACCAACACGCCCAACAATGAGCGTGAATCCATTGAGCGGAGGAGGTACAAAGTGCGAGCGTTCTGGCGATCCTTTCTGTAATCCGAGTGTATGACGACGTGCTTTTCCTGAGAGTAGATTGTATTGGGAACGTTTCACGACATAGCCATCAATCTCTCCGTCCAGCCTTAATTCTTCGAGTCGTTCTATTTCCTCGCGAGAATCGACGTCCAACCGCACATCAACATCGGCTTTCTGAAGGAGATTCAGATCTTGACGCAACCGAAGCATTTGACGTTGAATGAGTGGATGTTGACAAACTATTCGTGCATGTTTAATGAGATATTCTGGTTTGTCATCGCTCACGAGAACCCAAGTTGGCTCTCTTCGTGATAACAGCCCAACGATGGCAAGGTTATCGCTCTGATAGAGATTCCAGTTCTCTGGACTCATTGCAACCAAGTCGCCAACACCATTGTTCAACAATGCAATCGCATCGTCAATGGTTGGGGCTTGGCGGAGAACAGCGTTGAACGTGTTGCTTCGCTGCTCGAGAACCCTCTCAATCTGCTGGCGCACACCATCACCATGCGATGAAGTCGAGAGGAACACCAAGCGCTCATCTTTCATTCATTCACCTCGGCTGAGGGCCCCTCAGCAATCTATGGGCGTAGCCCACTCGTTAAGAAGGACACCCTCGTCGTGTGTAACGTGCAAGCAATTCCTCAAGCGCAACTTCTTCGCCTCGAAGACCTCCGAGAGAAGGTCAACATGGCGCTTAAGGCACTGGTTGAAAGAGAAGTCAGCAATGGTGCTG
>CATISI010000212.1 GCA_949538025.1 Candidatus Poseidoniaceae archaeon
AAGTACGTGAGGCCGTCGACCATGCCCACGTAGCGGCCGACCATACCAGGGCAGTTGCTGGAAGAAGCGGTGATGGGTTGCCACGTGGTGTGGTTGGTGGCGTTGTAGGCCATCGGGCACCCCACCCTTGAGGTATGGGTCATTGTCCCTTGGAAAAGAATGGCGTCCGTGCCCAGGGCGATGTATTCCGAGCCTCTGAGAGGGGCGATGCTTCCGGTAGCCCAGATGCTGTTGTTGCCGTACATCACCGACGTTGCTGGCGAATGAGCGACCACGGGTTCAGCGTCATCCAACGTTTCTTCGCCATTTGTCCATGGATTGATATTTTCGAGATACCCCACTTGCGTCATTGGGATCATGAGGATAACAAGGACAATTGCTTTGTTCAAATTTGCAGAGCGCGCGCTGGACATACGTCAGGGTCCAAATCGGAAGCCCATATTGCTTTATCCTATCATGATAGGTTTCAAATGGCTTTGATTTTATTGCCTTTCAGAGATTTAATTTTGTGCTCGCTTTCGTTTGTTTTCTTGGACGGATTCGAACAAGGTCATTGCAAGAGAAGGGGTTTAGTTGCCATGCACCCCATTGTTGACGCTTTTCCAAGATTGGTCACTTTTTGTCAATATTCGCCATACGTCGGTCTAATTCCTCTTCGAATTGAACCCATAACTCCTGTTCAATCTGTTGTCTCAGGATGGGCTCAAGTTCATTTTGGATTTGTGGTGCGATTTCATGGACCAATTCATCCCTCACTCGCTGTTCGGTTTGCTGTTCGACGAGATTGATGGTATGTTGAACATCTGCCTCTGTATACATCTGATCACTCTGTTCCGCAGTCGCCCTAAGCACCTCTGCTTGAACGATCTGATTGATTTGATTCATTAGTTTGTCAACAACACTCAATTCCCAATGTTCTCTTGGATTAGGAACTTCCATCATAGCGACCTCTTTTTGCAACGTTTGGACAACTCTTGCCCTGATTGGATTTCCGATTTTGAAGTCTCTTGCCCCTGATACAAACCCGATAAGTGCTTGCAGCCATTCATCTTCATCCATTAAAGAGCCGCAGCCTGGGCAATTGATTTGATCATCAGGAAGAAATCCAGAGGAATCGTTCTTTTCACGCGTAGGTCGATTCCTACGACGTTTTGGCTTGGGCTGATCTTCAATATCAAAGGAAATATTTGACCCAAACGTTTTATCTCTCATTTCATTGATAGATTAATTATTAGAGATAAAAAGATAGTTCCTGCAAAACGTTTTTCTGAAGGTGTTTAGAGGATTTTTTCCTATTCCGCCGTCTGTTTTGACGACGATATTTTGGCGATAGCATCGTATTTTTGTTGCTGACGTTGGAGTTTCTTTTTCTGGACAGCGTCAAATAATTGCACGGCTACATCGAGATCGTTTTGTTGTTTCCGTTCCCTCAAATCAAGTTCCTTACTTCGAAGAATATCAAGAACTTCTGCCTTAGAAACCGCATCGACTCTTCTTTGATGTAGCTCATGTTCCAGTGCTCTCCGCTTGTTTTGCATCTCGGCTTCATCCACAACACCCTTTGCTTTGATTCGAGCAAGTTCAGGTTCAACCTTTGCTCGCTCCATCGCTGAAGCGTCCATTGCTTGAGAACGTGCATGATGATCTGCTCGTCGCTGATGATGGGACAATTGGGCATCCAGAATGATTTGATCTCGCTCGGCTTGAATGGATGCGTGTTCAGCCATGTTGTTGACATGTTCACGTTCAGCTTCAAGTCGAACTTTGTCTGATTGTTTCCAGGTGATGAAGGTATGATCGATGCTCATTCCAAACGATTCAACCGTACGGCGAAGGGCGAGTGAAAGACCGATGTTAGCATCTTCATTGGCTGCCTCTTGAACAAGTTCGTCGTTGGAATACTTCTGAATGGTTCGAGCCATGTAGGCTTGGGCTTCTGTAAGAAGCATATTCTGCAGATCTTGGACGCGAATCTCCATCATGCCATTGGCTGGTAGTTGGATGATGCGAGCGATTTGTTCCCGTGTTGCATAAAGGCGTACGTTGGCTTGACCTCGAAGCGTTTGATGATCGCTTGATTTGGATTCGAACGGGAGATTGACGGTGTACGGTCCAAGGAATGCGAACAGATACGAACGTCGGCGCTTTCCTCCAAACACGCGACGAAGCATGGATGTGGT
>CATISI010000213.1 GCA_949538025.1 Candidatus Poseidoniaceae archaeon
CCAAAGGCGCCCCACCATTCTTGTTGCTTTGGAGCACCCATTCGTACCCCTGCATCAATCATCCCAAAGTTCGAAATCAACATCATCGATGCTACGATAATAACGAAAACGCTGAATCCAATACCAATCGGTCCTGATGAGTGGATGAATGGGATGGTCCATGGCGTGAGTAAGAAGAGGAAGACGTTGATGAGATACATCAGCATAATCGATCCAGCCAAGGTGAATACGATTTTGTTGAAGGTTGGTGTTGGACGCAGGATTCCAACCGAGTAGATGGTGAGCATGCACGCTACAACACCAAACGTGGCAAGTCCCGCTTGAACGGCAATCCCTGGATAAAGAATCTCAAAGAAAAGTGTCAGGGGCCCTATGAGTAATCCCTCAAGAGTTGCGTAAACGAGCACAAATGCTGTCGGTTCAGAGGGTCGAGAGAACCACAGGAACATTCCCATGCCTATTGTTCCAAACATGCCCAAGAGCATCAGCGGGTAAAGAAGACCTGGCATGATGAAGCCAAGGGCGATTGAGCCCACCGCACTTACGGTTGCTAAACCGAACAAAATACCGGTTTTTTGCAATGTACCTTCAAGGGTCATTCGGTCATTACCTTGAATCGTATTCCAAAATTTTGGTTGAAAGACAGGGTTCGTCGAGTTGTATGCCATGACGTTCCTTGTCATCGGTCCTTTGTCAAGGTTACGTGACTCAACCCTGTTCTGCAACCTGTTGTTGATAATATTCTTCCAACTGGTCAAGGGTCCATCCTAGGTCAAGGTATTGCTGCAACATGGCTTCATCCCAGCCAGGGAACCGCTCCAACTCGCTCGTAATTGGAGAGCTTGTTTCATCACTACGTCCATCCAAAACGGGTTGTTCCCATTGCGCTTCTGTTCCAACCACATCTTCGATGTGTTGTTCGGTTACCCAGTCCTTTCGGGCTTCGTTTTCTTTACGGGATTGAAGGATGCCGTAAACAGCACCGATGAGGAGTAAAAGACCACCAACCATCAACAAGAGCATGAAGGTTTCACCAATTCCCTCCTCGGCTTCACCACTCGCATCGCCTGCTTTCTCGTTTCTTTGATCCAACGAACAACCGGAAACATCGGTAGGTGTATCCGCAGGCGTATTAGGACATTCGTCAGCTGCATTGAGGACACCGTCTTGATCGTCGTCCGTGCTTGTTTCGTCCGTCTCGTTGGCACCCGAATCAACCGGTTCAATACCGCCAAGGTCGCAACCAAGTGCGTCTGCTTCATTGACCCCGTCACCATCAGCATCTGCTGTATTTATTGCATCTTCAGGTGAAACTGCTTCCAACGCTGGATTAAGTGCTGTAGCTTGGGCCCAACTCACTTCAACAGCATCGAGGATGCAATCCCCATCCGTATCTGGATTGAACGGATTGCCACCAAGGGTGTATTCATCGAGATTGGAAAGACCATCGTTGTCGTTGTCAGCATCGGACTCTAAGACGCCATCGATTGTGGCAACGGTTCGATTCAAGCCGTAGTTCACCTCATAGATGTCTGGCATTCCGTCGTTGTCGGAATCCGTGACATTGTCAAGACGATTCCAATCAGCATACCATGATTGGATGTAGGGTTCAGCAACCTCGGCAGAGGTGATGATGAGCCCCATTTCACGGTTCCGCACCATCGCTGAATCACCCCAGTTAATGCTCGAAATAAGGACGGATTCGCCATCAACGATGGCTCCCTTGTTGTGAAGTTTCATGACATCATCGTCCTCGCTCATGATGACCGCAGAGGCGTCCCAGCCGTTTGTGATGTTCCAGTCGTTGTTGATCCGGTTGACAACATCCTGAATGTCTTCATCAAGGTAAGCTCCGTTGATGATCAAGCGAATGGACACGCCATCCATTGCGGCTTGCTCTAAAGCGGAAACAACAGGATTCTCTCCCCAACCCCATTTCCAATTGAGATCGAGGTATTGCAAGGAAAGCAG
>CATISI010000214.1 GCA_949538025.1 Candidatus Poseidoniaceae archaeon
CACTTCCTGATGCAAACGGTGCTGAAGTCCTCCAACTCTCCATGTCGGATGGATTCAATCCACCAATTATCGCAAACGTTCCACTTCGTATCGAGGCAGTTGACGACGACTTTGTTGTTGATGAGACTGCATGGGCTCTGTCAATGCCAGAAGAAGAAACCTTACTCATCGACCTCTCAGTATTCGCAACAGATGTTGATGGCGATGTTTTGACATGGACGGTTGAACCAAGCGGTGAATCCATTGTTGCCGCCGCCGTATCTGGAAAAGAACTGCTTCTCTCTGCACGTTTGGACACGTGGGGCATGGATGAAATGTGGTGGTTGAACGTCACTGACGGAACAACGACGTTTTCGAAATTGCTCAATGTGAGTATTGAACCAATGCCCGATCAGCCAACGATCAGCAATGCTTCCGCATCGACTCCTGATGCAACCACTCTGCGAATTGCATGGGATTGGTACGATGCTGATGGTGATGAAATGAATGTTGAAATCCAAATCAACGGAGTTCAGTCGAATGGCTCGCGTGAATGCAGCAAGATGGGAGCTTGCACGGAAATCAACGACATTGCTTTCGAACCCGGATCCATCATCAACATTGACATCATCGCACGTGATTCCGAATTTCCAGATGTTGTGGTCCGTTTGAATTCCATTCGAATTGAAGAAACAACTTCCACAAACACCGGTGATGGTGACGAATCAGAGTCAAGTTCCAATGGTACCTTCGTTGCAGCCATCATCATTGTTCCACTTGTGGCGATTGTTGGCTGGCTTTTACTTCAATTCAGGAAGCCACCTCAGAAACCAGTTCCTGAGGCATCATCGGGTGGATTGCTAGCACGTGCAGAAGCAAAGGTCAACCAATCATAGGGGAATATTGCCGTGTTTCTTCGGCGGGCTCCACTCTCGTTTTGAACGGAGGATGGCCAGTGCTCGACAGAGGCGTAACCTGCTCTCTGTCGGTTCGATGACATCGTCAAGCCAGCCGTTTCGGGCAGCGACATACGGGTCACCAAACTTCGCTTTGTACTCTTCAACAAGCCGCTGTCGAACTTCTTCTTTCTGGTCGTCTTCGACAGCATTGATTTCCCGTCGGTGGATAATGTTCACCGCTCCCTCTGCCCCCATAACGGCGAGTTCGGCTGTGGGCCATGCAACGTTGTAATCGCTTTGCAAGTGCTTGCACGACATCGCAAGGTAGGCGCCGCCGTATGCTTTTCGAGTAACCAGTGTGAGTTTCGGAACGGTTGCTTCTGCATATGCGAACAGGAGTTTTGCACCGTGTCGAATGATGCCTCCCCATTCCTGAACAACGCCTGGAAGGAAACCAGGAACATCCTCGAACGTAACGAGTGGGATGTTGAAAGCATCGCAAAGTCGGATAAATCGTGCAGCCTTGATCGAGGCATCGATGTCTAAACAGCCAGCGAGGACGTTTGGTTGGTTTCCTACTACGCCGATACTACGACCGTCAAGACGAGCAAATCCAATGATGATGTTTTCAGCATAATTAGGGAACAACTCGAGGAACTCCCCATCGTCAACAACTTCCTCAACAACGCTCACCATGTTGTACGGTCGGTTGGGATTGTCTGGGACGAGTGTTTCAAGTTCCTCGTTGTTGCGATCAATGGGGTCCTCCGTTGGAACATGTGGTGGTTCAGCATCGTTGTGATCGGGAAGGTACGAGAGAATTTCCTGAACCAAAAAGAACGCATCGTCCTCATCGTCTGCAACCAAACATGCAATACCCGATCGAGATGCGTGAAGATTCGCTCCACCGAGACCAGCAGCATCGACTTCACCGCGCTGAACTTCGGGAGTTTCCAATGGCGATGAGAGGAATAGTTGTCCGTGTTCTTCTCCTAAAATGGTGAAATCAGAGAGACTTGCAGCTAGGGCAGAAACGCCAACAACCGGTCCAAGGACGAGGCTGATCACAGGCACGCGTCCACTGCATTGCACCAAACGGTCGAGCAATTCGCCCGTACCTGCCAATGCGTCGATACCGTCATGGGCTCGTTGTCCTCCACCATCCCACACACAAACAAGGGGCGTCTTGGAACGCTCTGCCATTTCGACAAGTTTGGCGATTTTCTTTGCGTGCATTTCACCCATTGAACCGCCGTGTACGCTGAAGTCTTGAGCGAAACAGTAGACTCGACGGCCTTCTATGGTCCCATGACCTGTGACGACACCATCACC
>CATISI010000215.1 GCA_949538025.1 Candidatus Poseidoniaceae archaeon
CGGCCCACCAGATTGGACCGGTGAGTTACCATCAACCCTCTTTCATCCCTCACGTGTCCTTCGAGGCGTACATGCTGGTGTACGTGTCGGCGGTAATGAATCAGGAATTCCAACTATCAATGGATCGATTGTTTTTGACGAGCGCTACATTGGAAAACCATTGGTCTACTGCGGAACGGTTGGCCTTATGCCACGTCGACTAGCAGATGGCCGTGAATCACATGAAAAGAATCCAACTCCTGGCGACTTGGTATACATGGTGGGGGGACGGGTTGGTTCAGATGGAATTCACGGTGCAACGTTTTCATCACTTGAATTAACCGACGAATCACCATCAAGCGCCGTACAAATCGGAGACCCAATTACTCAGAAGAAAATGATGGACATGCTTCTTGAGGCCAGAGATTCTTGCCTCATCACATGCACGACTGACAACGGAGCGGGGGGCCTATCCTCGTCTATCGGAGAGATGGCAGAGTACACCAATGGTTGTGAAATTGATCTAGGTAAAGTGCCACTAAAGCAACAAGGTCTCTCTTCTTGGGAAATCCTTGTTTCAGAATCGCAAGAGAGAATGACAGTGGCCGTCTCTCCCAAAGACAAGGACGCATTCGAAACACTTGCAAACCTCCATGAAGTTGAAGCCACACAGGTTGCTACATTCACAGATACGGGCTACTTCCATGTGAAACATGGGGAAGAAACGGTTGCATATCTTCCGATCACCTTCCTCCATGATGGCGTCCCACAACTCGAACTCGAGTCTGAGTGGATTCCCCCCCAACATGAACTGTTTATTCCTCCAACTAATTTGAATCACAACAAACTTCTGATGGATATGCTTGCAAGACCCAACATTGCCTCAAAGGAAACATGGGTTCGTCAATACGATCACGAAGTTATCGCTCAGACTGTTGTGAAACCATTCGTTGGTGTTGAGCGAGACGGCCCAGGAGATGCTGGCCTTATCACCCCAATCCATGGTGATTCACAAGGCCTTGTCGTATCGTGTGGAATTGCGCCGCGATACTCAGATATTGATGCAGGAGCAATGGTCGCAGCCTCAATTGATGAAGCCGTTCGGAACGCTGTATGTGTTGGCGTGGATATTGACAAAATGGCGGGTTTGGATAATTTCTGCTGGCCAGATCCTATTGAATCAGAGAAAACTCCAGATGGGAAATTCAAGCTTGCGCAACTTGTTCGAGCGAATCGGGAGCTTGAGCGCGTGTGCCGTGCGTATCGACTACCCTGTGTTTCGGGTAAAGACTCTATGAAAAACGACTACGGAGTGTGGCCAAACAAAATTTCGATTCCGCCTACCATGTTATTCTCTTTATTTGGAAATCAACCCGATGTCCGTAAAACCGCTACATCGAACTTCAAACATCACGGCGAACGTATCTACATTGTAGGAACGACTTACGATGAACTTGGAGCCTCTGAGGTTGCCTTCCATCTTCGAGAATGTGGTGAAGTGAGTGGTATTGGTGGACAAGTACCGCTGCTCGAGAATCCGGAAGGACAATTGGAAGTGTATCGTAAATTATCTTTAGCCATCCAATCTGGATTGATCCGCACTGCTCACGACTGCAGTGAAGGCGGTCTAGCGATTGCACTTGCAGAAATGTGCATAGGAGGGCGATGTGGAGCCTTCATCGACATTGACGGTATTGGACCTGGAGATGCATTCAACCGTCTATGGAGTGAATCTTTGGGCCGAATTGTTGTATCTGTAGAAGCGGAACATGAAGTCGCCTTTGTGGAAATGATGGAAGGAGCTGACCTCCACCTCATTGGTATGGTTTCAGCATCCTCAGAGTTGTTGATTGAGGACGGTTATGACACATTGATTCGAGCTGATGTCGAACAATTGACTCAATCTTGGAAAGGGGCGCTGGATATGACGGGGGGCGATTGATTGAGTCAAGACGTCAAAGTGTGCATCCTTTTTGGTTTTGGAATCAACTGCGATCGAGAAACTGCCGCAGTGTTCGAGATGGTTGGAGGTGCATCAGAACGTTTGCATGTAAATCGTCTTGTAAATGGCGAACGAAGTTTATCCGAGTTTGATATTCTTGCTGTACCCGGCGGCTTCTCGTTCGGGGATCACCTCGGAAGCGGACGACTTCTTGGAAACCGTCTCCGATTTGCACTACGTGAGCAATTGCAAAAATTCGTTACCGATGGGAAACCAATCATTGGAATCTGCAATGGCTTCCAAGCTCTCGTAAAAACAGGGCTTTTACCAGGTCCTACTGATGCTACGCTCGAACCCGATCTTGTTCAGCGTGCCAGTCTCACCCTCAACAATACGGGTCGTTATGAGGATCGATGGGTGACATTGGAATTCGATTCGAAAAGCCCGTGTATTTGGACAAAAGGGATTCAAAGAATTGAATGTCCCGTACGCCACGGAGAAGGGCGATTTGTCATGCCGACAGAACAAGATTTCGACAATCTTCAATCGAGCCATCTGTTAGCGGTTCGATATGTTGACCCTACTACACCTGTGGGCGAAGGTATTCAAGATGAATTGTTGCCGTTCCCAATAAGTCCGAATGGAAGCATGAGAAACATTGCAGGAATTTGCGATGCAACTGGTCTTGTGTTTGGTTTGATGCCTCATCCAGAAGCGTTCTACAGTATGTGGCTTCATCCTGAGCATACATCCATGGATTTAGATGATGATTGGGAAGGCGAAGGATTGCAAATCTTCCGAAATGCGGTTGAGTACGTCCGCAGTCAGCGGTGACCAAGAATGAATCGTCGGCAAGACATCGATCAGATTCGAGCTCTTGCCATTCTTCTCATGATCATGGTGCATGCTGCAGCCACGTGGGCGCCAGCAGATGCTTCAACGACTTCTTTTCTTGCGCTTGTTGTAGCAAGTTTTGGAGGCCTAGCAGCTCCGTTGTTTGTAACCGTTGGAGGCTGGGTCACTGTTCAATCAACATGGACGTTACGAAAAGCAATGATCCGTTTCGTCTTTCTGATGATAGCACAGTTCCTAGTCAACATTACTGCATCCCATCTCTTTGATCCATTCACACCAGGGGTGCTCTCCTTGTTTGCTATTCTGTACCTTCTGGCACCCGTATGGATTCGTATTTCAAGGAACAGCATAGCATTCGGAGCAACCCTCGTGCTCATTGGAATCATCAATACCGTATTTTCACCAGGAGATTCCTCCTTATCATGGGATGATAGGATTGAGTCGTTAAACGTCATCCAATTCCTATCCCATCTACTGGTAACTGGTACGTATCCACTGTTTCCATGGATCTTCTTTTCGATTCTTGGTGCAGGTATCAACATACATGCTCCGAAAATCCGAAGACTTGGACTGGTGGCCGTATCTGGATTATTCCTCTGTACATTGTTTCTCTACGAATCAATGCAGACAGGCATTCCATTCGCTCAACCCCGAGGAGAGGCCATACTGACCTTCTTCCCAGCAAACACTCCGTTTCTTATCGGTGCGTGTACCGGTGTTCTGATCATATGGCTACTTCTAGAGAACCGTTTACCATTCTGTGGGCTACATCATTTAGGACAGCTTTCTCTCACGCTGTACGTTGTCCATTTTATCCCAATTTGCCTGGGATCGGACGTGGCTCTAGCGTGGTCTTTGGCTGTGCCAGCTGTGATTATGTTCACACTGGTATGGTGGCCTATGAGCGTGTTCTGGAGAACACGGTTTCCAACATACTCACTCGAGTATGCGTTACGACAGATATCTCGCCATGAAGAGGAGAGGGCGCCGCAAGGCGCCCTCCCCAGTCATGACATGCTGTAATCTATCTCTCTACTCAAGCGGTAACTTCGGCAGCCTTCTTGGCTCCCATCCATGCTACGACACCGAATCCGATCTTGTTGATCATGTCAGCGATGTTGTAAGCGATACCCATCCAGAGTTCGCCTTCTGCACCGATGTCGATGATGTCGGCCTTTGGGCTGAAGAGGTAACCGAGAGGGTAGATAATCCATCCAACAACGATGAACCATCGGAGAGCGTTTGCACTCCACATGAGGTTTTCTGGGATTTTGTCGTTGTCGACACCCTTGCCGCTTGACCATGGTGTACCAGTTGCAACGATGATCATTGCCCAACCGACACCACCAAGGACGAGTCCGAGGATACCGCCAGTGGAGGAGCCGCCCATGAGGAGGCCAGCTTCACCGAGGTAACCGAATGCGATCATGATGAGAGCACCAGTGAAACAGACTCCAGTGAAGCCCATTCCGAGGAACTTAGCATCGGTGATTGCGTCCTTACCAACAAGGCTTGGGAACTTGAGTGCCATGAGTGGAACAGTGATAATCCAGTCCATGTATCGGTACTCAATGGAAACAACCTGGTGGTCAACGTAGACACCACGCATGTAGTAGTAGTGGAACGCTGCAATACCAACGATCAATGCGGAGATTGTCATGGTTGTGCGGTGTTCTGCTCCAACGTTCGAGCGCTCACTCATGAAGAAAACGAACGCCGCACCCATCGAAATGTATCCGACGAAGAACAGGAAGAAGGTGACGAGTTGTAGCCCGTCATCGACTCCATCGTTCAACCAGCAGTCAGCTTGGTTGGTAACTTCACCTGTTACTGCGTCTGTAATACACTCAGTAGCAGGGTTTGTGGTCGCAGCAGCCGCTGGTAGTGCAACGGCTGCAAGTGCAAACAGCATAACAGCGAGTACAGCGCTGTTTCGGCGGTTCAACTTCAGGCTTCGTAGTTTTGATGAGTTTTCATACTGCATGTTCATCAAACTGTAAGGATTTCTTCGCGAATATATACTTTCGTTTTCGCGTGTAACTTTACAAGGCGATTTTCTCACCCATCTGAACGGACCACAGCGCGGCATACTTACCACCTAGAGCGAGCAAATCCTCATGTTTTCCGTGTTCAATTACTTCTCCACTTTCTAACACCAAGATGGAATTTGAATGACGAACGGTCGATAGTCTATGGGCGACAATAATCGTCGTTCGGTCCTTACTGATTCGAGCGATACTTCGTTGCAATGCGGCTTCTGTTTCATTGTCAACTGCAGACGTAGCCTCATCGAGGATGAGTAACGGGGCATCTTTCAGTACTGCTCGAGCAATGGCAATACGCTGACGTTGACCGCCGGAGAGCCGATATCCACCTTCACCAACAAACGTGGCCCATTGATTGGGTAGCTCTTCGATGAAGTCAAACGCTTCAGCGGCGAGTGCTGCTTGCTTGACCTCTTCGTCGGTGGCATCGTTTCGACCATATCGAATGTTCTCTAGGATCGAAGTAGGAAAGAGTGTGACGTGTTGCGAGACAAGAGCAATGGATTGGCGCAGTGATTCAAGAGTGTACTCTCTGATGTCGTTTCCTCCCCACGAAATACCTCCACTGATCGGTTCAACGAAACGTAAGAGGAATCGAGTAAGCGTGGTTTTCCCAGAACCGGTCGAGCCAACAACTCCAAGCGTAGCTCCTGCTTCTATTTCGACACTAAATTCATCGAAGAGGGCTGAACGTTCAGGATATGCAAAACCAACATTTTCGAAGCGGATTGGCGATTCTCTCGCCATTTCTTCGTCTAGGACATGCTTTCCATCCGTCACCGTGCGAGGCTCATTCAGGAGCGTAAGGATACGGACAGAGGAAGCCATAGCACGTTGGTATAAGTCGAAAGTTTCGCCCAAGCGAGTAAGTGGCCATAGCAGCCGTTGTGTCATGAATACGAGAACGGAGTACGCGCCGACTGCCAATACACCGTCCAACGCAAGCCGTCCGCCTAAGAGAAGCGTTGCAGTAAATCCTGCTAAGATTGCCATCCGGATGAGGGGAACAAATGCCGCTGAAAGACGAATTGCCGATCGATTTGCACTTCTGTATTCTTCTGAAAGAGACCGAACACGCTCCAGTTCCAACGTCTCATTGGTGAACGACTGAATTGTGGCCATTCCTGTTAGATCGTTCTCGAGCAGTGCATTCAATTGTCCTGCAGTTGCTCGAACATCGCGATATCGAATCTCAAGTTTCTTCTGATAGAGGAAGGAACCCCAGAGGATAATAGGAATCGGAAGTACTGCAAACAGTGCGATTTCCCATGAGAGATACAAGAACACAGCACCTACAACAATCACGGTTGTTGTCACTTGCAAGAGGTCATTTGCACCTTTGTCGAGAAACCGTTCAAGTTGATTAACATCATCGTTCATGACCGCAAGAAGATCACCTTTCTGATGTTCATCGAACCAGGTCATGGATTGATTTTGGACATGATCAAAGGTTGTAATACGGAGATTGTGCTGCACAGTTTGAGCGAGATTGCGCCACAAAACCGCATAAAAATATTCGAACAACGATTCGAGACCCCATATAACAAACGTTGCTATAGCCAAAACAATGAGTTGGTTCCATGGGTCGATGATGCCCCATTGCGCCAACAGAGAATCTTCTTTCTGGACGACAACGTCGACGGCAACACCGATGAGGAGAGGAGGGGCCAAATCCCAGATTTTATTGAGAATGGAACAAAGTATGGCAAGGCGAATTTTACTTTTTGGAGCATCGGAACGCGAGAGGATGGCTCGCAGAGGCCTCTCAACATCGACCATGATTAGTGCTTCTTCGATACGGTATGTCAATTCTTGCTCATGAATCATGAAATTCCTTAACAACTCTCTGCTACACACTCCCATCACCGGGTGAATGGAATGTGGATGCATGACGAGCCAATGCTTCCTCGAGGAGGGTCTCGAACGAAACACATTACGCTTATTGATCCGGACAAGCAATCCCCCGAAGTTGCAGCACAGCGTGCACTTGTGGCTGTCGAGTGTGGTACATCTGCCATTTTTGTGGGTGGGTCAACAGATACTGGCAGCAACATTGTCGATGCAACTTGTGCATCCATTCAAGAAGCACTTGAACTTGCTATGTTCGCAGCAAGCCAACATCCTGATACCGATGAAGAAATGTGGAACATTCCAGTGATCTTGTTCCCCGGTGGAGCCCACGCTATGTCTGCAAAAGCCGATGGAATTCTGTTCATGATGTTGATGAACAGTACTTCCCGCCGCTTCCTGATCGAAGAGCAACTTACTGGAGCTCCCTACATCGCTCAAGCAGGCCTTCATACCATTCCAACCGGATACATTGTTTGTGCTCCGGGAGGCGCAGTTGGTGAAGTCGGACAGGCGGATTTAATCAACCCAGACGACTCAGAAATCGTATCAGCATATTGCCAAACAGCCGAAATGTATGGATTCTCAACCGTGTATCTTGAAGCAGGTTCTGGCGCGTCATCACCGGTTTCATTGAACCTAATCAAGACGGCAAAAACATCCATGCAGTGTACTCTTATTGTCGGGGGAGGAATACGATCCCCGGAACAAATGAAAGCTGCTGCTGATGCTGGGGCAGACTACATTGTCACTGGAACGATTACCGAAGAATTCGACGACTTACAACTACTGAAAGAGCGACTGCAATCACTCATCAGCGTTCTCTGACTCATCCTCAAAGAGAACAGGATCTCCACTACCGCCCGGAGAAGGTGGGCGAACATCATCCACATCCATTCCTTGAGGTAGTGCGGATTCGTCAACATTCAGATCAACTGTTCCACCTTCTGCAAGTTTACGCATATCATCGGCATCAGGCGTTGAAAGTGTCCTTTCAACATCAGGACTGTTTGCATACGCATCTCGCTTAGCCTCTCGGGCATCATGACCACGTACTAAGGAGAGGGAATCGGCAAAGACACGTCCGACAACTTCTCGTGTTCGCTCACCGCGACGTACACTGGTTACCTCTTGCATAGCAACAGCATTCTGAGATTCCAATTCACGGATTTCAGCAACACGGTCTGTGAGAGCCGCCTCAAGATCAGTAATGGTGAGTGACATCTGTTGAATGCGTTCATCACGTTCGAATACGTCGGTGTGAAGACGTCGCTCACGACGACGCAACGATTCGTATTCTCGGTTTCGCTCAAGGAGCCTTCGCTTCATTTCCTCGATTTGTTCCACTAAATAGTCGTGTTCAGCAGAAACAGATCGTGGCCCCTGCATGACGCGCTCAAGTTGCTCTTCAAGGTCTGCAAGACGCTTGTCGCGAGCGTCGAGGAGCCCACGCATACGATCAGCAATATCACGCAAACGCTGACGTTCTTCTTCTAATGCATTGTTGGCGGCAACTTCCGCATCGTACTGAGCAGATTTTTCTTCAAGCTGATGTTTCAAAGAGCGAACTTCATCCGCAGTAACCGAGGTAAGTCCCGCATCTGCGGCCTTTTCTAAAGCCTCGACCATGAGTCCCATACGGCCTTCCATCTCTGCGATGACTTCATCCTGCGAAACACTGAGCGTCCTCAATTGTTCAACTTCTTCATGAAGAGCGTCTTGTTGTTCCTTGGACAAGGACGAGGCCTGGGCATCAAGCTCTTGTCGAGTATCATTCAACAATCGATCAAGGTGAACAATACGTGCTTCCGCCTCTTTCAATTGCTCTTCGGATTCTTGGAGCCGTTGAATTTCAGGGGCAACTTCGTCTTCGCGCTCAGCGAGATCGAGTTCCAAGACTCGCAGCCGTTGCTTGATTGTGACAACTTCATCGTTACGTCGCCCAAGTTCATCCCAAGCGATCAATACCTCCTCGACGAGTTGATCAATTGGGTAACTTTTCAGCATCCCTTCGAGAGCAGCCCTGTCGTTTCCAGAACTGGTTTCTGAACCTCGAGAGGCATCTGGATTCGGAGCGCCAAGCGTCATACAGGGAACTATCGAACCTCAACCACTCTTGAACCTTCCCTGTGAATCAGAGCATTAGGTGGCTGATTTTGGTGTTGTTTGAACAAACCAAATCAGTTGATGGAGGTGTACATGTCGTCAGGCATCTCACCTGCGAGCATAAGTGCACCTTCAGCGACCTTTTCCAATGGATTTTCAACGCACCAGACGTTGACATCGCCGATATCGGATATTTCTCGAGCAACTCGCTCTGCAAGTCCTTCGATGAGGGAACCTCCACCAGAGAGGATGATGTTGTTTCGCAGAACCGGTTGGTACTCAGGGTCTGCCTCAGCGACAATGCGCTTGATGGCGTTACCGATCTTAGGAATCAAGAGTTCACACGCCTCCTGAATGAGGTCGCCGATGTCTACATTCTGGCTCTTACCATCAACAGAGAGTGAAACTTCAACTGTTCGGACGTCGCCACCGACGTAAGAGGATTCTTCTTTCCACTTTCGAACCATGTCTTTGGTAATTTGCGCTCCAGTGAACTTCTTTGCGATGAGGTTCTTTAGTTCAAGATCGAGCCAATCTCCAGCTTCCTGGATAGTGACTTGATCCTCATCGGTCGGGAATGTTCCGTGGATTCGAGCAATGTCGGTTGTACCAGCGCCGATATCGACGACAATGGAGCCACCGATTTCACCGATTGCAAAGGCTGTTGCGAACGGTTCGGTAACGACCATGATAGCATTGACTTGACCACGTAGGGTTGCTACAAGGTTGCTCTTGTCGGTGAACGAAACGTGACTCGGGGAGCAAATGACGCCAAAGACCTCGTCGAATTCTTCTGGATCTACGGTCTCGATGAGGTGAGATACGAAGGCCTTTGCAGCAGCAAGGTTCGCTTCATCATCCTGAGCAACACCTGCTGCCATTGGGCGGTAAAGGTTGCAAGCAAGTTTGTTCTTGAGTGCATCGGCGCCGAAGAGAACGTCGCGCTTGAGGAAGTTTCGTGCTACGGGGTCTTTTGGTCGCCCAACTACAGTTTCAACAGAGTGCATGGCACCTGCGCTTGAAGCAATAGTTGACTGAAACGTCCCTAAGTCAATTCCAACATATAATCGTCCGCTCATCTTGAACACCCTCTCGAATAAACCACCGTGGATGCCATAAGGTTTGAAGATAGCCCTTCATAATCATGAACAATTTTTGCTCAATTTTCACACATGTCGGGATCTTCGGAGGACAAATTGAACAATGAGAGAAATGACAATTGCGGCAACAATAGAAGACCACAGTGCAGCATCCGCCCATGAACTATCTCGATATTCTTCTTCTTGAGTCGGCTGTGAAACGTGGATTGTAATCTGTTCGGATGTGTAACTCGTGGATGCAGGAGTGGTCCATGAACTGGAATTCAGATCGGTTGCGTTAATTTCAACCGTCCAATTTCCAGCGGCATCTAACGGGAAGAAATCTTGACTCACGTTCACGGAGCACGTATTCCAAGCATCATCGACAAGAAGCATTGTGCACACGCTTACGGTTCCTGCCTGCGAGCCAAGACGTTCGAGAACAAGTGTTACGTTAACGGGATCCTCATCGAGAATCGAAAAGAGAATCGATATGGTTTCATTGTCGTGTTGTTGCAAAGAGATCTCATCTAAAAATACCCTAGGGGAGTTGTTTTGTTGCGCACATCCCCGTTGGGTTACTGGAACATCCAGAGGCGTCATTAAACAATCATCGAAGTTGTCTTCAATACCGTCTTCATCGAAATCATCAATACATCCATCCATGTCTAAATCCCAGCCAAGTGCACTGACGAAAGGACAGACATCGTCTTCGTACGATATGCCATCCCCATCAGCATCGGAGTGATTCAATGGGTCGAGCTCAACCCCGCGAACAGCAAGACCGAATCCGAGTCGATCGCCTTCTATACCCAATGTACCGGGTAGATTTCCAGGTGTCACATAGCGTCCTGTGACGATGACATCCACATACTCAATCCCGCTGAGCGTCTCTTCATCGAGGTGAATGCCAACGGTGGTTTCGTTCGTTGCAGGGAAGGCTGTGGTGTTGAGGTGGTCAGCAAAATCATAGTACAACATCGAACGACCATCGCTTCGATAACTTTCACCTACAGCAAACCGACCATCGGGTAAACGGACCATGAGTTGAACATCGTCAACCAGATGCGGCTCTGGCTTTGCTTGTGTGGATAGCCGTACATCAAGCGCTTCACCGTTGAGGATGAAACGTTGTTGGAAGACATCATTTGTTGCCAGGAATGGCCCGATAGCACCCTCGCCATCCCAACTATTTTCCATAAGGTACTCAATTGGTTGCGATACTCCGATTCGTCTTTCGAAATGGACGGAAGGGTTATGCTCCATTAATCGATAAGAGTCATGAATCCAAACATTGGAAATTGGCCGTTCGCCATCAGCAGAGGGCGAGGCTAGCTGTTCGAAATCAATGATTTCGCTCAGATTGAGTATGCCCCATCCGTCGTATGCATTTGGAGCATTGGGCCCCCCGTTTCCTCCATTTCTGTGCGCTTCACTCAACGCTGTTGACGAGAGTGAAAGAAGAGCCCTCATCATTGGCGCAGATGGTGTAAACCCATCTCCGAGTAAGACGTCATTTTGTGATGCATCGGCTTCAAACCATGGCGCTCGATCTGATAATGGATGCTTAGTGAGTGTCTCGTTGTGTCCTGTTAGCCAACCTTCCTGAACCATTTGTTGAATCACACTTGCGTACGTTGCTGCCATTGGTGTGGACATACTGGTACCGCTCAATGTATGCTGCCCTACATTGTATGTATCTGGTGAGCCGTCGGAACGAGCAGAGACAATCGATACGCCAGGGGCGAGAGCAAAGATGCCACGCGTGCTAGCATCGGTTGGTCCGTGAACCGAAGACATCCACCGCTCCGTCTCGAGATCCTTTGTTGCAGCGCCGATGGCGATGACGTTCCTCGCATTGGCCGGCTCGAGAACCAAGCCACCGTTGTTTCCAGGGGCAATCAATGGCAATGTCCACGGGAATTCACGTGTGAAAGCATCAAAATCGCCAGATCTTAATGTATACTCAGTGGTATCATCACCCCATGAATTGGAATGAAGATATCCGCCATACAAGGCCGATTCAGCAAGTAACAAGTCCACGTCCGGGGGTTGCCAGCCTTGTTCAGAGACAATATCTTGAATGACCAATTGCGATCCATAACCGAGCGACATTATTGAGGATGGGATACTGTCTTCAGTCGCCGTTGCGATAGGATGACAACCAAGAATTCCTGCGGTGTGCGTACCATGGCGATAATCTGCATGGCCAGAACTGTCCCATGCATCAATTGTCGTGTTCACGTGCAACAGTTTCCTATGCTCGAGACCGATTGATGCATCGGAGATATTACGGAAACAGGAATGATCGGAATCAATTCCAGTATCTGCAACCCCAATCACAACATCAGACCCGTTGAGCCCAACCGTCCAAGCAGCAGGGTACGTTTCTGTGGCAGACCCAGAGAGGATAGCCCCAGAATCGAGATTTCTACCACTTGTGGGCAACACTGGTTCAAGCCACAGGACACCGTCAATATTGGAAAACCAGTTCATATCCGAATTGGAAGTCCATATCGTATCGATTGATGGCAAATGGCCGTAATCAATTGAATCCACAAAACCGTTTCCAATTTGTTGGATTTGCTCACGAATGCCAATTACAGCGCTCGACGGAAGCCCTGGCTCAAGAACAACCCGAACCATTTGTCCCTCATATGGAAGCGATTTCCACATCGCACTTTCAGAATTCAATTCACTTGCAGTTGGATGATGCGCCCCTTCTTCCAATTTCCAAACGAGCAGTTCAGATGCAGAGACCAAACGTAGCGGCGAGAAACCAAAATCGTGCAACATATCCCAATCCGATTGTTCCCATACTCGACCTCCGGGAAGCAGGAGGAGAGCTTCTCCCCCTGAGTAGACCGTCTCATCAATCACATCTCCGAGTGGGAGAGGCGCAACGAGGAGGAGTACCGCCAAGAGAAGACTTCGCACATGGTTACGCTACCCATCCACGTTGATGAAACACGCGATGCGCCCCCCCAACTCTCAACCATCGCGTTTAAATCAAGAAACGAGTCGCCTTGGATTCATGAAGGCCTTCCGTGTTGATGGACAAGCCCCGTTCGGTCGTCTCCGACAGAAATTTTCGCTCGATGTTGTAGCATCATCCAAATCTGATGCTGAGCACCGTGTTTACTCGATCATCGGCTCCCGTCACAAGGCAAAGCGTCGTGCGATTAACATCGATTCCGTGACTGAAATCGATCCACGAACATCTCTCGAACCGAGCGTTCTTCACCACTTTCGTGAAGAAATCGCAGCAGCTGGCGGCACCATTGCTCCAGTGGTTGAAGAAGAGTGATTGCAGCATCGCCGCATTCATGAAGGTCGCACCACAGGCTTTGTCGAGGCGGTCTTGTGGAACAATCTGAACTTCAACGAACAGCACGACTCGTTGAAATGAATCGTGAACGATTTCATGAAGTTCAAGAACGAATCGAACAGGTAATCAATGTTCTCGGCGAACACGATGTAACGGCGACAATCCTCGAAACACTGTCAAAAAAAGATCATGATTTAGAAATGAAGATGCATGTTTCCATCGGAGCCGGTGTAACGCTCACATGTCAACACCCTGGTGGAGGAGAAGGAACCACCATCGTCGATCTCGGGAGTGGCATCTTCGGTGAACGAACATGGTCGGACGCAGCATCACTCACTCGAGAACGAATGGAAGAATTGGGCACGCTCCTTGAAAGCCTTCAATCACAAAGCCAACAACTCGAATCAACCATCGCTACCTTGGCCCAAACTTTTACTGCAGCAGCAGAAGCACAAACTCAACCCGAACCATCCACGCCTGTGAACGAAACCGAACCTGAGCCAGAAGCAGCAGAGACACCAGTATCGAAGCCAAAGCGACGTAGAGGCAGTATGTTTGGCAACGAACTAACCTTGGATGA
>CATISI010000216.1 GCA_949538025.1 Candidatus Poseidoniaceae archaeon
ATGATTGATTGGTTTCGTTTCTTGTAAAACACGTACGACCAAATGGCGATAATAATCGCTAGATTTGTGAGCCACACCCAAGGCGTGCTCCATCGATAACCATCGACTCGAATGTCACTAAATGGTGCCAAAAACGGTGTAGGAAAGAACTTCGCGGTATGCGTCGGTATGTCGTTGAAGATGTGGATGAACCAAGGAAGCCATAACCAAACTGCAGCGTTTCGTGCTGAGAGGGAATGATCGGTAAACAACCGTTTAGAAACGCCTCGTTTCTCGAAGAAAATCCAAGTAAACAAGAACCCGATCGTCGCCCAAACGAGACTATGGGTGACTTGGTATGCTTCCCATGCGTACCATCCAAAATCAGCGGTGAGCGTATTCTCATCAATTTCGGGGCGTTCATCCAAAAAGAAGGAGTTCGGAACAAAAACGAGCAGGTCTGGAAGGACGCCCATCAATCCGGCGACCCAGAATTTCGTACGTCCATTTGTCGCACCCGAACCCATCAACCAGTGTGAGGCGACATCCATAATACAACCTCAACGCATTGAGAATTAAATTTTAGCACAAGACCGAACTAAATTCTAGAAGCATCATTTTCGATGAACCCATTGCTGGGTTGATTGGTCTCGGTAGAACCATTGTTGGCTCCCTGATGGATGTTCAATCCACTCCATACCGTCACGCATCGCTCCACGTGTCGCATATTGTGGATATTCAATGGAGGGAGCTTGTTCAATGCCATCGCCCTCTTTTCGTCGCATCATAATCAACCCAACCAATATGACAATGACCACTCCTGCAACCCCAACAAGCATGTTTGAGGCGAGTGTATTTTCATTCGAACTTGCTCCTTTCAGTTCGTATTGTTCATCCGAGCAGCCTTTTGCATCAGCGATATGGACTGCATCTGTGTTTGCACATTCATCGTTTGCATCGTACACGCCATCACCATCTGAATCCATTTGCCATGTTGAGCATCCATTCGGCGCTACAGAATCAGCGAGTGTGTTTGGACAAAGGTCGAATTTGTTGAAAATCCCGTCCTCATCATCATCTCGCTGATTCCATGAACATCCATATTCATCCACTGATTCGTTCAATTCAGTGTTTGGACATGTATCGATAGACGTACAGTTCGATGGACCCGACGAAGCGGCATCTCTATTGCAAATTAAATCCAAATCAGTATCGACTTGAAGATCTGAACAACCTGAATCATCTATTTCAGCCCCGATAGCGGTGACCTGGCACACATCCCAATAATCATTGATTGAATCTTGGTCGGAATCACGTTGCTTTCTGTCACACCCGTTGCTGTCCGCATCTCCGGGAATTTCTGTGTATTCACACAAATCATTGCCGTTGTCAACTCCATCGCCATCGCTGTCCTGTTGTGCCCAACTACAACCACTGCTGTCGATGCTTACACCAGTTGAGGTGCCCGGACACTTGTCTTCGCCCGTGCAATCGGATGGGCCGTCACTTGGAGCATCATCGTTGCAGATGCCATCGTAATCTTCGTCAACCTGACCTTCTGTACAGCCATTTTCATCAGTACTCACGCCTGCAGGCGAGTCCATACAAAGGTCAACAAAATTCGCTGCACCGTCGCCATCATCATCGAGTTGTTCTTCACTGCATCCAGTTTCATCTACCGTCCATTGAATATCTGTCAATGGGCATGCGTCAACAGAGTTGTTGAACCCGTCACCATCGGAATCTTTGGCCATTGAAATGTAGTTATCGTTTCGACCTGGCTTGATGAGTACAACCTCCTCATCTGGGTGATACAATGGTGCAACAACATCACTTGACCTGTACACTTCGCTTTCAGCGAGAAAGCTGAGATTGCCCTCATCAATTGAATATGTCTTGAGAATCGTTGTCGCTCCCTCTTGATCATCATCACATCTCCAAGAGCAATATTCCAGCAATACAGTGACGTAAATCATTCTCTGATTCTTTGAGAATTGGATGTCAATAATTTCTGAATCGTTTTCTGTTACAGCAATAGTGGTTGCTATGGTTAATTTCGATGCTGAATAGGTCATGATTTCCTCATCCAAATGAAGGAGGAAGTGCCCCCCATCAGAGGTGAGTTGCATCGTATGTGAACCCCTCATAGCACGTGTCTCTACAAATTCATAATTCTGCGCGTCCCAGACGATAATCTGCGATCCATCGCCTCCAAAGAGCCAGTTACCGTCGTATGAGAATTGGAACAAACTGGGAGCAAAATTGCTGTCTTCTATCAATATTGACTGCATTGAACCGTCAAGCAGAATGGTCCGTACTCTGTACCCCGAATTGTATGCAGACAGCACAATCATGTTTCCATCAGGTGAATACGTTGTGCTGTCGGCCCTGACACCCCTACAATCTGAGAGAAACACTTGGAGTTCAGATAACACCTGAGTTTGTACATTCCAAGTTTGAAATTCACATTCCGAGTCATCGTTGCTTATGGTCAACAACAACTCTTGGCTATCCGGGCTCCATTCGTAATCATTGAAGAAAAAATTTCCAGGTGCGTATATCGTGTACACAACTGAAAGATCCTTGTCCATGACAACAACTTCCCCATATGAGGGAGACTTTCTTGCAGCGATATAATTCCCATTTGGGGCATATTCAAGGTACGCATAATTTTTTGAATTTTCGATTTGCGTTCCGTTAAAATCCCACAAAATATTCTCTGGACAGTCATTGAATGGATCCAACGGGCATTCGTCGCTTTCATCACTCAACTCATCGCCATCTGAATCTCTCTGCACAGGCGAGCAGCCATTACGATCTGTCTTCGAATTGGTTGTGGAGTTGGGACAAACATCATCTGAGTCGGCTATTCCGTCACCATCTGAATCCAACAATTGAGAGACTGAGCAACCCTTCGCATCGACAGATGAGGTGTCCTTCGTGCGAGGGCAGTCATCGAATTTGTCATTGATTCCATCTCCATCGGTATCTCGTTGGCTCGATGAGCAACCCGATGTATTCGATTCCTCTTCAGTAGGGGTTTCTGGACACTGGTCTTTGGAATCATCTACACCATCTTCATCCTGATCTGGCATGTAGCCAACCAACCTCGTGGTATCGTAGCCACCAGATACGAGAACAAAAATTTCAGAATCATTAGCTGAAAAACTTGCGTCCTTGTTGCCATAGGACACGTCTAAATCTCGTTCAAAGTCCCAATCCATTGTTGAGTAAATTCCGATGTCACCATTCGAATAAGAACCAATTGTTTGGAGAAATGACGTTCCATCATGTGAAAATTTTGCCTCTCCTACTGTATATTGGATTGTATCACTTAGCGTGTAGTCGTTGGTCGAATACACGTAGGAGCTTGAACCGTCGTTTGCTATGAGGGCATCACCATCAGGGGATGCGGCAAAGTCATACACTGGACTTTGGATTGTAAACGAACGTGTTAGCACCCATCTTTTCCCTGCGAGAGGGACGTCTTGATACTCGTAGACGTTCCCTGATCCATCCGAGCCTACGTACCAAATTTTTTCTTCGCTGGGATGGTGAGCCACCAATATTCCGGTAGAAGAAGCACCTTCAACTTCATTCCAATCAGGAGCTTCATACATGTGACCGCCGTTGTTGCCTGTGGCGACAATGACACGAGTGCTATCTCCGGACCATGTGACAGAATTGAAAAAGAAATTATCTGCTGTAGAGCGAGATTGACTGACTACCTCCGTCCATGTCGCTGTTTCAACGACCGAGAATGCTTCTGGTGAGCGCAATGCCAGGTACTGCCCGTCTGGCGAAAAAATGACATCTCGCAAAGAATCGCTGTTCTGAATCGTATGGAGGAGGCTCAAATCCTGAGTGTTGTATACGATTACATCACCATTTTCATCATCGCAACCTTCTGAGTAAATGGCAAGCATGTCGAGAGTGCTAGCTGCGGTGATGATATAATCAGAACCATAGTAACTCCTACAGCCATCATTAACAAAAATTTCTCTGTGAATCACCCAATCTCCATAATGCACTGAACGCCCCGAAGTCGCTTGATTATCGTCTTTCTTCGGAGAAAAGTCATGCATGTGGATTGGACTTGTTGAACAAAGGATGAAGAGCACTGAAAGAAATACAGGAAGAATCGAATTACGACTACTCATCGATTCAATACTCGGCTCTGCCCTACATAGGTGTTTAGCCGACACTTTGCGCGAGAAAACAGAGGGATAATGTTCAAGTCCATCGGGGTGTTGGTATGGGAGTGAGTCAAATGTCAGATGTTCACAATGTCATCATTATCGGTTCTGGACCTGCTGGATATACTGCTGGTTTGTACGCAGCTCGAGCCATGCTCGAGCCTCTTATGTTCGCTGGTTACATGTCCGGTGGCCAGTTGATGCTCACCAGTGATATCGAGAATTTTCCAGGTTATCCGGAAGGCATTGGTGGTCCAGAGATGATGATGCAGCTTCGTGAGCAAGCAGAACGATTCGGTTTGAGCGTTCAAGACAAGAACGTCGAGTCGGTCGACACCTCCTCTCGACCGTTCAAGGTCACCGTTGAAGGTGAAGATTTCCTCGCTCATTCGCTGATTGTATCCACAGGTGCGGAATCCATTTGGCTCGACGCACCCGGTGAAGCAGACCAGAAAGGACGAGGCATTTCCACTTGCGCAACGTGTGATGGGGCCTTTTTCAAAGAGGAGGAAGTTCTCGTTATCGGTGGTGGAGATTCTGCTTGTGAAGAAGCAACCTTCCTCACTCGCTTTGCTTCAAAGGTCACGTTGATTCATCGTCGGGATGTCTTCCGAGCATCAACCATCATGTATGAGCGTGCTGCGAACCATCCTAAGATTGAGATCAAAACGTTCCGTCAAGTCAAGGAATGGCTGAGCGATGAGAAGGGACTGACCGGAGCCGTTCTCGAGGACCCAAGAGATGGGTCGACCGAAGAGATTGCTGCAACAGGGGCGTTCATTGCCATTGGTCACAAACCAATCACCAGTTTCCTGAACGGACAAGTTGAAACCGATGAAAACGGCTACATCATTCACAAGAAACACACCATGACTTCGGTTGATGGTGTCTTTGCAGCAGGTGACGTTGTCGACACCCGTTACAAGCAAGCCATTACCGCAGCGGGAATGGGTTGCCAAGCCGCAATGGATGCAGAAAAGTGGCTTGAAGAGAACCTTCATTGAGCAACGATGTCTATTTCATTATGGATCAATACGCATCAACATGGTCGATATGCAACGGCATGCCCGTCATCTTGTTCTTCCACAAGTTGGGATTGAAGGGCAAGAGAGGTTGGCCAAGGCCAAAGTGTTCGTTGTTGGTGCAGGTGGACTAGGAAGCCCCGTGCTTCTCTATCTGGCCGCAGCAGGTGTTGGAACCATTGGTGTCATCGATGATGATTGGGTCGACATTTCAAATCTTCAACGTCAAGTCCTTCATCGAACTGAAGACGTTGGTCGGATGAAGGTTGAATCTGCCAAAGAACAACTTCTCGCGCTCGATCCAAATCTGAACATTGTTGAGCATAAAGAGAGACTCAGCCCTGCGAATGCACTTGAATTGTTCAAAGGCTGGGACGTGGTCGTGGATGGGACCGATAACATTCCAACTCGCTACCTGATTGATGATGCATGTCATCTTCTCTCGATTCCTTGGGTCTACGGATCAATCCACCGATTTGAGGGTCAAGTCTCGTTCTTTTCATCAAAAGAAGACCGCCGTTATCGGGATTTATTCCCTGAAGCACCTCCGGCTGGAGCCCTGCAAAACTGTGCTGAAGCTGGCGTGTTTGGTGTTCTTCCGGGTGTTGTTGGCAGTCTTCAGGCGACGGAGGTGATCAAGCACATCGTTGGAATGGGGTCGAGCCTTATTGGTCGTCTACTCCTATACGATGCAGAATCAATGACTATGCAATCGTTGCAATTTGGTGCTCTTGACTTCAAACCAGATATCACCGACTTGTCCCATTCTCAAGCGTTGTTTGACGATCCTGTCTACTGCACGCCACGCCCTCAGCAAGTTCAAGAAGACGAAGTTGCAGGGGAATCTATGATGCAATCCATCACTGTGCCTGAATTGAAATCAAAGCAACAAACAGGATGGAATCCCTTCATTGTCGACGTTCGAAGCGATGAGGAACTTCAACAAATTCGACTTGCAACATTCGATTTGCATGTCATTCACGACGTTGCGAATACGGCATCGGAAGATATTCCTCGCGACCGTGATGTTGTGGTTATCTGTCGAAGCGGTATGCGTTCTCAAATGGCTATTTTGTTGCTTAACCAATCGGGCATCGAATCCAGTCGCTTGTACAACCTCACCGGTGGTATCATGGCATGGGGTCAAATGGCTCCAGAAGACATTGTTCACGGCTAATTCGTGGGTGAGGTTCAAAGAGCCGGAGGTCTCGTTTCCTCTTGGTCATCATGGGAAAGGTCATCGTTGCTGATGAGAATCAGGGTCGTCGTACTCTTCTCGCATCAACGCTTGAACGTGAAGGATTTGATGTCACTCGGGCCGGAACATTACGCCAAGCAGAAGGTACGGCCCTTGCCGTCATGCCCGAGGTGGTTCTGCTTGATGGTGAGTGGAAATCAGGCGATGCCATTGATGCTGCTCAACGGTTAATGGGCGATCCAGAATTTGCTTTCAAATGCCGAATCGTTTTGTTGTCCCGTTCTACGACACCGGATTTCATGTTGGTAGCTGCGAAGGCTGGAATCCACGAGGTGATTGGCAAACCAGTCGACATGAAGGTTCTTGTCGACCAACTTTGGAAACACAGTCGCAAACAATTCATTCCCCCTCCAGCAGACGTCACGCTCGACACAGGTGGTGGTTCGTTCGATGTTGCGGTTATGGCCGGTGGAGGGGGATGGGCGTTACCGATGCTCAAGGGGCTTGTCGGACCCGACCGTATCAACGAGTCTTTCATTAACGAAATTCTTGTCCAGATGGGCGAAGAAGGGATGGACGTTGACTTGGACTTGGAGGCAACGGACTTGTCAAATCTTCTTCGCGTCGCACTCAACCGTCTGGTGCAAGATAGTGGAGATGCAGGCGAAGCAACAGGGCCATCGTTTGAAGACTTGAAGAAAAAGAAATCTCTTGGCGATTTGAACGAGCAACCAACACCTGTTTCAGCAGGTGGAATGGAATCTATTTTGGAACAGCAAGCTGAAAACATTGCTGATGAGATTGAATCAAAAATGGATGATATCCTCGACGAAGTGCCAGAACAAATTGCGCTCCTTCCTGAGGATGACCTCGATCGGATTGACCCTCAAGTCTTGCGAATGACACGACTGACAACTGAAATGGTTCATGAATTAATGTGGGATTTGGGACGACCGGGAGCCGTCGCTGATATCACACTCATGACGCGAATTGAGGATGCAGCAGAAATGCTCGGTGATGTCCTCTCGTCGTTGCCAGAATCAGAAGAGGAATGACGGTATGAAGAAAATTCCTCGACCATCGGTTTCGCAACTTCCGAAGCCTTCAGAACTCCATCTTATCGATGGTCGTAAAAACCTTCAACAAATGAAGCAACAGAAGGTTCGATTGTATCAATGGCGAGCATTGTTTGGTCTTGCTGTACTGGTCCTTTGTGGTGTTGCAGGCTACTTTTTGTTTCAAGATGCTGTGAACATCATCGACTGGATCAAGAGTTTCGGAATTTGGTCACCCGTGCTGTTCACGATTGCTCTATCGTTAGCTATTGTTCTTCTTTTGCCAACACCATTTGTAAAGGTCGGTGCAGGTGCCATTTTCCCGTTCTGGATGGCTGTCGCCGTGAACTTTGTTGCATCAATGGTTGGAGGTTTCATTGCATTCGTTCTTGGAAGATGGCTGTTCCGAGAATCCATTCAAGAAGCCATCCAAAACGATCGGAGGATGCTCAACATTGAAGCAGCACTAGGCGAGGACGCGATGCGAATCTCGGTCTTAGTTCGTCTTTCACCAATTCTTCCTGATGAGTGGCTCAACTACATCATGTCGGCGACTCCAGTGACACTTCGCGTGTTCTTACTCTCGAACCTTTCAAGTCTAATCTACTGCCTGATTTACGCATACTACGGCCATGCTCTTGGCTCGATTGCTCTCAGTCGTTCAGGGATGGCTGGTTTGACTGAGTCGAGTGGAGGATTATTCTTGCTCCTCCTTGGTATTGTTGCAACAGTCTTGGCGACAGTTCTCGTGACACGGACCTCAATTCGCGTGCTCAAGGACGCTATCGGGGAAGATGAGTGAGGCCTTTTGCCAAATCCGTGAATCCATAGCCTTGATACAAGGTGCCTCTTCGCCAACATGGGGCGGGGTCATGACACAAGGTGCACAGCCAGTCATTCACGGTGCTGAATGGACGCCGAGCGAAGCGCTAACCTTTACACAACCATTGCTTATTGATGCGGCAAGAGCAGAAGTAATGCGATTCTTTTCCGAACGCCATGAAGGACACGTTTTCTTGGCAGCCAACATTTGGGATCATCTCCATGTCGATGGTCAGCAATCCTTTGACGGTGCATCTTGGCATGCATTCAGTGAGCGCTATATTGATGCATTCAAGCGAGGGTTTGAAGCCCAAAACACACACAAGATTTCGACCATTCTCGATGAAGAGGTAATGCCACGAAGAACCATCGAAGAGCACTTGCAACGACGAATGAAGCATCTCATCGTCGACCTTCGTTTGTGCCTCAGGCGGCTTGCGCATTACATGTCGACAACGATGGAGCATCGTATGGAATGGCAGCGTATGATGACGCGTACTCGGGCCATGGATGCGCACCTCAAGGAAGTGTTCTTCTCAGGTATGGATACGCCTGATGGCTCTCGATTTGGAGGGAAGGGATTCCGCTCAACTTGGCAAGAAGGCGTTGTTGCCGTTGCTACTGCGCTGAAGCGTTCTGACGATCCAGACAAATCACATACGCCTGGAAACGGCTATGATGGTGATCTCGTTGCACCAATGATTCGTGATGTTGGCCTTGCACTCGCCATGGGTGACACCGTTGTCGATGTCATGGCTGCACAAATGGGTAAGGCAGAATCGAACCAAAACGGTGGCCACGAGGGTGCCGGAGGACGTGATCTCCACATCGGTGCTTGGCACGTAGGTGTACTTCCTCCTACAGCCCCACTTCCCATCGCCAGTGCAACCATGACGGGTCTTGCTTTCGCAGGATGGAAACAATCGCTCAATCGTTTCCACGTTGCATGCATCGGAGAAGGAGCCTCGTCATCTGGAGAGTATTGGGAAGCCATCAACTTGGCAGGTGCAAGAGGCCTGCCGATCTGCTACATTCTCCAGAACAATCAGATTGCACTTGACACGCCTCCTGCGCACCAATCAGGTGTTGAATTGTGGGCTGATAAGGCCGTAGCAATGGGATTCCCTGCATGGACAATCGACGGCTCCGACCCTGCAGCGTGGCATGCGAGTGTCGCTACAGCACGAGAATATGGACTTGAAGGAGGCGGTCCGACCATGATTCATGTAGAAACCATGCGTGGTTGCGGCCATGCACACCACCATGATGACCTCTATCTCGGTTCAGAAACTGGAACGCCTCCAGGTTACGTTGACCGTGAACTTCTCGAATATTGGGCGAACAAGGACCCCATACCCTCACACCGTGAGTTACTGTTGACACTTGGTGCCAGCGAAGACCAACTCAGTGCAATGGAATCCGAAGAACAACAGCATGTTGATGAAGCACGTCAAGCAGTTGAAGCAATGGCATGGCCTAATCCAACGACTGTTACAAAGGGTGTTACAACACTCCACGATGCGAGGACGCATCATGACCATCTTGCTTTGATCGGTACCGTTGCAAGCTCACAGTCTGCAGCATCCCATCAACCACTGGACTACGTCGAATCTGGCGGATGGACCTATGCTCGAGCCATTCAACAAGCCATGGTCGACATTGCAAACATGCATGGAGAAGATTGTGTCTTCATAGGAGAAGACATGGAGGTAGCAGGAGCATTTGGAATGAACATGGCCTTGAAGAATGCAGGACACCAAGAGAAGTTGGTCGATATGCCTCTCTGTGAAGCCATCATCGTTCACACAGGCGTCGGAGCCGCTTTATCTGGCATGCGTCCAATGGTTGAGATTCAATTTGGAGGATTTGCTGCGCTCGGTTTCAATGCCCTCATCAACAATGCAGCAATGTTGCGTTGGCGATGGGGTGCTGATTGTCCAATGACAATACGTGTCCCACTCGGTGCACGCACTCGCTCGGGTCCGTTCCATGCGAATATGATTGAATCGTGGTTTGCCAACGATCCAGGACTGGTTGTCCTTGCACCAGGAACGCCACAAGATGCCTACGATCTGTTGGTCGAAGCATCCCATCTCGATGATCCGGTCTTGTTCCTTGAACACATTGGACTGTATGGGCTCCGTGGAGGAAAAACCGGATGGGGTCAAAACATCAATCAGAAAGTTGACACGACATCTGTGCATGCATCCATCGAACAAGGAAAACGCCATTCAATTGGAAAAGCATCCATTGTCCGTGAAGGTGAAGACCTCACGATTGTGACTTGGGGTGCCATGATTCACATCGCGGCCGAGGCTGCATCGAAGCTCTCTGAAAACGGGGTGGATGTTGAGATTGTTGATTTACGAACGTTGCTTCCGTTCGATGCTGAATCGTGTATTGCATCCGTCCAGAAAACGGGACGGCTCGTCGTTTTGCAAGAAAGTCAGTGGCATGGCGGGCTTGGTCATACCATCCAATCTCGAATCCTCGAGTCGACGTTCTATCAACTCGAGACACAACCAGTTGTCATCGGGGCGATTGATACGCCAGTACCGTTCTCTCCTCCATTGGAAAACCACACCATTCCTTCAGTGGAACACGTGATCAGTGTTATTCAGAAGTTGATGCAATAATTCGCTCGACGACTACGGCGAGAAGCGCTCCAATGATTGTGCAAATGAAGTACACTGGGATGATCCATCCGTCACCTGAGACGAGATTTGGCCCAAACGTTCGTGCTGGATTCATGCTCGCTCCCGTGTAGTTGCCAAAAACAAACGCAAGGGCTGCAACGGTTGAGCCTACCACAAAGGCGATTGGAATCCATTGTTCGGTCTTTCGAATAATCCAAAGAATGGAAGCCATCAGCAAGAAGGTAATGAGAATCTCAATCCCAATGAGATTGACCCATGTGGTGTTCCGCACAGTTGGACCTGCACCATTCAGGAGAAAACCAGCAAATAACGCACCGACCAATTGGCCGAGAACGTGTGCTATTGTATCGTGTGTCGAAAGATTGCCTCTGTACCGAAAGGCAATCGAAACTGCTGGATTGATGTGCGCACCACTCCAGCGACCAATACCAACGATGACAAGGGCCACAATGGCTCCAAACGCAAGTGAAATTTCGAGCGGTGAACGCTCCAATGCAACGCTTCCACATCCAACAAAAACCATGGCGAAGGTCCCTGCTGCTTCGATGCATCCACGCTTCCACATCGGTCCGACGAATTGAACAGAGAACATCATCTTAACTCAGTAGAAGGACAGAAGCATCAAAACCCATAACTCATGGGGAGTTTATGGAGCAGAAGGATGAATTGATGGGAATTCCCCAACTCCTTCACTTCAATGCGATGCTCATCACTGGAGCGCTCTTTTTTGCGATTGTCTTGATGAAGTATCTCGGGCAATCGAATTCGATGTTTGTTGTCAGCATCATTTTGGTTCTTTCACTTGGCCTGCTCATCACCAGTGCAGACTTCTTCATCGAGGGTGCAAAGGGGCTTGCTCGAAGGGCTGGGATTGCAGAAATCGTCATTGGTTTGACAATTGTATCCATTGGCACGTCGCTTCCTGAAATTCTGGTTTCCGGTAGCGCTGCCTACGAAGCGAGCCAAGGAAAAGAAGGAGCAGCAGACTTTGCCGTTGGTAGTATCCTCGGGTCTGTCCTTGTTCAGATCACACTGATTCTTGGTATCGTTGTGATGACGAGATCGGTCAAAGTTCGCCCCTCATGGTTGAACCGTGATGGTGTCATCATGCTTCTCGCTGTGGTTCTTCTTCTGTTCTTTGTTTGGACAAGTGACGAACTTGCACGATGGGAAGGTGCAATCCTTGCCTCTCTGTATGTTGCTTACATCGTGTGGTTATTGATGAAACGCGAAGCCATTCGTCAAGAAGAGGTCGAAGAATCGGGTGAATATCAAGTTCGGGGATCGAATTGGAGTTCAGCCGCCTACATGATCATGATATTCCTCGGACTTGCTTTCGCAGTCTACGCTGCAAACATCTTGGTCGAGCAAGCCTACGATCTTGCATTAAAACTGAACGTACCACATTCCGTTGTAGGTACGACGGTTTCCGGAATTGGAACCTCCTTACCGGAACTCACCATCGCATTGATGGCAGCAAAACGCAGCAAAGGTGTAGCGATTGGAACTCTTATTGGGTCAAACATCACCGATCCACTTCTGTCCGTTGGAATCGCTTCTATGATTCATCCTCTTTCCATCTCACCTCAAGACAACGGATTGACCATGGACATCATCGCACCAGCTACCGTCCTTGGAGTCCTTCTCGCTCTGTTCTTTATGCGTCGAACCTATCGATTCGAACGTTGGGAAGGTACCTGCTTGGTCATGTTTTATCTCATTTTCTTGGTCGTTTTACAACTCAATCGATGAGTTGAACCAAAATCAAGACTTATGTCCGACCTTCCACTGGGAGAGTCATGGTCGACTTCCAATTGGACGAAATGCAGGAGATGCTTCGTGAACTTGCTCGAGAGTTCGCACGAGATGAAATACGCCCACATGCCGAACATTGGGATGAAGAATCCGTGTATCCAAAAGAAACCATTCAACTTGCCCACGAGATGGGTCTGCTCAATCTTCACATTCCTGAGGCATACGGTGGACCAGGCCTTGGTTGCATGGAAGAAGTCCTTGTGAATGAAGAACTTGCATGGGGGGACCCTGGTTTCGCTACTGCTGCATATGCAACGGCTTTAGCATGCGCTCCAATCATTACAGGTGCTACCGAGGAACAGAAGAATGTCTGGTTGCGAAAAGTCGCTGAAGAAGGTGCATTAGCATCCTATGCAGTCACTGAACCTGGTGCTGGTTCGGATGTCGCTGCCATTCAAACTACAGCGGTTCGAGATGGTGATGACTACGTCATCAATGGCTCCAAGATGTGGATTACTGGTGCAGGATATGCTGATTTCTTCTTCGTCTTGGCCAAAACAGATCCTGATGCAGGCTATCGAGGTATGTCAGGATTTATTGTTGAAGCAAATGCTGAGGGCCTCTCCCTTGGAAAAAAGGAGACCAACATGGGTCAACGATGCAGTGACACGCGCAGCATCACCTTCAACAACGTCCGTATACCTGCCAACCAACTGGTCGGTGAAAGCGAATCAGGTGGGTGGATGAACGCCATGAATGCCTTCGATTTGAGCCGTCCAAACATCGCAGCTCATGCGACCGGGCTTTCACGTGCCGCATACGAACATGCGCTCCAATACAGCAACGAACGTCATACTTTTGGAAAGCCATTGCACAAGCATCAAGCAATCCAATTCATGCTTGCGGATATGAAAACAAGCATTGAGGCAAGCCGAATGCTTACTTGGAAATCTGCTGCAGACGCAGACGGTGGCATCAAGAATACAGAATCTGCGGCTCACGCAAAGCGCTTCGCAGCAGATACGGCCATGCAAGTTTCAACCGATGCGGTTCAAGTGTTCGGAGGATATGGATACTCTGAGGAATATCCGGTTGCTCGCCTCATGCGTGGTGCAAAGGTGATGCAGATTTACGAAGGAAGCAGTCAAGTGCAGCGCATGATCATTGGTCGAGAAATCACGAAGAATCTTTGAATTGAGAAGATTCAATCGAATCTCTGCATGATATCGTCAGATACGTCCTGCAACCAGTTTGTTTGGATAGAGTCCAAATCAAACGCTTCCTGCTCGCCAAGCTCATCATCCCAAAAACCTGGAAGAAAATCAATGAACTCCACATCATGATCCTCCTCCATGAAGTCTAGTACGTGTTGAGGATTGCCTTCGAGAGCGCTTTCATCGCTCATATCTTGGGTGACCACAAGTTCTTCTTGAAAGGTGAAGATGTGGAACAATTCTTCACGTGGGCAAACAATGAATTGTGCAACAAGTGGTATCTCCATGGCTAACTTGACGTCGTTATGCAAGCTTAGAACGAGGGATGCAAGGCGGTCACCAACGGGAAGGTGCTCTTTGTCTTCATGAATATTGAGGCATAATTTGGCCGTATATGCTCGTGCTTTTTCGGAATCAAAATCTCGCTTCCAAGCAGCTCCTACCACTTCAGTCGTCCACGGAGTCTGCATAAACAGCCCAATTGGACGAGATGCTTCAACTTCATAGTGCCTTCCTGAACGGCCACGAACTTGCACAACAATCTTGTAAATTGAGTTTGAATCAATCATTTCAATCCCATCGATGTTGCAAACCTCTCGAAGAAACTGCATGGATTTCTCATGCGGATTAAGTTCACATTCCACGGACACATCATTTTCTCCATTCCACCGTATATGAACCGAAATTCTCAACATCGTTCTGTCGGTGGTTGAATCATGGGAGTTATTGATGTCATTCTTTTGGCGGCAGGTCGCTCTTCTCGACTTGGTCAGCCAAAAGCCCTTGTTGATGTCGATGGTCGGCCGTTGATTCAACGACTCATGAACAGATTGAATCAATTGCATACAGAGGTGACGGTCGTCACCAACACGGACCTTCTCGCAGACATCATGCTACTCTGCCCATCGGCTCATGTCGTGCTCAACCCTGATCCAGAAAAAGGCCGGACAGGCTCCGTTCAATGTGGGCTTGCGAGCATTCTTGAACGGAATGGACGTTTGCCGAAAAAGGTGCTTTTGGTCCCTGTAGATCGGCCTGGATGGAGTGTTAAACTGGTCAGCAGTATTTTGGAATCAGAAACGAGCATATGCCCAGTTTGGAACAATCGTGGAGGCCATCCACTGCTGATGGTTGGGGACGATGTCACTACTGTCTATTTGGCTGAGGGCGATGCTCCGCTCTCCTCTTTGGTTCAGCGAACGCCTCTACCTGTTGACTTTCCTTGGCTTCATCTCAATATCGATACTGAAGATAACTTGGACGATCTTATCAGAGCTTCCAAGGAAGATTGGTTCTAGGGCAAATCGTATGTGTATGTTCATCGAGGCACTGTTATGACGGCGAGAGTTCTGGCATGGGTGTTGGAACAACTGCAACACAATTCGCCTGTTGTTCTTGCTACTGTTGTCGGAACGAAAGGTAGCGTACCCGGAAAATCAGGAGCACGCTTGGCTATGAATCGGTCTCAGAATTGGGTAGGGACGGTTGGCGGAGCTGGTTTGGAACATCGAATCCTCAACCGTTGCAAAGAATTGCTTCAAGAATCCAAAGCAACATCTGAGGTGCACACCTTTGGCCTCAACAAAGGGGCGAAGGGCTATGAAGTGCAACCACTCGACTCACTTTGTGGTGGACAAGTCACCATTTCGTTGGAGTTGATGTTACCGATGCCACATATCTTGTTGATGGGAGGAGGGCATTGCTCGGAAGCCATCTCCAAATTGTTGCCAAAAAAAGGCTGGAATTTTTCCGTTCAAGACACCCGTGAAGCGTTCACAACCTCTGAACTCTATCCAGAAGCAATCGAACGGTCCTATTCAACCGTTGAAGAATTCTTCAGCAACGAAACTGCAGGATCGCTCTCACGCTTTTCAGACGTTCTTTTGCTCGGTCATGATTATTCCGAAGACCTTGACAGGCTTCAACGGTTACTGCAACTCGCTGAAGGTGCGAATGTCTCACTTGACGGGAAAGTCTTCCCTCGGATCGGGGCGATTGGCAGCCGTTCGAAATGGAAATCGTTCACAGAGTCTTGCATCGATATGGGAATTCAGCCTTCTTCCCTCGACCGAGTGCGATGTCCAATCGGATTGAACATTGGTGCTGAATCGCCTGAAGAGATTGCGATTGCTGTCATTGCAGAAATTCTGTCGATGCACAAAAATGCTGACGTTCATGCCCCTAATTGGCGAGACCAGTGAGGTCATCCTATGCCATCGATGGATGAGTCTTGGGAGATGCGAAACGGTCTGATGATTCCGAATCGTAGCGTTCTTGCAGCGATGACCAACAAACAGAGTCATGCGGATGGAACGCTTTCAGACGAAGAGATACGATTTTTGATCCGTCGTGCTGAAGGTGGATTTGGACTCATCACAACCGCAGCATCTCATGTGCAAGAATCAGGTCAAGGTTGGGCAGGTGAGTTTGGAGTATGGAGTGATCACCATCTTCCCGGTTTGACCTCACTTGCGACACAGTTGAAACAACATGACTCGAAATCATTTGTGCAGATTTTCCATGGAGGTATGCGTGCACCTTCTTCGATTACAGGTCAGCAAGCCTCCTCTGCAAGCGTGAATTTCATTTCCGAAAGCGAGGGGTCCTCGAGAAGTCTAACAACAAGCGAGGTTGATGACACAATTTCATGCTTCATCAGGGCAGCACAACGCTGTGAACAAGCCGGTTTTGACGGTGTTGAATTACATGGTGCGCATGGATACCTTATCGCTCAGTTCTTGGGATCGAAGACCAATCGCCGTAATGATGCTTACGGAGGCGATACGGAGCAACGATGTACGTTCCTTCTGCGCATAATCCGGGGTATTCGAGAGGTTGTCGATGAGAATTTTGCGATTATGGTCCGTCTTTCACCTGTCTCCGATGAAATTGGAATCACGCTGGAAGATACGAAGCAAGTCGTAGAATTGCTCATCGGTGAGGGCATCGATGCGCTCCATATTTCATGCTGGGATGTTTTTCAGAAGCAACAAGATGGCCAAACGCTGACACAAAAACTCTGTTCAACCTATTCCGAATCCATTCCAATCATATCGACTGGTTCTGTTTGGACCGCTGAAGATGCGCAGTTTGTTCTCAATCAGGGTGCTCAAGCAGTAGGAGTCGCTCGAGTCGCACTACCCCACCCCGATTGGGCTTCCATGAGCACAGATGCGAGCTACAACCCGGAAAGGCCACCATTTACGCCCGAAACGCTTCTTTCTGCAGATCTTAGTTCAACGTTCGTTGAGTACATGCGACGCTGGAAAGGGTTCGTCACGGACGGTCGTTGAAAATCAACTCACGAAAATGGACGAGCTCGAACACAGACTCGCGAATGTCATCGAGAGCAAGGTGCGCCCCTTTCTTCTCGAATTTTGGTAACCCAGGGTACCATCGCCGAGCCAATTCCTTGATGGTCGAGACATCCACCATCCTGTAGTGAAGATAATTCGCTACGCTTGGCATTTCTTTGACGAGAAATTGGCGGTCGTTCCATACCGAGTTGCCACAAAGTGGTGCGGTTCTTCTAGGAACGTATTGCTTGATGAACTCGAGAGTTTGGTGTTCTGCCTCTTCTAAACTAACAGAATCGTTTCGAACTCGGTCGACCAATCCACTTCCAACGTGGTGTCGAGTATTCCATTCATCCATACCTTCAATCAGTTCTTCGGATACTGAAATTGCAAGATTTGGTCCCTCAGCAATGATGTTCAGTTCAGAATCGGTGATGATTGTCGCAATCTCAATGATGCTTTCACGTTCCAAGTTCAAACCCGTCATTTCAAGGTCAATCCATACCATTCGTTTGTTTGGGTCGTCCATGGTTTTCCGATGAGAAAGCGGTTCTTGAAGTCGGCGTAGGATTCTTGATGGTGATGTTGCAGGCCAATGCATGGTCGATGCTGGTGATGTTGCGATTGCTGTCGGCTCTGAGGTCTTTGACCTCTGGCTGTTTATGCTCAAATTCCGTACTTGGCTTGTCGTCATGCTTCTCCTCGTCGTTGGAATGTCGTATTTTGCTATGTCCGGTTGGGAGACTGACGATGAAGGCCAGAAATCCTCATCATCGGTTAATTCTGATACAGGATGGAGGCATTATTCTGTTGTAGCACCAGTTGATACAGGAATCAACGTCTACCACGATCACTTCCGAACGAGTGAAGTCTATCCTGATTGGTTGCTTGATTCCCTTGGCGTGACCAAGACATGTGACATTACGTTTGATGGCTCGTGGCAAGAGCGTTATGAGGCCGACAAAGAATCCTGCTGGGATGATATCACGACTTCCGATATTGTGTATTTTGCTGGAACAAAAATCATCGGAACTTCCCCTGATGGAGGCACGGACATCCATATTCTTGATGACCCTTCAGATGGACATGGGACCGCTGTTACGGGCGCAGTCTTGGATGCAAACCCAGATGCAGTCATTTTCTTCGTTGAAGGTTTCTCGACAGAAGCCGTTCTTGCGGCTTCAAATCAACCGCTTGTTGATATCATCTCCACATCCTTCGGCGCCATAGGCTCGCTCCCAGTGCCAGGAATCGAGACTGGAACGTACGAAGCAGTCGTTGGCAACAACAAGATTCACACCGGTGCAGCTGACAATACACCTTCTCCTGCAGTTCAAGATGCTACAGCAGGCCCGCCTTGGTCGATCGGTATCGCAGGATACGCCGAGGAAGGAGACGATCAGAAGGAAACTATGAGTGGTTCATATCCCGATATCGCAGCAGATTGGACTCAAGTCTTGCCAAATCATGATGATACAGATGGCTATCATGAGACCTCCGGGACGTCCTTTGCAACGCCCCGCACGGCTGGGATTTTGTCGTTTATCCTGCAAGAGCTGCGAGATGAATTCAACGATGGAGGTTCTGGAGCAACCACAGAACGTGGTGGTTATCTCGTCAATGGAACGACCAGTGATGGTGAATCCTTTACCATCCGCAATTCAGAGGTTCGTAACGCACTGAACTTGTCTGCATGGTATCCATCCTTCACATCCTGGGACCCATTCTCAGGTACAACGCCTGTTTCACCAGTTGCACCATGCACACAAGTTGGTTGGGGCGTTGTCAATATGTCCAACATCGAACCTATGCTGATGCACTTGAATGGAACACAACCTATGGACAACCGTCCCAGTGATGTCGTCCTGTGTATGAACATGAATCAAGAAGCCCGTGAGGCTTATTGGGGAGTATACCCTTCAGCACCCGACGAAGCCGTTGTCTCCGGCCGTGAAGCCATCTTCAGAGAAGAATGATCACAACGGTTCGAAGTCAAGGACAATCTGTCCAAGCATGTTAACACGGACAACTGGCTTGAAGCCTTCATGCGGCGTCATGGCAATGGTTCGAGTGATCTGTTCAATCGATTCCTTTGGTAGACGTACATCGAATCCTTCCATCGTTTCGATGTAACCGATATTGTTCGTTGTTGCATTGCCAATTGGATTGACGATTTCGTTCAACTCTTCTTCGAGTTCCTTACCTAATTTGAGTAGTTCCGTTTCTTCAGCATTCGTGCTGCCTTTCTCTTCAACAGACGTTTTCTCTGTCTTGATTTCGTGCTCCTGAATATCGTCGATTTCTTCTTCAGTGTCATCTTCAAGTTCATCTTCAAGTTCATCTTCATCATCCACAACCGTCTCAGGAATTGGCTGTTGAGGGACAACAGTATCCCCAAAGACTTGGGGGATCACAACATCCTGAACATCGAACATTGAGCGGCGTTGCATATACATGAATCCGTAGCCAAGTGCGAGCAAACCGGTGATTACGAGTGTTAGGCTTCTGAAGAGAACATCATCGGATCCATCCAGATAAATGTAAAGCGAAACCATCGTCAACACAGAACCAAACACACCGAGTCCACGTCGCCAACGAACTTGTGCTTGGGTTTCATCAAAGCCAGTAATAGCAAGCGCTGTCAGAATCGCTGCAGTAAGGAAGAACGCAATCTCGGTTTGGTCCTGTCCGAAGGCGTAAATGACACCAGTCAAGGCAGCCACAACACCAGAGAAGCCCATGTATTCGATGAAACTGAAGAATTCCTCATCGTCGTTCCATGTGAAGATCTTTGAATCATAGATTCGATCTGTCTTCGAGGAGAGGTAAATCATCACAGCGCCTTCGACAAAGAAGATGCCTCCTATGAGGAATTGTCGCATGGATTCTGACCCAACCTCAAACTGATGGATAAGGTTGGCTGCGGTCAATCCGTCGATGAGTGGGAGGAAGAGAATCGATACCTTGTCACCCTTTTGCACGGCTTCATAGGTAGCCCATCCACTGCCAGCAAGCATACCAAGGCCATTGACAACATCGAACGATAGAAGCAGCGTTGAAATAGCCAAAAAGCGTAGTTGAGTGTCCAAAGAGTATGGCATGAGCTTTTCCAGCCGTTCTTCATCTTGGACATTCATGCGCATGATGCCATAGGCTTCTGCCAACCATAGCACGTAGATGATACCACCTGAAAACAGCATCGAGTATCCAAAGATGTCACCTGTGAAGTAGCCTCCATCAGCAAACCCGATCATGAATGAGAAGATGATTCCAACCGAAAGAAGTGGCATGAGGTTGATGTCTCCACGTACCCATGCATTGGCGATTCCGAAGATACAAGCAACCAGTGGCAACCAAGACGCCGATGGAAGTACGGCCCAAATGGCGAACAGGAACCAAATCATAGGCAGGAACCATGGGAACGGATTGTCCACAACTTCTTTGCTTTGGACATCTCGAACGCTCCATGCAAGCGGCATCAACATATGCGCTGCGACAAGCATTCCAGTTACGCGCGTGAACCAAAGGATTCTAATTTCCGTGATGTCGGCAGGATTGTCGAAGAACGAATCAAGGAAGGCATGAGTAATACCATGGTCATAGGTCCAGTACATTGAGATAGTAGCAATAGGGGCTAGTAGCGTTACACCATGGTGTCGATACTGGATGGCCGTAATCGTAACAAGCCCGTACATGCTTAGGAAGAGCAGACCACCGGATTGGTCGAGCATTCCAATCACCAAGAGGACACAGAGCATAACTTGGTCAGCTTGACGGCTCAAATGATCTCGGTCAAGGCCACGTTTGTTAATCAGAACAAACGCTCCAATCGGTGCAGAAAGGAAGATGATATCGTACATGATCCCTGCTTTGAACAAACCATCCGTATGTTCAACATTGAACATGAGTGGGATGGATGAGGCTGCAATGATGAGGAGCATGAATGCACCAATCATTCTGCTTTGGGAAGAGATAACATCCATGGATTTGATTTCCCACATGACGATACCGATTGGGATGGCATACAAACCGACCAGGTAGAATGCATCCCCGACCAAGACCTCCGGGTTGAGCATGCTAATGCCAATCGTGATTGCCAAAAGTGAGAATGCCATCGATATACGGCCAATTGAACCAATTGAACTCTCAGTCAACACATCTGCATCGTCGACTTCCTTGATGTACCATGCATTTGTTTCCGAATCGTAGGTGTAAGCGCCAGCGGCTTTCAACTCGAGCAGAGACATCAATTGGCCGATGTCCACTTCAACATCTCGTACGGTGTTGAACAGGCCGTATACAATGAGACCGAGCAGTACGAACTCAAGCGATACTCCATTCAAGGCCGAAAGTTGGTAAGAATCCGGTATTTCGAGCTTGCCAGTCAAAAGCAAACCAGTGCTGACGGCCAAGGCTGTGATGAGAGCAAGTGTTGAGTTCCGACGTTCGATGTCATCCTTGTCCCGTGCTCTTAGCATCGATTCGTAGACCATACCAAGCAAATAAATCACGAACATCCATGTTACAAACCAGTAAGCGGAATCCAAAATGGTCGAACTGAGTGCAATGAATGTGACGGTTTGGACGCTGCTCCAAATGGAAATCTTCTCCAATCGCCGAGCTGTTTCAGCAATGACAACAATGCCAATGGCAATTGCAATGTCCATCTCGATTTGATCCACGCCATATCCAATTCGGTCGCTGAAGAGGTAGGAAAACGATAGAGCAGAGATGGTGAAGTTTGCGACCCACTTACGCGTTGCTTCTGCAGCGAACAGCATGTAAGAAATCATGACCAATGCGATGACCCAAGGGATGATGGCTTCGTCACCATCGAGCGTCCACAATGAGAATGCAAGTCCAATGGGCATTGCCGGGACTCTGTTTCTGTGCGTTGCAGGGAAGTAGGCACAGAGGACAGTAATCCAGAGCGCTACGGGAAGGGTGAGGAGGTTCTCAGCGCTTTGGTTACCCATTTCTGCGGGTTTTAAAGGACCGATGACGAGGTTGAAGTCTTCCAAACTTGCAATGAGCATCGCAACAACAACAACACCGATCATGAAGAAGGACATTCTTTCTGCCAAGGTTTGCTTTAATCGTTCATTTCCTGCTAAGAATCCCTGAATAATGATGATGAAGATGAGTAGTGAAAGCGCACCACCCTCGCCTCCCGGGGGTGCGTTCTCATTGAGTAATTCATAGACGATTGGAATGATGCCAGAAACGACACTTACGACTGCGAAATTGATCGATTTATTTGACATCAATGCGCTATACATGGCAAGTCCACACAATCCAACGATTGCGGTTCCTAGCGGATAGGACACTTCGTACTCTGCCCACTCAATCCACGTTCCTACGCCGACAAGCAACAATCCGAGTGGAATGTAACTGGCAACAGCCCAGCCGAAGGAAGTATCTCCTCTGTACCGCTCGAGAATCTTGCGGTGAGCGAGCCACATGCCAAATGCACCAAGAGTTTGAGCATAGATTAAGTTCGCACTTGCAATGAATTCGCCCGTTTCTCCATCGACAGAACCGAGGAATGTGAATTTACTACCGTCAAATTCAAATTCAGACAGGGTAAAGTATCCTGCGAGATATCGGATGCCCCATAGCGTCCCAACAGCCATGAAAAAGAAAGCCATGCCAAGAAGATAGTTCTGTGAAATCATCAGATGAAAATCGTTCTTTTTCGCTTGCAATTCTACCATGAAGAGGGCAATTCCAGCTGAAAGCAGCCCACCTCCGAAGAGGTATGCGAATTTTTCCTCACCGGTATTCTCAGCAAAGGCGATTCCAAGCAATCCTGTCCAGATGGCAATCATCGCAACGCCGAACATCGTGATTTCAGTGAAACGTTCGAGTGAATCTCCATTTGTTTGTCCTGGGGCACGAACGATCACAGGCTTGAATGGTATTTCTTGTTCATCCTTCGCATAAATTGCATCGTTTGCAATTGACACCATTTGCTTTGGTTTTCTCTGTGGTGCAGGCATTTGAATCAATACTTGTTGGCATCATTACCAATATAAATTAACACCCAGCATTGACCACTTTGGTTGCAATTCGTGACAATTTCTTTACACTCCAATCGAAAGACTTCAAACAATAGTGTTTCTTGGATGAAACATGGCCCGTGTGAACTCAACGAGATTGACCCTAACAATCCTTTGTCTTACCATGTTTGTGTTGCCCACCGTTCTCGCTACAGTACCTGTTGCACCCAATCAAGATTCAGTAGAACAAGGTTGGTGGGTTGAAACAACCGTCGACCGTGACGGAAACGGGATTGGGGATATGATCGAAGTGCACCAGAAGAACCCACTTTTCCTCGATGAGGATAAGACGCTTCCGTTAATCATCGACTTTTCATTCACGCCTGGCGATGCTGAAATCAAGATGCTTGAAGATGCTGTAGAGTACCGTCATCAATGGACGTTGAAAGGCATCGATGCGCTTGCCGGTCGAGTTCCTGTTGGCTACATCCTTGAAGCATCTCAACTCCCTGGCGTTGTCATGCTCGAACTTGATGGCATCCTTTCAGTCACAAACGGCGACGCTGCCGTCCTTCATGGCGTTGATACAGCCTGGGCAGAGACAGGTTACGACGGCTCGGGCACAACTGTAGCCATCATTGATACAGGAATTGATGGAAATCACTCCAGTCTTGACGATCAAGACGATGACCCAACTACGTACGACCCGAAAGTCATTGCATTCTACGACCCTGTCAACAACCCAAGTTTGACAAACGGCACTGAGGTTTTCCCATACGATGACCAAGGACATGGCTCCCATTGCGCCGGAACAACCGCTGGAACCGGTGCTCCAACCTACGACCATCCCGGTATGGCGCCACAGGCTTTCCTAGTGGGTGTCAAGGTTCTCGATGCAGGTGGCAGCGGATCTTTTGCAACCGTCATGGCAGGAATGGAATGGACCGTTGAGAAGCGATACGAATTCAACATACGAGCAGCATCAATGAGCCTTGGAGGCCCTGGCGCAATTGAATGGACTTCTTCTGAAGAAGATAGCGTCAACCGCTACGCAAACGAAATGGTTCGTGCTGGAATTGCTTTGTTCATCGCTGCTGGAAACAGTGCCTTCTCAGCACAGATCGGAACTCCGGGCAGTGCTGAGGATGCCATCACAGTCGGTGCTTTGGACAAGGATTCAAGCATCGCCATCTACAGTAGCCAAGGTCCGACAGAAGAAGGTCGAATCAAGCCAAACATTGCCTATGTTGGCTCCGATGTTATGTCGGTTGCTCACAACACTGGCGATGGTTATGTTGCTTTTAGTGGTACAAGCATGGCCACACCTGGTGCGGCTGGTGTAGCAGCACTGATGTTGCAAGCAAATCCAGATTTGTCTCCTTTCGATATTCGGAACATCATGCAAGAGACTGCGACCTATCGTCAGTGCCATTACATGGGTGCAAATGAACCGTGCGCTGAGGATTTTATTCCGAAGAACCGACAGAACAACGTCTACGGTCATGGAGAAGTCCGTGCAGTCGATGCGCTACTTGAGGCAGCTGAGCGTGATTACGCATTCAACTCGAACATCAGTGTCACCATTTCGACACCCGCAACACTCGATAATCGAATCCATCTCGAGCGAGGCGATAGCATCGCCTTCGAGGTCAGTGAAAACATGGAAACCGTCCAATGGAGAAGCAACCATTTGCGCGACGATTGGTCCAACATTCACACATACGAGTCAGGAGACACGTCTGGAGAATTGTCCATCATTGACATCATTCATCAGATTGAGCATCTTCCTGGTATTGCCGTCATGGGCAATCACACCATCTCGCTGCGAGGTGTTCAGTACCAAGATGGTACAACATCTGCCTCACCACTTGTCACTGCGGAGATTATGGTCATGGACGATGATACAAACCCGCCAACGGCGAGTGGTGAAGATGGGCTCTCAGCAACGACGATTGTAGTCGTTTCAGTCGGTGGTATCATTCTCTTCCTTGTCGTTCTCCTATTGATTTCGACCATCTCCAGTCGAGAGGAGGGAACGCTTGCTGGTAAGGATCTCCAGACGTATCTCGATGCTCAAATCGTTGATGCGGTCGATTCCGATTTGTCTGAAAACCCGTTCTGGGAAGAAAAGGCGTAATTCTTGGATTGGAGTGGTACCTTACATTCATAGACGGAGTTCCCAAGGTGAGAAACATGGTCGGGAAAGAACACGTAACGATGATTCCATCTTCACCGAAGACGATTTGGTCTGCGACGGTCAACGGTCATGACGTCCAAGCCATTGCTCCATCAAATGCCATTTTGCTCGACGTTCTTCGCGATGAAGTCGGCATGCTTGGTGTGAAGCGGGGTTGCGACTTGGGAACGTGTGGTTGCTGTGCAGTGCTCATTGATGGTGAGCCTCGCCTGTCCTGCTTGTGCCTAGCCGGACAAGTCGAAGGTCAAGCGATTACGACGGTTGAAGGGCTTGCAGATGGTGCACACCTCGCACCGATTCAAACCTGCTTTGCAACACACGGGGGTTCGCAGTGTGGATTCTGCACGCCAGGATTCCTCATGAGTGCTGAAGCACTTCTCAATGAAAACGAGAATCCAACACGGGATGAAATCGCATGTGCTATCGAAGGAAACCTTTGCCGATGCACAGGTTATCAACAAATTGTCGATTCTATAGAGGCAGCTGCAGAAATCAAGCGAGGTGATGCGCCTGCATCATCTCCAGCAAGTGATCCTCATCCAAATCCACATCCAGAAGGGCCTGATGAACCATCGATGCCACCTGGCCATGCGAGGTGATCCCATGGCCGGAGGATATCGACAACAACCAGGGGCATCTTCGGGTGAAACCCGTAAGGACGGAAAGCGTGTGGCAGGGAAGCAAAAGTTCCCTCCGCCAGGTTCGGGTGGCTCCCGGCCGACAATGGCTCCCCGTAATCTTGATTCTATTCCAGAATCTGTTGGTGGGAAAGAACCCCAACCAGCTGGCTCACACATCCACGATAGGTACCGAACGGGTACCGAAGTTGGAAAATCAAGAGCGCTTGTTGATTCCCATGCAAAGGTAACCGGACAAGCGTGGTACGGCGACGATGTTCGTCTTCCGAATGAAATCATTGGCAAGATCCTTCGTTCACCGCACCATTATGCCAAAATCAAATCCATTGACACCTCAAAGGTTGAAGCCCTCCCCGGCGTCCTTGCAGTGGCCACTGGAGCCGATGCACCAAACACATTCGGTGTATTGCCTGTAACGAAAGACGAACACGCCATGGCCGTTGAGAAAGTACGCCACGTTGGCGATCTCGTTGCCTGTGTTGCTGCCGTTGACGAAGCGACAGCCATGGAAGCCCTCAACCTGTTTGAAATTGAGTGGGAAGTTTTAGACCCTGTCTTCGATCCAAGAAAAGGATTGGAGGATCAAGATGAACCAATCCACTGGCGTGGAAAGTATCACGTTGGAACCACCAACGTTCAGAAGCGTGTGTTCCAAGAATTCGGCGATCGTAGCCTCGTCGACGACCCAACAGCATCATCTCACGGAAAATGGCGAATGGAAGGCGTCCATCACGGTTTCACGGAACCTCACGCAGTCGTTGCCCACTGGGATCCAAACGGTCGTCTGCAACTCTACACTCCGCAACAAGTACCGCACTATGCACATCGAGCACTCTCAACGGTCCTTGAGGTTCCGATGCATCAAATCAATGTCATTCGTACCTTCGTTGGTGGAGGATTTGGTGGCAAATCCGACCCATTTCCGCACGAGATGTGCGCAGCCATTCTCTCTCGCAAAGCAGGGCGTCCTGTTCGAATCAATTTCTCTCGAGAAGAGGTTTACTGGATCAATCGAGGCCGACACCCAAGCTACATTGAAGTCAAGATGACAGCGGATGAAGAGGCCCGAATTTCTGGCTTTGATATCGATGCTCTGATTGACGGTGGCGGATTTGCTTCATTCGGTCACGTCACCTCTTACTACAACGGTGTTCTCGCAACAGCTCCGTACGAACTCGGCTCGTTCCATTACACTGGCGCACGTGTTTGGACAAACAAACCAGCAAGTGGTGCTATGCGTGGACACGGGGCTGTCAATACCCGTTGTGCAGTTGAAGTTGGTCTTGATGAAATGGCTGAACAAATGCAAGTCGACCCAATCGACCTACGCTTGGCGAATCTGCTCCCTCCGCACAGCAGAACCATCTCTGGTTTCCGCATCACCTCCAACGGAATGAGAGAAGCATTAGAGCGCGTTCGAGATGGTTCAGATTGGGATACAAAATTCCGTCAAATGCCACTCGGTAAAGGAATCGGAATTGGCTGTGGTTTCTTCATTTCAGGATCTGGTCTACCAATCCACTGGGATCCAAATCGATTCCCACATGCGACCGTCCACATTCAAATCGATATGGATGGAGGTGTAACGGTTCACACAGGTGCTGCCGATATCGGACAAGGATCTACCACAGCCGTTGCACAAGTTGTTTCCGAAGTGCTTGCTCTCCCCATAGAGATGATTCACGTTCGCTCGCATGAAAGCGACACAAGTCCAGTTGACCTCGGTTCCTACTCAAGCCGTGTAACCTTCATGAACGCCAATGCTGCGATTCGAGCAGCACTTGACATTCGCGAGAAACTCCTCAATGCTGCTTGGGAAATGCTGGGCTATCACCCAGATGTTCTCGTTCTCAACGATCGTCGAATTTACTACAAGCACGATCCAGCTGTCGGCGTATCTTATCTTGAAGCACTCCATAAGGCGCAGGAGGACAAGGGCTCACTGATTTCGAGTGGTGCATACCGCTCTCCTCCAATGGGTGGTGTTCACAAAGGTGCAGCAGCAGGTCTTGCTCCAGCATATTCGTTCTCTGCTTACGTTGCTGAAGTCGATGTTGATATCGAAACAGGCCTCGTATCATGCACCAATGTTTGGGCTGCACACGACTGTGGTAAGGCACTCAATCCACTCGCCGTGGAGGGACAAATCATCGGGTCTTGTCACATGGGGCTTGGCCAAGTCCTTTCGGAGAAGATGGTGTACGGACGGACAGGACATTTGCAAAATCCAAATCTCTTGGAATACAAAATCCCGTCCGTTCACGAAATGCCTCATGTAACGCCAATCATTGTTGAATCATCGGACCCAGAAGGGCCATTCGGTGCGAAAGAAGCTGGTGAAGGTCCTCTCTTGCCAATCCTGCCTGCTGTGGTGAACGCAGTCTACGATGCGATTGGCGTTCGCATCCGCGAACTACCGCTCACCCCGGATGTTGTTTGGAAAGCCATCTCGGCGAAGACGAGATCGCTCGGCGGTATCGATGAAACGGAACTTCCCTCTCCTCGCTTGGAGCACAGCCCCTTGCAAGCAACACTCGTTGCACGAGGTCAGGAGCACAGGAAGCGGGACCGCCGCCGACAGCGTAGCGAAGATACCAGCGCATATGTCAACGGTGTGCTGTTTGGATTTGACCCAGACCGTCCGCTCGAAGACCAGGTTGATGGATGGAAATCCGCTGTTGAACCCGTGCCTGAACAGCTGGCTGAGCTTGGCTTAGCAGGAAAGGCTTGGCTGAAGAAGGAGCAACGCCAAATGAGAGGTGGACAATGATGTTGATGCCCCCATTTAATCTTCATCACCCGAAGACCGTTGAGGAAGCGTGTGAACTAGCAGCGACATTCCTTGCCAACAAGGAATCTTTTGATTGGGTCGCAGGTGGTACTGATTTGCTACCGAATTACAAGTGGCACATCAACGCCAAGACACATGTGATTTCTCTGGCAAATATACCAGGTCTCGATACCATTTCTATGCAAGAAATTGGTGCAATGGCTCGTTTGGGTGCATTGACCACATCGGAAAATGTGCACCCTCTCATAGCATCCGCTGCTAGCAAAGTTGCCTCTTCATTGATTCGAAACAACGCAACACTTGGAGGAAACATTTGCCTCGATACGCGCTGTTTCTGGTTCAATCAAAGCGAAGATTGGCGCCGTTCAATCGACTGGTGCCACAAGGAAGATTGTGGAACGGGTTCGGATTGTCGAGTTATTCCAAATCAAAACACACTCTGTGTAGCAACTTACCAAGGCGATTTGGCTCCATCTTTGATGGTGCTTGAGGGAACCATTCACATTATCGGTCCAAACGGACCACGAAGCCTGCCTGTTGATGAGTTCTTCCAACTCGATGGAATTACTCGAAACGTGCTTCAGGAAGGTGAATTTATCCTCAAGGTGACCTTCCCAGAAAACGTCGCCAACAGAAAGGGCTCCTACAAGAAACTCAGAGTTCGAGAATCGTGGGATTTCCCCGAGGCAGGTGTTGCCTCTTCGTGGATTTCAGGCGATCCGTCCTCTCTTCGAGTTGCCTCTACAGCTTTGGAATCCATTCCACGCTCACACCAAGAGGAAGTTGATGCACATGGAACCTCCTTCTCGAAGGAACACATTCCTCAACTCTCTGAAGCGATTATGAAATCCATCAAACCAGTCAACAATACGGCATTGCCTCCACGATATCGCAAATCAATGGTTCGAGTTCTAGCAAAGCGCAGCCTTCGAGAAATTCTTGGTGATTGAAGATGAAAAAGGCCGCTTGTCTGCTTATCTCGAGCGTTCTAATCTTAGTGTTGCCACTCGGTCATGCGCAATTCCCTGCCAACAATGAATGGGAATTTGGCTGGGATACTGATGTGGAACCAAGTTACGATTTGGAATTGGATGGGGATAAATGGAAGATTGATGACATCTTGGTCTTCTATGTCGACAACCCGAGGATCAATGATTTGAGCCTCACCATTACCATCGAATTTGAAAACGAGGTCGATGTTCTCGAAACATCGTACTCGGAATCGATCTCAGTAGGCTCCCAATCGAATGAAACCTTCTCGATTGAATTAAGTACCTCAGATGCTGAAAAGGTGAGAAGTCACTCCCCAAGCGAAAAAATCACCATGATTGTGACTGCGGAAGAGAACGGAGCAGGAGCAGCGGGTTCATCAAAGGAGATTGAAGCGAACCTCAATGTCCCAAGGTATCACAAACTTCTCCCAGAAGTCTCCTTGGTTGCGAGCTCAGTTGATGCAGGAACCTGGATTGAAGAAACGCTCCTACTCAGCAATATGGGAAACACAGTCGATGCTGCCAGCAAGATTGAGGCCGACATTCGCAATTGTCCACTGCTTGAAATCGAAGGTCTAGAGAGCGGTGAAAATACGCAGATACAACCAACCGATGTGAACGGAAATCGACCTGCTGAAGTCACGTTTCGCATCGCCCCCTCAACCGCTCACGCTTCAAAGACCTGTGAAGTCACCGTTATCGTGACCTCAGAAGGGAACGGTTTAGAACGCAGTGTCGCATTTTCAATCGATGTTGATGCGTCCGGCGGAAGTCAAAATTCGAACACCGGAGATACCGGCTCTAGTTCGTCCAATACGGGCTCGGAATCTGATGGTTCTTCGGCACTTCCTGCACTGGGTCCTCAAACGGTCATTTTTTGGCTAGGATTGCTTGCTATACTGCGCAGAAATCGGCTCGATGTCAACTGATTAGACCAGTCGACTCTGGTCTTGATGTCATAAAAACCTCTCTAAACGTCAAGGGAGAATCATTATGTGTGTATCGTGATTCCGAAGAAAAGAACATACTGCGCTTGCCGCAAAATGAGGTGAAAATATGGCAGAAACAGAGAAAACAAAACTCTCTGTTGAGAAGAAACTCATGGTAGGACTTGTTGTTTCCATTCTTCTTTCCACTGTCCTCATTGTTCTCGCTTCCTCGTCGAAGGAAACCGTCTTTTCACCGTACGTTCGAGATGCTGAAGGCGACTATCAGTACCAACAACTCTCAAAGATGCGTGACACGCTTGGTACCAGTGATGATGGCAAGGCTGGTGAGAAATATTCAATCTACAACACAATGTCAACACCAATGCTCGTCAATGACTGGCAAGATCCTCATCGAACCATGCTCATCATCGCTGCTCCAGAGAAACCCTTCGATGCAGCAGAAGCCCAAGCCATCCATGACTTTGTTACCGAAAAAGGCGGCAAAGTCATTCTTGCTGCAAATTCAACCAACGCAAAGCGAGTTGCTGAAGAATTTGGTGTTCTCTACTTTGATGCGCCTGTTGCCGACAAGAAGTGGTTCTATGAGGTGACTGACAGTACCAATGTTCGGATGCCAGTTCAACACACACGATTGTGGTCTGTTGCTTCAGTCAGCGAGGATTTAGAACTCATGGATGAGGCTTCGCTTCGCACGCCTTGCACAGAAGCAGAAGTATCCGCAGGAACCACAGACAACTGCAGAATGCCTGTGCTTTTCCACTCACCAACAGCCATTCAAGTGCTTGATGTCGAGGACAAAAGCCGTGAAGTGAGTGTCCTTGCCTCTGCGAGTGACCAAGCGTTTGTTGCACGATCTGGCTTTGACATCAACAACGTTGCGAACCCAAAGACTGGAAAAACCGACCTCATCGTGCGTCTTGATTACCCAGGCATCGATGCTTACGATACCAAATCCGACGGAGATTCTGGTGAAGTATCCGTAACTGGAAGCATTGTTTTCGTTTCCGATCACTCCGTATTCGCAAACCACCTCTGGGATGCAGGTGATGCCGACCTGACTGGAAAGCAGCAATGTGGAGATATTTACATCGAGAACGGACACAGTTGCTGGGATACCGACCCTGACGGACTTGTATCAGCTCAAGGTGACACCGCATGGGAAGGAAATCAACTCTACTTCCGTGCTTTGATTCGAGACATGATGGAATTCGATAACGATGAACTCTCCCTTCAAATTACACGAAATACGGATGAATTCAACATCGTCTTTGATGAAAGCCGTCACGTTTCCAGTGTCGCAACACAACCATTCACTGAAGCGATCGGCGCTGTCGTACTTTTGACCAGTGACGCTTACCTCAAGTGGTTGATTATTCTCAACCTTTTCGCACTCCTTGCAATTGCTATCATGGTTGTTCCAGAGAAAGAAAACTGGCGCCACGTCTTCGATTTAACCCGCTTTAGGGAACGTCCAACAAAATTGGATACTTCGCTCTATCAAGTCCGAACCAGAGAGGCGTTCCTCTCCAAGGTCCGGCAATTTAACGACCTCACGCGAGATGAATTTGCTCGCAAGACCCCTGCAGAAATCATGCAGATGGTCCGTGACCCACGCCTTGTTGAACTTGTAAGTTCAGCAAGATCCTATTCCAACGAAGAACTAAGGGAAATTATCCCACTAATTCGTCGTTGGGGAAATTGAAGAAAAAAGGAGGAAAATGACATGCAACCCCCCGCACCACCAGCAGCCCCGCCCGCGCC
>CATISI010000217.1 GCA_949538025.1 Candidatus Poseidoniaceae archaeon
AAGGGACGATGTTGAGTTCGTCGCATCTTCGTATCGATATCTCGGTCGTACCACATGTTGATGGCGTTCGAACCTCCTGCAGAGAGTGTTCCACCAACCAATGTGATGAACGATGTCCAGATGGTATCAAACCATGTACGCTCGACATCGATTAAATCGTATCGAGCAAGCGAGTCATGCACCAAAATAGCACAAATTGCGGTAATTTGCAGAAGAACAATGACCCTAAGTTTCATCAATTTGATGAACAAGAACACCAAGGATGGCCGCTCCTCACTCATTCGCTCTCACCAGGAATCGAATTGTGAAGATACGCCAGCCTGAGCATCATTAAGGTAACAGCAGCTGCAATGAACGACGTCACACCGAAGACAAGATGCAGCAATGAGATGAATTCAGGGAACTCTTGAGCATCTGCGAAGACGATGTACATACCTCCAACGAAAACGTTGAGAATCCAAAATCCAGTGACAACTTCAGCCGCTCTTGAGAATGCTTCACCTTCACCGAAATCTCGGGCATCGACACGGATCTTTGCAGAGGTTAGAATCAACACCAATCCTACGATGGCTGCACCGAAACGGTGGACCATTTGGACGAGAATTCCTGGCCCGTCAAGACTTGGAAGAATGGAACCTTGGCACTTTGGCCAGCCGTTCGGGAAACCAATGCTGCAAGATTGGTTGTAATTCCCTCCGGCTGTGCTCGAAACCCAAGCACCGAGGATTAAGAGGATGAACACGGAAGCAGTGATAGTCATAAATCGCTTTTTCTGACGTTCAAGGAAAGCTTTGGATGTAGACAAGAAGACCCAATTTACCCCTTCCTGTGCTCGCATTGCAATGTATTGCCAGACCAATAGCGATGTGAAGATGCTCGCAAGGGAAAGGTGCATGGCAACCGTCCAATCGGCATTGTCGAAGTACACAGTCACCGCGCCAGCGATGGCTTGAATCACCAAAAGCACACCAGAAACAACAGCGAGATTTCGCAACCCATCGCCGTATTCTGACCTGATTCTGTGAGCCATAATCGCATTGATGAGAATTGGAACGGCTACGATTCCAACAAGGAGACGATGGAACCATTCAACGAAAATTTCGAAGATGGTGTAGCGGTGATCTGGTCCGCGACTATCGATTTGATCTGGATTGGCCTCCCAATAAGCCTCTTGCTCCGCTTCATCGACCATGAAACCGTACGTTCCGAAACACTTGGGCCAATCCGGGCAAGATTCACCTGCATCGTGAATGCGGATGGTACCTCCGACAACGATGATGAGCAGTGCCATCGCCACGAGTACAAGAGGAAGCGTCGATGGTCGCTTCCACCAAGGCTGGTCCATGTCAAGCCGTGAAGGCGACCCTCTTTTAATAAGACCCTGTGTCCATGAACCATGAGGAAGACTGCAGCGTTGCTTACAACGCTTGTGTTGACGGTTCTACTTTCCTCACAATCAACAGCGCACATCGGGCATTTTGGAGAATATGCTCCTGCCAAGATGTACGATATGCGTACATTTGACGTCGATTGTGTTCTCGGTAATGAGACGTGCGCATCCAAAGAAACGACGCATTTCATCGAGTACTTCTCTGCAGATTGGTGCGAACCTTGTGAGCTTGTTTCACAGGAACTGAAGGAGTTGAACCGAACCGATACGACCATCATTCAACATCATCCATCTCCAGCAGATCTTCACTTCTACTCGGACTCCAACATCCGATTGTACGAAACCTACGGCTTTTGGGGTGTTCCTGACGTTGTTCTCAACGGAGAGGGACTGCTCGTAGGCCCATCGCAATCAAACGAACTTGCAGCAACGTTGGATAATTTTACTCGAGAATGGGACGGATTCCTCGAATTGAACATGACGAACGGAACGCTCAACTGGGAGGCCGATGATGGACACGTTGTACATGTGTGGATCACCAAGAACCGCCCCCATGAGTATTCCCTCGTCGACCAACCTCTCGTTGTTACCGACCACGCTTTTGCCAATGTGACAAATGAGGTCTTCAACTACACCAACAATACGAACGAAACGGAGATGCCGTATCACATCTACACGAGTTCAATGAACATCTCTGATTTGTTGAATGAAAACGTGACAAGCATTGTTATTACGCTAGAGACTCCTGGCCGAATTCCACTGACAAGGGCCTCGACGTTGAGTTCACAGGGGTACGATTTGGTCGATGAAGGCCCGAACAACTTCTTCCAAACGGATGAGCGGCAAGGAGGCGAGTCCGATCTCGCCATTGCCATCTTTGGCTTGACCTTAGCGGCCATCATTCCCGCCTTCATCATGTACGTTCAAACGATGCGAAAACAGAAAGAACTAGTCGAGGAATCTGAATAGTATCCTTCCGATGGGTTGAAGAACAGGACCTCAGTCGAAACACTGCGACGGTTACGTCGTAAGGTGAAAAAATGGTCAAACCAGCACGACTCCACACACGTTTTGAACGAGCTCGAATCATCGGTGCACGTGCACTTCAAATCGGAATGGGCGCCCCACTTTACGCCAAGGAAGACGAACTTCGTGAAGAGTTCAAAGCAGAACTTATCTCTCTCTACGGACTTGAAGAAGCAAGCGTCCGTTTCGTTCTCGACCCACTCAAGATTGCAGTCTATGAGTACGACAACGAACTCATCCCAATCGATATCGATCCTCACCTCGATGAGTGATTCTCGGTTAGGCGAATCAAGTGACATTTGATTCAAACTACGAACCGTTCTTTCAGCCACCAGGTTGGGTTGTCGGTCCTGTTTGGGCCGTCCTCTACACAACACTTGCTATCAGTTTCACGTGCGTTCTCAGTAAACAAGACGAACTTCAACAATTCAACCTGGTTGTGGTCTTTTTCCTCGTCCAACTCGCACTCAACCTTACTTGGCCATCTGTGTTCAACTCAGAACATTACCTCATCTCTTTGTTGATGATCGTAGGAATGGTCGTCTTCTCCTTGGGTTACATCTATCTTATTCACGATGCTATACCTTTTGCATCACGGCTCATTTGGCCGTACATCGCTTGGGTATCTTTTGCAGGTATCATCAATACTGCGTATTTGTTGGATTCAATAAGGTAGACAAAAGTGTGCACAATCAAACGTCGTCGGCTTGATGAAAGATTATTCAAGCAATAGTTTAGAATCTGGTGATTCATCTAGGTTGTAATCAGATAACGTCGATTCTAACCGGGCTTGGAGACACATCTTCTCCACCAGTTGTTGTGTTCTGTTGGGACCGTATCAGCACAGTACAAAGTATAACACACACCACAAGTGGCACTAATAGGGGTAACAAGGTCGTGAGCGATTGTTGTATGAAGATAGCAACAACGCCGATTAGTCCAAACACGAATCCCAGCCCGTTGAGGAGAGGTATCGAAGCCGTTTCGTCTATTCTTGGGTTCAGCATTAACTGACATGCGTGTACATCCATATATGAGAGTATGTTTATTCAGGGTCATTTTTTCTGAAAAATAATCTCGCGATTTAGTTTCATTTACACGCTAGAAAGCTGCGAACAAAGATAGAATCAACCGGCCAATTCACCAGTTTCACTCATGAAACGAAGAACGACAACTCCAATGACAATCAGGCTGATACCAACAATCCCTGCGGCATCGATTTTCTGATCGTACAAGAAGTACGACACGATGGTGATGGTCGCAACACCGACCCCTGACCAAATGGCGTAAGCCACTCCTACAGGTATTGTATCGAGCGTAAGTGAAAGGAAATAGAAAGCTGCACAATAACCAACCAGAACAATCAATGAAGGGCCCCAGCGGGTGAAACCTTCCGTCGACTTGAGAGAAGCTGTAGCAACAACTTCAGAGAAAATCGCCAACCCGAGAAACAACCACTTGCTCATCAACAAGAATACGAATCGAACGCAATTGAAGGTTCCGAACTCTTGTGAGTCAAAACTCTCTCCTCGGGGGACAATCTTGCATTGAAAGCGTCCTGATCTCGTATCAACCAAGCATATTCGCTGCGAAATACAGCGCACAAATTACGATGGTAACAACAGTGAACATCGTATCAAAGGCATTTGCATCAGCAGGCTCTCCGTTGAAAGTCATGTCGTCTTCAATACCTTCAGAACGTAGACGGAAGTAGACCAATAAGAAGACCAACATGGTCATTGGACCTGCTAAAGCATCCATTTGATTTTGTTCAGTAAACTCGCGAATGGGACCGAAAACGAAAGCGAAGTAATTCGCAACAGTGACGGCGAGGAAAGCGAAGAGTGGGGGGTGAGCTACCGGCCACATGCCCTTCGCACCCTTCATGAGAAGTATGGATGCCCAGAGCACATACGTCAGCAAGAGCGCACCGGAAAAGGCAACGGTGACTTTTGAAGGGGCTCCAAGTCCGTCTGCAGGTGCACCGGCATTGACTGCATCAATGACGCTTTCTGGATTGATAATTTGACGAACGACATAAAACAAACCAGTTGCAATAACAAACAGCAGTCCAATGATAGCTACGGGGTCTTTGACTCCAAGACCGATCTTGAAATCACTCAACCCGTCATTAACCTCATCCTCTGCCATCAGCATGTAGTAGGCTGCTGCGTACACGAGAGTAATTATTGGAGTCACAAACTTTGGGACTTCACTCGAACCGTTGTCTTCCCACATGGTCCACAAGACAATGGTACCAACAATAAAACCAATCAAAACCGGGAGCATAATGGTCCATTTGCCCTTCGCACCTTCATTGAGGATGAGCAAGGTTGACATCAGCACTCCGAACATAAGTATGCCATTGAAAGCAAACTCTGGAGCACCTCTGCCCCAAGCACCATCAGCAGATGTCGTGTTGTTGCTCAGGAGAGTAAAGCACCCTTCGCCTCCAGTAACATAACAATCGGCAGCGAACATAAAGTTCAGCGAGTAAACCAGTGTTACGAGGGCGGTCAGTATCAACAATGCTTCTGCGGGAGCAGATTTTATTCGACTAAAAATCATAGACATTGCACTGTAATACAATGTGTTACTCTATAATAATTTAGAATATGTAACTCTTAGAAAAACGATTTTCCAACCTCGCAACACATTCCAAGCATCAGATAGGTTACAACATTTGAATTCAAAAGCGGCTACAGGAATTGCCTCTCAAGGGACGTTCATGAGTATGAACCCCTCATTGGAAACAACTACCTAAGGGTAAATTCTGGTTATTGACCAGTTCTGTTCTCCTTTGGTTAATACGATCCTCTCATGTAGCCTAAACGGTTTACTGTACCAATATTCGATTTTATCAACAAGAATGGTAAACCCTCCCCAAAATGTTGGAGTTGGAACGGTTTTATCTGAAAATTTTTCCTCATACTGGCGAAAGTCTTGGTGCAGTCTGTTCATCGAGGCTAACTCCGTGCTTTGTTTCGATGCCCATGCTGCGATTTGGCTTTTCCTAGGTCGGCTTTGATAGTACGCCTCGACCATGTCTCTCGGCATTTCGGTAGCTGTTCCCTCGATACGTACCTGTCGGCCTAATTGAGGCCACCACAATGTGGAAGAAGTCCGCTGCGTAGCAAAAATGTCTGCTGCTTTCCTGCTCTCAAGGTTCGTGAAAAAACCAATCTCTCGCTCGTTGATGTGACGCATCAAGACCATTCGATTGTGAGGATTTCCTTTCGCATCAACCGTGGCGAGATTCATGGCGTCTGGTTCTGCCATTCCCAGATCCTTCGCTTCCTGGACCCAATCTGCCAATAACTGAAGCGGCCGTTCTGAATTGAGGGCTTTGAATTGCGAACCAGACTCGTCAATGTTTAGATTGCTTGGCATGTTCGGATAACTGAGTGTTCTTATTTGTAGAAATGTATTCCTCAACAACTCTTGTGAGTCTAAACCCAGTGAAAGAAAATCAATACAGATTCAATCAACAGACCCCGTCAGGATCTGTCCAGTCTAGGAAAGAGATATCTGAAAGGTAGCTAAGTGCCCAAGTGAAGTTTCCACCAGAATTTGTGGTGAGATGGCCTTTGTTGGAACTACCTGATGTCCAACTTATGTGGCGTTCATCAGAAGCACCTAGGCCTAAAATGTACACGTCTACAGTTCCATCATAAGCTGTGTATAAGTACGCGCTAGCACTAGCATCGCAGAAATAAATTTCAGAGGTGCCTTCATAACTTTGGAGGAAGAAAAACGTTGTAGCATTCAAAAGTGTGAAATTAGTGTTTGAACGATAATGCTCTTCAATAACAACTGCTTGGCAATCCAGCGCATATGTACCACTATTTACGTTCATCATGTAATCAGTGCACGCCGGGGGGAGGCATGAATTCCCATCACTCGTTGTAAATCCTAGCGTACATGGAATTTCACCGATAATTGTCACGGGTATAACATCTCCTCCAGTTAAATAATGATCACGGAGTTCACCTTGCTCATACCCCCCAGAGGGAATTTGATAATCGTCGTTTAACGGACAATCGTATTGCTTGCATACGGAGATGAAAAGTTCAACATCATCAAAAGAGGAATATTTGCTTTCGAAGAGATTCAGATTTGGGTATGTCAAAGTGGTGTTAAACTGGTTGTTTGACACAACTGTTTGAAGCACATAACAGCCGTACATCTGGAAACCAAATTCATCCAGTCCCAATATTCGATAAGCATAATTGTGTATGTCCGGATAGTCTGGGTTGAGAATCTCACCTGTGGCAGCCTCAAAATATTCATCATGGAAAAATTTGATTGAGGCATTACAGAACTCAACGTAAATAGTATGCTCCTCACTTATGTTGCTTGTGTACGTGAATTGTGTGCTGAGCCCGTTGTTCGTGATGGTGACTTGTGGGTCTCCGTTCGTTTTCGGATAGAGGGCGGTCGCTCCAAAAATCCCATCGACATGGTCTTGCAATTCAGCCAAAGTTTCGGCAACTGTTGCTGCATCTGCTAAGTCTTGGAGATAGCCAGCAATCGTATTGTTCGCCTGCTCTAAGGCGACTTGGAGGTTGTCTCGTTCTGCAGTAAGTTGACTTACAAGCGTGGCATTCTCTTGGTGCCGATCGTACGATTCATTCAACATCGACGAAAGGTTACTCATGTGTTGATTGAGTTCTGAAATTTGCAAGGCCATGCTCTCGAAAGTCTCGTTCGATTGATCGCTCATGTTGCTCATCAATCCATAGAGCATGCTAATTTCAGCCTGGGCCATGTCTCGCTCTGCTTCAAGAGAAGAGATTTCCGCTTGATGCATGGTTGTGTTGGCTTCAGCAGAATCCAAACTTGTTTGTGTAGATTGCAAGGTTGATTGTACTGAGGCCAATTCAGCAATCGCATCTTGGTGCTGCGTCGTTAATGTTGCAATTTCTGCTTCAAGTTCTGCAATTTTTTCATCTTGCGTCGTGATTTCATTCTCCAATTCTGTAACTGCTGAATCATCAACTGAATCATCAGTACCCATGCATCCAGCAAGGGAACTTGCAACCATCAGCAGGCAAAGAAAGAGAGCGGACAAGTTTCGCTTCATGAATTAACACAATCAAAGAGAGAATATCAAGATTTCTTGATAGAACTTGTGGGTCTGAACCCCCTGCAACAATTCACAAACTGCGAATTGAAGAGGATCAGTAAGGAGAGAATCCATAGATGGAAACATGGACGACACTGGTGAACAATGGGCCCCTCCAAAACGTTGTGGATTCAAGAAAAAAAATTTATTTTCCTTATTTTCATGATAAAAACATGGTAGAAGTCTCTTGCCCGCATTGTGATGAGACAGTGCTGTTGGATACGAACTCTGGAGTGGAATTCAATTGTCCTTACTGTCAAAAAGATTTCGTCTTTGAAGAAAATGAAAACTTGGATGATGACATTAACGATGAAAAGAGTTGGATTCAGTTCAACTTTAATCCTGAAAATGATATTGAATTGATGAATGGAAATAGCGGGAGGTAT
>CATISI010000218.1 GCA_949538025.1 Candidatus Poseidoniaceae archaeon
CCTGAAATGCCTGCTATGCCTCCAATGCCTGAAGCACCTCCCGGTCTCGATCTTCTTCCACCGCTTGGACCAATTCCCACTGAAGAAGCACCTACTGCTCCACCTGGTCTCGATCTTCTTGCACCGCTAACACCAACCCCCACTGAAGAAGCACCTACTGCTCCGCCTGGTCTCGATCTTCTCACACCACCTGCAGCACCTGAATCAGCTGCGGTTGAGGAAACTCCAACTCCTGCCCTCGGCATGGACCTGTTAACGCCTCTAACACCTACCGAAGAGGCACCAAGTGAGGAAGCTGCACCAGCCGATCCACTTCTTGCACCAGTCGAGCCTGAACATGACCCGTTAATGGCATCCAACGAAAATGCTGTTCAAGTCGGAGAAATTGCTGGAGCCACCATCCGCTCAAGCGTCGAAGTCGATGAGGTCCCGGGTGACAAACTCGAAGGAACTCTTCACGAAGTGGAAACGTCTACCGTAGCTGCCGATGGATCTGTTATCAAACAGAAAATCCAAGGCACATTGACTGTCAACAACCCATCCTCAGAAGACCGCATATACGATATCGATGTTCTTCTCGATAATGCGGATTCAACCGATATTGGCGGAGATCAAATCTCTGTTGATGAATTGGAAGCTGGTAAGAACTATGTCAAAGAGTACTCTGTATCCGATGCGCAAATGTTGGTTCTTCGGGAGTCTCTCGACACCAACCCTGCACGCGACAATGAGCGCTCACTCAGCATCGCATTGTCAGAGGAAGCAGGAACAATCGCACTAACAATCGAAGTTGAAAACGTCTCTGGCGTTCAACTCAACAACGTCAACGTCACGCGAGTTATTCCCGATTGCCTCACATTCAATCACACTGGAGCATCGACCATCGAAGGTGGCACCATGACCTGGACTGTTGGTTCTCTCGGACCAGGTGAAAAGCAAGTCCTCGCAATCGAAGGGGAAATTCTTGTCACATCAACCAGCACCATCAATGCGGGAACTGCAGAAGCAACCTACGAAGCGGATTCAACCCTCTCAAACCTCTCATTCCGGGATCTCGATGCGTTCTGTCGTGGATTCACATACATGCGTGTACGTGAAGACGAGCGTCCTGACAACTGGATTTGTCAGACCATTTTTGAGAACCGTTCATCCTTCGCTGTTGACTTGGTTAAACTTCAAGTTCGCATGAAGGGAAGCGATGATCTCCTCTTTGATGTCAGTGACGTCAAGGAAGACGTCCACCCACAAGGAAAGTGGGAGAGCGAAGAGCGAACCGTCATGGCAACAGCCGAGCCTGATTTCACCTACGACCTATCTTACACTGTCCTACCACGAGCCACGCGAAAGACAGAAGGTACTTTGAAACTCGAGGAGAGCATGTTTACTGTTGTTGATGCAGAAATCTCCAAGACCTACTCAAACGATACACTACGTTCGTTCCGACAACAAGGACTCGAGGCAAACTTGATCGTCAAGAACACTGGTTCTGCAACCATCAATCTCATGCGAATCACCGATGACATACCAGGTCTCTTTGACGCACCTGAGATGGAATCCATGACAATCAGTGTCAACGGCAAAGAACTGGCAGATGACCAATGGAAGGGCGAACTCTCCGCAGGAATTACCCTCGAGAAGGAACACCGTTCCCCTGATGGCGATGGGCACACCATGACCCTAACCGTTGGTACGAAGGGTCCAATTGGCTTGAAGCCGGGTAAGAGCATGGAAGTGTCTTACAAACTCAACGCTCCTGATCCATCACCTGCAAACGAGCGAGTCGATGCACCTGCACGATTCCAGTTTAGTTCTGAGCAGTTCGGACCTGTATGCGTTCGTGATGCTCCTGAAGCACCATCCGTTCGTGTGAGCCACTTGCGACGAAACTTCTCTGCTGGAAAGCAGGCGATTCCAATGGGTGGAAAGGGACGATATGAAGTCCTGATTTTGTTCGAGAACAACGGAGATACGGCACTTCAAGATGTTTTCATTCGTGATGTCATCCCATCAAACTTTGAGATCAAAGACTGGCACATCCGAGGTGCTGGTGGCGAAAAGCGAAGCGATGTCGAAATGACAACCAACGTCACAGAAGATGGAGTGGAATATACGTGGAAGGTTCCTGTGGTTGCCAAAGGAGAACGATTGGATGTCTCCTTTGAGATTAAGGGCGAAGGCGAAATCGATGCCGAAGCACTCAACCGATTCCACGGCGCCCATTTCGGTGACGAACTTGAAACTGAAGATGAAGAAGTCGCTGAGGAAGTCGTCGAAGAATCCGCTGAAGAAGTCGTTGAAGAAATTGCCGAGAAATCGAACGAAGATGAAGCAACTGAAGATGCGGAGGAAGCTGAAACTCCGGCAATCAAATTCCGAGAAGACATCATGCTCAGAGTCATGGAAGAATATGGAATCGAAGATCGTGATGCATTCCTAGCGCACTCAATGAACTTCGATCTGGATGACAATGGCTACCTAAAGAAGGCTGAATTTGTTGAAGCTGCTAAGGCATTCACTGCTGACGGTTCCGAAGCAGGCGGAGAAGAATCTTCGGGTGCTGAAGATTCAGGCGAAGAGACACCTCAGGAATCTGCAGAATCGAAGGACTGCCCAATCTGTGGAACTTCAAATGCTCATGATGTAAGCACGTGCGTTGCTTGCAGCTATACCTTTGAGTGATTCAGAACGGTAGCTTCCATTGCGGCCATTCCTCATGGTGCGATGAACTACTCACTATGATGAGTACGTTCCGCTTCGTATTCTCGAGAAGTTTGTTGAGCGGGGTCTGTGTTGATGGAGGGATGACACCATCTCGAAGATCAACCGCCAACCATGCCGTCGGATATTGTGTCAACCAAGCGTTCAATTCAGCTTCGATTCCTTTTGGAGGAACGCCCTGACGCACACTGGCTAAGAAGCCCCAGTCGGATATTTTTCTACGCTCATCATCGGTCCATAGGAACATACGCTCACTGAATCCGATTCGTTCAAGTTGGTCAATAGCCTCTGCTTCAGTACAACATACTGGTCTCCCTGGCATTGGCATCGGCACAGGATACTCCCATGTTTTTGCCACATCGAGAGGTTCTTTCCGGCGCATGTGTGAAAGCAGAACATACTCCCGTTTGAAACCAACGGAAGACCAACCTTCATGACCCTCATGCCGGTCTGTGCAATCATGGCGAACCGTTCCGCACCTCCTCCACCACCTCCAAACGGTTCGATGATGACCATGTTGCTGGTCATGATTTTGATGACCTTCCTCATCATCAATCCGAACATTCGTAACG
>CATISI010000219.1 GCA_949538025.1 Candidatus Poseidoniaceae archaeon
AGGTGTCTTTCTTTGCCATATCATCCCCTCCGACAATCTCAGCCGAGGGGACGTCCCTAAGAAAACCCTCCCCCGCTGTTGTTTACTCTTATTCATCACTTCGAGCCTTTTTCAACCTTCTCCGCAAGTTGAATCCAATCGTCCAACGTCAACTCTTCAGGACGTGCGTCCATGACCTCCAACTCTTGGAGCCTTTGAATAGCATCCTTCCATCGCTGAGCATGCCATCCTTTGATTCGAGAAATACGCTTAGGTACCCTCTTGAGGGATGAACGAATCTTCTTTCTTCGTTGTTCAAATGCCAAGTGAATCGTTTGACGAAGCAGCCGCCTATCGACTGAGAACATTTTGTTGTGTGGGCGTAATTCAATCACTTGCGACTGAACAGCAGGCTGAGGACTGAAGTGATGTGGTGGAACCATATGATGCTCAGTAACATCCCAATGCAATGCAACAGTCATGCCGAGTGAACCAACGTCTGCAGGGTGGTTCATTGAGAGGCGCTGGCTAAATTCATGTTGAACCATAAGGACGACTTGTTGCAAGACCCCTTCGTTATCTTTGAGGTGTCGAGTCAGTTTTTCGACCAATGGTGATGAGATTTGGTACGGAATGTTTGCAACGACTTTGGTGATGTTCGATGGCCATGCAGCGTTCAATGCATCGTCCTGGTGAAGGATGAGTTGCTTCGTCTTCTGTTCCTCACGAAATGCTTCATCAAGGTGCAAAACGGGCGCATCATCGATTTCGATGGCTGTAACGTTTGCACCAGTTTTGAGCAGCCATTGGGTGAGTGTTCCAGGTCCTGGGCCGATTTCGAGAATGTGGTCGTCTTTGTTTACTTCAGCAATCGCAATCATGCGTTCAAGCATCGCATCATCGATCAGAAAATGTTGGCCTAAGTCGGTGTTTGGTGGTTGATAGGCCCGTAGACGGTCAACCAATTCACGTGCAGATTTCATGCAGTCACCGGGAACAGGTGGTCGATGAGGCGAGGTTGAAGTGACCGGTCTTCGACTTCAGAAAAGAACCGACGTGCGAGAAGTTCAGCAGAATCAATGCCACACTTCTCGTTCAACTCTTGCATCGAAGAGAAGCCAGACGAGCCTCGCAACTCAGCCATTTGCAATGCTTTCTTGTTGCCAATACCTGCAAGAAGTTCGAAGGCGTGTTGCTTCAAGGAGAGATTTCCTGCTTTGTTGAAGAAGGCATCCACGAAGTGTTTCCCATGCTCTTCAACAAAGAGTTGTAAGATGAGTGGAAAATCAATCTTTGCTGAGTTGGACATCTTGTCCATGCGAGCGCCACCAAGAATAGATCCTGAAGGCGAGCCTTTGCCATCGTCTCCAACGTAAATACGCATGCTTGGGAGCAATGCCTCACTCGATTCGATTGCGACTCGACAAGGAATGATTGTGTCTTCAGTGAATCCAGTCACAACACCTTCAGACACATCGTGCTCAACAACTCGGACCCACTTTGCATCGTAGAGGGGTTGTCCGTCTCGACGGCGTTGTGGTCGTTGGTTGCCTCTGTTGTTGCGACGCTGTTGAGGACGTTGCTGACGTTGCGGTTGTTGCTCAGGTTTCTTCTGAGGTTTTGGAACCTCCTTGCGACCGGTAGCAGGGGGAGGCATGGAGGTATCAACAGACGGCTTTGCCTTGTTGAATTTACGGGGTGTGTAATCACGGCCAGGGCGGCTCATGCGAATCACTTCCAGTTATGTTGTTTATTCAATGCCAACGTGTTGTCGAACGAGTTCGATGACAGCGTTGATGTCTCCATCATCGATGGATGCTCGACGGCTGGCCATAACAGCCTTGATTTCAATTTCGCTTAGCGGCATAAGTTCAGCAAGTTTTGCAGCGAGTTCTGGGTACTTCTCAAAAGTTGGGAGTTCAGCGATGGCGTTCTTGAGCGCCTCGAAGACAGCAGCATCGGTTGGGTATCCGTTGCGGTTGTTGCTTGCTGCCCACTCAGCGTGGAACAATGCGGCGCGCTGCTCGTAGGTCAAATCCCTTCGCCGCTCTTGAGCACTCATCAAAAGGTCTCGAACGGTAGCAAAGTCGACGATTTTCTCTTCTTCAGTCATGGTGATCACTCAAGAGGGCGAAGGTGTTCTGGTCGGGCGATGACAGTCTTCTGCATGTTTCCGTCCTTCACGGAAACAACCCAAGCGACACCTTGTCGCTTCTGGATGAATCCTGTACGGCCGTGGAATCGGCGGTGAGGCATGCCCATTTGTTGGCTACCGTCAAGGACGATTGCAACGCGGTCACCCTCTTCGTAATTGTGCATGATGCGGTTGATGTATGTACGAGAACGGTCTTTTCGTCGTCGACGAAGGATGCTTCGTGTCCCTACTCGTTGTCCCTTGGATCGCTTCATTTTAGTGACCTCCATGGTTCGAAACTTGCATTACGCTGATTCGAGGCATCTCTGCGACCTACCCACTGCATATAAGCACCGCGATGAATCAAGTCCACTCAATCAGCGTGGATATCTCCAACATCAAGCCATTCAACCGTGCATTTTGCCTTGATGAGTGAGGCGATGGAAGGTTGTGTTCGACCATCATCCCCGTGTACGGTTTCCTTGACGTAGGTTCCAGATTCGCAACGGAGCGTGAATTCGACGGAAATGTTGCCTTCATCGTTGGTTTCGACGGTTGCATCTCTTGTTTCAATGACTTTCCTTCGTCGCACGAGGTCGGCTCTGCGATGTGCCACACGTTCGGGCGTTCGTTGAGCAAGATTCACGCCTTGGAGTTTTTCAATGATGTCAAGGATGGTCGTTTCATCTGGTAGAGGAAGCATCTCAATAGGCTCTGGATTGGTTGCGAGTAGGTTAGCAATCAGCTCAGTCTTGACCCCTTTTTCTGAGCACTTACGTTCGATGCACAATTCAACAAGTTCCGCTTTCTTCATTTTCTTGAGGGCTGCTTCATCCAGAATCGATTGTTCAACTCGTTCGAGAGGTTTCTTTGGATTGTCCTTCTTGTCGCCTCGACGACGGTGTTTACGACGACCACGTCCGCGTTGTTGGACGTCTTCCTTTGTCAAATCCAGTGGTGCGCTAAGAACGTCAAGTTCTGGTTGAGAAAGAGGCTCGACAAGGAAACGAATCGTGTAGGATTTTTCAGCGGGTGTATCCTTCACACGGACAACCTCGCTACGATTGGATCGGCGAACATCGGTGACTTCAATCGAGCCTTTGGCACGTTCATTGACTGCCTTCATCGCTGATTCATAATCGATGTCCCAACGCTTTGGTTCTTTGATTTCGAGAACAAATGGGCGCCCTCGCCCAAGGCATCGAACGTCGATATCTTCCCGCCCCATGCCGTGGAAAGCATGTTCACGACCTTCGAATAATTCGATAATCGGGTTGCCGATGAGATCTTGAACGCTTGAAGGATATTGTTGTCCTGTATCGTTGCACTTGGCACAACCTCGTCCCTTACAAGCACGACAAGGCCAGCGTGTTTGAGGAATGCCGCGCTCGTGTTTCTTGTAGCGTCCGTAGATGTAAGCACTGCGAACATCGAGTGTGACGGTGAGGGTCAAGACATCGATCAGTGCCAAAATATCGGGCTTGTCGTTAACGATTGACACCCCCTCGAGTCGTTCGTTTAATTTCTCAGAAATCAAGCCGACTAGGGACGGTTTCAATCCATCAGAACCACCGGCAGCGTATTGCTTTCGAATACCCTCTTCATGCTCAATTTGATCCTTCGGAAAGCGAGCACCGATTTGCAACTTCTGGATATCGTATCCTGCAAGCGCATCTTCGATAACATCTGCAAGGAGGTCGACTTCTTCGAACAAGTTCTCACAGAACGGACACAACGGAATCTCTTGACGAATACTCAAAAGCCGCTGATTTCCCTCACTGACCGATTCTCGAATCTGTTGACCCGATGCTTCGTTGCTTTGCTGGAAGGAGCGCTTACCACCTAATCGCCCAAGACATGGGTCGCAGGTTCCCATTCGAAGGAGATGCTTCAATCCAGCAGGCGATGGTGCACGTGGAATCTCTTCGGTATGCTCCTCCAACTGCTCAGGTTCTTCCAACTGTTCAGGTTCTTCCTGTGTCTCTTCAACATCGTCCCAAAGTGAGTAATCTGTTGAACCGAAGCCAGAGTTGGCGTACTTCATCCAATCTTCTTCATCGTCAGGTGTAGAATTGTGGACCATTGTTTCACCTACCGCCGGTGGGACAACCCATTCGACCGCACCCATCCGTCACAGGTATCATTCAAGAAGACACCGATGTTATTCTTCTTCAGAATCTGACTTCGTGAATTGGTGTAGCAGCCCCAAAGCTGCTGTTGTGAGGACAAGACTTGCGATCAATGAGAGGAAGATCATCGCAGCAGAAAAGATTCCAAAGTTGCTGAACAGACCCATCGGAGAAAGTGCGATGACTGAGAATCCAGCAATATCGGAGGCTGCGCTTCCGATGAGTGCAAGGCTGCAAGCGCCACCAACAGCATGCAAGGCCTGCTTGTGCGATTCGCCCTTTTCACGACTTTCACGATACCGTTCTGTGACGTGTATACAGTAGTCGATTCCAACACCCAGTGAGATGGTTGCGATCGTTACAGTGACGATGTTTAGGCTTGCACCAGATACTTCCATCAAACCGTAGAGCCACACAACGACGAGGAGAATCGGGCCGAGCGTCACCAATGCTTGCTTAATCGAGCGGAATCCAACAGCGAGAGATATGAAGACAAAGAGAGAACCGAGGACAAGCGAGGATTGCATCTCATCTTGCATTTCAGTTGAAGCAACATAACGTGTCACCGGACGTCCAGTTGTCATCACCCATGTAAGCGGTTCCTCTTCTGTTGTTGAAGTACCTGCAACCTCTCGTGTGCCTGTTGAAAGATTCGTGAATACTTCGAGGTCTTCCCACAATTTGTCCATGGCTGGTGCGAGACTGGGGAAGTCTTCTGGACCAGTGATACCAAACCGAATCAGCATGTGCTCATATTCAGCAGCTTTTCCATTGATGTCGAGCCAAGGCTGAGTGGGGTCCAGTTCGACCTTTGGCATGATGTACAGGCTGACAATGCTTGCAGGAATGGAAGGGATTGGACCGATTCCTGGAACGCCTTCCAACGTGAGGAAACCGTACATGAAAGCGAGGCAATCACGGTCTTCAGTGTCGATGAATCCAATCTGCGTTGTGTTGCATCCGACGCCGTTTCCTTCAGCATCTGGATTCCAACCACGGGCTCGGAACGGTTCATCGTTCAGAACCATGGAACCCTGTGCAGCAAACACCAACTCATCGAGAGCGAGAAGGTCGATGTTACCATCTGGCGTTTTTGTGATCTTTTCAGGGATGCCTTCCTGTGGTGTGTTCATTCGCTGTCGCAATTCATCAATCCCAGCGTACACACGAGGGTCGAGCACATCGCCTTCAATGAGCAACATGGCCGGCTCGCCTTCATCAGAGAACCGTTCGTTGACGATGTTGACACCCTGTGCAAAGTCAGAAGACTCATCGAGAAAATCTTCAACGGCAAAATCACCTTCAAGATTGGACATGGCGACGCTTGCTGGTACGGTTAACAGCAAGGCGAGAACGGCAATAACAACCGAGTTCTTGAATCGTCCACTTTGAATGGTCAATCCTCGCAACCACTTTTCTGGAATCAAGTGTATGATTTGACGCTCTTCGATGGATTTACCCTTCCGATTCTCAAGCCACTCATCAAAACTCATTCGAAGCAATGGGACCCACAAACCAGTCAACAAGAATGCAGCAAGGATTCCCATGGCTGCTTCGATGCCGAAACTGCGCAGTGCTGCGATATCTGAGAAAAGATTCGCTGAGAACGCAGCCATTGTTGTAATCGATGTGAGCATGATGGCACGACCGACTCGAGTCAGCGTAATAGTGCCGGATTCTGAAGCACTCTTGCCGAGTTTACGTTCCTCCTTGTAGCGATGAAGAGCATGGAGCGAATCATCGATGCCTAGAGCGAGAACCAGAATTGGTAGCAGATTTGAGAACTGCGACCGAGCGATAATGTCCCATCCAAAGAAACCAGTAAGATTCGAGATGTGGCCGATGAATCCCTGCATCCACAACAGGGCTCCACCCAGAGCAATAACGACGATGGCTACGTCGCTTACTCGACGCAAACTGACGTAGAGGAGTCCGAGAATGATTAGTCCCATCAGTGCAATAAGTCCAGTAGAGGATTGAAGTTCCCGGTTGACTTCAACATTGACGCCTTGACCAACAAGGAGCGTAAGAGAAGCTCGATCATGAGAGCGAAGATGCCCTTCAAGATCCATGTAAGTCCATTCGACCGAACACCCAGCACCCTCCTCTTTCTTCATTTCGAGACAGTATTCCTCTGAGTACTGAGGTGGATGAAGAACCAGTTCGTTGTTCGCTAATCGATAACCACCGATGACCAAACCTTCGTCAGATGTTCGGATGGACTTCTCTTGTTTTGCATCCTTCCAGACAATCTCCCATCCACTTTCCTCAAGCGATGCGCGGTCGAGTTGAACCAGTAGCCATGAGGCAGAGCCACTCCATCGGCCGAACCCTGTGTACTCGTTTTGCCAGTTGCCTTCTGAATCAAGCGAACCACCGATTGGGCCCTGCTGAATCGAAGTAATGTCGGAGACAAATCCACGGTCCAGTGAAATCCATCGTAGGAAGTCGTTATTGCTTCCCTCAGCCATTCGTGCTGCAGCCATGTCGATGTGGGCTTGTGTAACGTTCACATCGTCAAAACTCAAACATTCAAGTGGAAAACAATCGGTCCAATTTGTTGGTGCTGGAGTAGGAACACCGAGTGGAGAAAGCCCTGGCTGAGTTAGAATGGAGGTGTTGTTCATGAAACCACGGAAGATGTCCGCAAGGGACATCACACCCGTTGTTTGGTGGCCCGTGACTTCATTGACTAAGGGCTTGAGCGACTGGCCCAATGGATGCTCTTCCACCAATTTTGCTTTCTGATCAATTTCTTTGAGAATGGTGAGATTGAGAATTCCGCCATCCGGTTCCGAAATACCAACCCATGGCTCTCCTGCCTCGATGATTTGGTCTGCTGGAGGAATGCTGGTGTAATCTGGCGTTCCTCTGTCGATCGTCGATGCAGGCTGCCATGTGCTCAAATCTTCAACTTCAGCTGGATCTCGAACAGAGACGACGAACCCAAGAATGATTTCGCTCGTTGGAAATTCTGTG
>CATISI010000220.1 GCA_949538025.1 Candidatus Poseidoniaceae archaeon
GTAATACTGTATATTCCGAAGATTAGTGATTAGTTTAGGGTCTTGTCAGAGGGTGTATCCGAATACCTATTACTCTGGTATTAGCAAATCGAAGTACTTGCAGTGGGTCATGTCAGACGCTACCCTCTGATGCCTCAGAACAACCCTATTTACAAGACACGACAATTCTGGGGGTGTGAATGCGACGACAGTCTTTGAGCGAATGCTTGGTTCATCAACCGATACAATCTTGCGACGAATAGCGATTAATTTCGCTATCGTTGGTTTTCTTATTCACCTTCTATGCTGTGTTTTGTACGATTTCAAGATCATTGAATCTGATGACTTGAAATCGCTGTTTGATTCGTATCTTGATGCGCTGTACACACCGTTCTCAATCATTCTCGCATACGAAGTGTATGAATTGATTCGAGCGATTCCTGAGTCGTTTTCCAATTCAATTGGAAAGCAATTCGAGGTTGTCACGCTTCTTGTTGTTCGTGATATTTTCAAGAATTTGGCCGATCTTGGAGGTGCGGACAACATCACCATCGATGCTGATGTTGCTTTCATCGCAGTCGAAGCTGTTGCCTTCGTCGTCCTGTTTGGAACCGCTTTGTACTTCCGTGCACAGACGTCAGATTCGAAGGTCCTTCGACAGGAGGATGCCTCAATCCAAGCCTTTGTTCAACAAAAGAAAATGTTGGCTTGTGGCCTGGTTCTTGTCTACATTCTTGTTGCACTGTACTCCTTCACCAACTGGTCCCTGGGCGTGTTCGATGGCGAAACTGGTCTTAGTCGAACGGTGTTCTTCTTGGATTTCTTCACGTGGCTCATCGTTTCTGACATCATTATCCTCTTGGTTTCCTACAAACATATCACCGATTTCCCTCAACTTGCTCGCAACACTGGATTCATTCTCTCAACCGTTGTGATTCGTGTAGGTATCGGTATTCCTGGGTATACGGGTGCTGTTCTGTTCATCCTGTCTGCAGCCCTAGCAGCATGCGTTTTACGACTCAGTGTGCATGATGCAATAGTCGATGAGTCCGAATAGAAGGTCTGGGCTTGGAAGGTTAAGCCGTATCGCACTGCTCTGGCAACATATCATATGTGTGAAATCGGAGGTGTCGATATGCTGAGGAAGCAAACCGTTGTTTTGACAGTCTTATTGCTCCTCTTTTCCTTCCCTACGCACCTTTCTGTGGCTGAGGAATCTGGCGATGCAGAACTTGTCGAAAAGTTCGGTGTTGGCTTCAATGAAGTCGTAATTGCTGACTCAACTGACTATCTGAACGATCCTCGAGATTTGGAATTCCACCCTGGTAGAGCCAATGAATTGTGGATCGCGAACCGTGGCACAGATAGCATTTCCATCATCGAAAACACAGGGCTCGCCAATCAAACCTCTCAGAATCGAGCCGATTCACACAGGAATCACTTCTTAGAAGAAGTAAGTGCGATTTCCTTCGGAGCATATCATCCTGAGTTTGATTGGCAATGGGGCTCGGCTCAAGAAACTGGAAACACGTACTGCGGACAGGCACCTGCGAATTACTTCATGGGTCCGACACTCTGGCCATCCTCTTTGAATCACTTCGCCGTTGAAAATCAAAACAATGGAAATGGACTCCTTGGGAGCCACATCGATATGAATCATGAATCACCCTTCGGTGTCGGCATCGCTCATGATTACGACAACGTTTACTGGTACAACGATGGTTACTACGGCGAATTGGTTCGATACGACTTCAAAGAAGATCATGATACAGGTGAGGATGACCATTCTGATGCGGTCGTTCGTCGGTATTCTGAGGTCGTTCTAACGCATTTCTATGGCGTTCCTGGACATATGGTTATGGACAAATCAAACGGTATTTTGTACATCGCTGATGCTGGAGCAAATCGCGTTTTGTGGGTCAATACGGACGATACTACGACCACATCAACCGACATCATGGACGATTCATCACGACTCGAGCCACTTGCTGAGTACTCTGAAATCACCAATGTTGAGTGGGGTGTTTTGGCTACTGGACTCAATCTGCCTTCAGGCATCTCTCTCGCTGATGGGCAACTCTTTGTCTCCGAAAATGGGAATGGAAAGATTGTCGCATACGAACTGTCATCCAATGGAAAGAGCGCTGTTGAGCTCGATAAAATTCAGACCACTGCTACGTCAATCATGGGATTGGAAGTTGGACCAAATGGACATCTCTACTATGTCGATAATGGTCAAGATGAGGTTGTTCGCATCGACCCATATACTGATGAAGACGGTGACGGTGTTGGCGATGGAGTCGACAATTGCCCCAACATTGCAAACCCACTGCAAGCCAATTTTGACAACGATTCACTGGGCGATGTTTGCGATAATGATGATGACAACGACTCGATTCTCGATGTTGACGATCAATGCATTCGCGGACAACTTGATTGGACCTCAACGATACTGAACGATCATGATGGAGATGGTTGTCGGGATGGGACGGAAGATTCTGACGATGACAACGATGGCGTCGTTGATGCCTCCGACTTGTGTTCAACAGGTGACTTGGGATGGACCTCATCGGCTTCTACGGACTACGATGCGGATGGGTGTCAGGATGCAATGGAGGATGTTGATGATGACAACGACAGAGTTTGTGATGCAAGCGAATTGAGCAGTTCTTGGGCCTGTACACCATCAACTGCGAGCGTCGATCTCTGCCCTCAAAGTTCGTTTGATTTCTTCTCGAACAATCAAAACGACGTTGATGGAGATGGCTGTGAAGATTCGACCGAAGATACAGACGACGACAACGATGGTTTCGCTGACGGCGATGATGCCTGTCCATTGGATGCAGGAACAAGCACGCTCGGTTCCGAACTCGGTTGCAGCGATTACGATTCAGATGGGTACAGCGACTCAATCGATGTGTTCCCAACAGATTCGACTCAGTGGTTGGATTCGGATGGTGATGGATATGGCGATAATCCAGATGGTATCGAGGCAGATGCATGTGTTGACCAAGCAGGACAATCGACACAAGACCACTTTGGATGTCCAGATGCGGATGGTGATGGCTGGTCCAACCTCAACGATGCTTTCCCGAACGAGGTAACTCAACATTCTGATGAAGATGGTGACGGGTTTGGAGATGCCACCGATGGGTATCAAGGAGACAACTGTCTCGGTGTTTCTGGTACATCAACAGAGGACTTTTTCGGATGTTTGGATTCAGACGCTGATGGATGGTCGGATTTGAACGATGACTTCCCTCAAGAACCAACACAACACAGCGATGCTGATGGTGATGGTTACGGTGACAATGTGGAAGGAGCTCTCGCTGATAGTTGCCCAGGAATCTACGGACTTTCCTCGGTTGATCGGTATGGATGCCCTGATACCGATGGAGATGGTTGGGAAGATCGCTCTGATGCATACGTGAACGATGCTCGATTCTGGTCGGACTTGGACGAGGATGGCTATGCCGACCAACAGGGTACAAATCTTTCAGATGATTGTCCTGAAACCTTTGGCACATCCACTCTCGATTTTTTCGGATGTTTGGATTCTGATGGTGATGGTTGGTCGGATCAAACCGATGCATATCCAAACGATGCGTCGAAGTATCTCGTAACAGAAGAGACGCCACAAGACAACAACTTCACGCTTCTTGGTCTTGGGATTGGAATCCTTGTTCTCGTGCTCCTCATGCTTGTCATCATGCGAAGGAAGACCACACTCGAGCATGAGTTTGGCTTCGTAGCCCCTCCAATTCCACAACCAATGCCAAGCGCACCGCCCCTTCCTCCTGAAGGGTTGCCAGATGGTTGGACCATGGAACAGTGGGCGTATTATGGTGAAGATTACCTCAATCGAAACCAGTAGAAATGCCACAATGACTCAAATATCACAGTACCTTAGTATCCACATGAGCAAGAAATTCTTCATCAAAATTGTAACAGACCCAGACGTTGATCTCCGCAAGTGTGTTGTCGGTGTTGCTTGCGCAGCACAAGCCATTACCGATGGCTACGATGTTGACGTCTTCTTTGCAGCGGACGGAGTGAAAATGATACACGCTGATTACATTCGTGGAATCAATGAGCAAGGAAATTTTCCAGATGGAATGATTTTCAACATGCTGAAGTCCATCACAGAAGGAGCATCCAAGGTTTACTGTTCAACGGGTTCACAAGCTGCCAATGGTGTGACCAAAGAAAACGCAGATGAGATTCTCCTTGAAGGATACACAGATTGGATGACATGGAGCGGACCTCCTGGTGTGATTGAACTTAGTGCAGCTTCAGATGTCCAACTTGTATACTAATCAGATTTCATTGCAAGTAGTTCTGCTGGAATTCGATACGTGTAACTGAATTCGTCCCCGATGAACGTCATTGTTTTGAGCGAATCATCGAATCTAA
>CATISI010000221.1 GCA_949538025.1 Candidatus Poseidoniaceae archaeon
CAACAATTGCTTGCTTCCTTGGTTTTGCTTTCAAAGGATTCAATGCAGACCCACCAATACCGCTTCCAATTCTTATCGCCTTGTTGGCCATGACCCTCCTGATGTTACCGGTTGGCTTCTCTCAATCCAACCTGAATACGGAGGCGCAACTCAACGACAATGCGCGTGTCATCAATGCAGAATTGAAGTCTTCAGGTGCTCAATTCACAACGCTGTCAGAACTCATGGGCGATGCCAATGTTCTCGCCATTGGAGCGATTGCTCCAGGGTCGGAATCGGCTCAAGATCAAGCGAATGAACTCGAATTGTTGCTCGGGCAACGCGATGATGTCGCTGTTGTGCAAATCGTGATTGGAGACGATTCGATGATGAGCGATGTGGATGCTTATCGCTCCTCTATCAACAGCAGCTGGCCCATTGTTCTCGATTACAATCAAGAGTTTGTATCAACCTCTCCTACTGGGAATGCAGATTCATTGGTTCTTCTCGATAGCAGCATGCACGTCACATGGAGCCAGTCGCCGACAGGTGGTGCAAAGGCCATGAACGATGCCATCGATGGAATTGAGGGTGGTGGTCCAACGAGCCTCATGACTTATTTTTCAGTCCTGTTCCCAACCGGTTTGTTCCTCATCTTCCTTGCCCTACCACGGCAGGGTTGGACAAAACCAGAGGAACCGTTGCCTCCCGGAGCTCTTTGGGCAAGCATTGTCCTCGCTGGTGGAATCGGTGCTGTCATGATTCATCTTCCTGCTTTGCTCGTTAGCCTACTTCCAGTAAGTGCATCAATCTCATACATTTTTTCTGCCATCATGTTTGTCTGGTTTGCCTTCATGTGTGCTATGACACTGCGACGTGGTTCTCCGTTCGAAGCCGACATGTTAGGTTCCTTCATCCACAAGTTGACACCAGCCTCGTTTCAAGAGTGGCGCCCGAGAGAAGACATGCAACGCGATGTGTTCCTAGGGATCTTCATTGGATGGTTGTCCTGGTTGGCAGAACCAAGTCAGCTTGCACAAGGCGTGGGAGCCGCAGCATTGAACGGAGGAATGGGGGTCCTCTTTGCGGTTCTTTTGCTCCTTGGCAACGTGTTGATCGCTGGAATCACCATTCTTGTCCTTCGATTCATTGCCTCATGGGGGGGGCCATTTTCCAACATCTTCGGCCGGATCGGAGCAGATACCTTCGCTCGCTTCATGGGGCTTGTTTTGTTGCCAGTCAGTCTCTGGGCAACCATCAACGGTGCTCTCACCCTTCTTTCGATTGGTGTGTTTTAGAGAATCCTTCATGAGGGTTGAAGTGAACTCTTTGGGATATGTTCCCTCCACAACCCACATGGTCCAATTCACGAATCAATTTGCTGCAACGTTGCCCGAGGGCATTCGTATTGCGATACGGCTTGGCACAAGTTTCGAGAAATCATGAACGTGGAGAGATTCTTTCCATTGCCTTTCAAATTCAAACGCCATGGATACTTTTGCATCAAACAATTCGTGAAGTGGTTCTTGACTATGTTGAAGACCATGCCAATGGAACCGTGTGGTCGAATAGCCTCATAGGTTTGCGATTCAAAATGGATTTTGAAAAGGCAATGCGAATGAGGAATCGGCTGATCGAGCGAATTCAATCGCACAACCATCATACATCGTTTCAAGAAAAACGACCTGAGCAACACTTGATCGATATGGGGATAGAGACATGCATCACGTTCATCCAACATCCCGAACTCCAGAATCTACTTGCTGAAGGATCAATCAAACGGATTGAATTAACGAAACCAACACAGTACAGGAAATGGAAAATCTACTCTGCTCCTGATTTCATTCATCATGGACCAAAAGGCAACTCATTGATCAAACTCAATCTCTATGGTCTCCCTTCCAGAAACAACCGAGAACGACAAGCAGCATTGACTCGATTGTATGGAAATCTGGATTCAACTGTTGTATTGTTTTCATTAAAACAAAGAAAGTGGATTGTCAACAGGATAACGCCCATGAACGTTCAGGTCCAACAATCCCTCGACCTAGTAGCGAACGATGCTGAGAAAATGGAGTCCATACTCTCATTGGTTGGAAGAAACAATGACTTGAGCTTGATTCCTCTGGCAGATTCCTACCGTTCTTGCATGCATTGCAACGTTCGATTCCTTTGCCCATCGCAGCATGGCCTTGAGAAAGCAAAGGCTGAACAAAGAGCACTCATGTGTCGATAACGGGATTTCCTTCGCTGCATTCATATAGTCTCGATGATATATTACTACACTACCCGTGGCGATTCTATGCAGTAACGACCCCTGAAATCCGGCGAATTCGGACTACCTTTGGCGGAGACGCTCCGACGTCTCTGCATTGGATTCAGGGGTAATGTATTATGAGTAGTAATAAGAAAAAAATTGGACGCAAGACACGGAAGAATCGACGGAATCGTGAACTCAAATTCGTCAGGGTACCAATCCTCGACGAGAGTGGTAAGAAGATTGGCGAACGAGAGGCTCAGGTTCCACTTGACTTCAAGACAGAACAGACTGAGGTTCATCGTACAGATGCAACGGTCATCAACAACCCTCCGGAAGAGCACATACCATGTTGTGCCTCCCAAGATGCCATCGATCGGAAAAACCAATCGATGCTTAGGGAAATCCGAAACTGGCCAGTTCGACGTGAGTGGAACAAACGTACTGGCCAATACGAGGTTGTCATACCACCGGGTTTCCGAAGTAAACATCGGAAGCACATGGGTCACTTCCTTCAGTTTCTGGACACTCTAAAGTAATCCAAAACTTGCACAAAAAGGCCGCCGAAAGCCTTGGATTTCGGCTCCATTCAGCGTGAGCTATAGGCGATACTCTAAGGGCTGCTTTCTCGAGCAAGGCTCATGGAAAAGGGTGTTCAGCGTCAATACGCTCCGACATCGATTTGTTTTGGGTGCGGTCCAGCAAACCACAAAGGGTTGCAAATCGATTCCTATCGCAAAGGCGATGGATTGGAGTTGAAGTTTACACCCTCTGATGAACATCAAGCCTTTCCAGGCATGGTCAACGGTGGCATCATTGGGACACTCCTCGACTGTCACGGAAATTGGGCTGCAGCCATCGCCCTCATGGACGAACACGGGCTCGATGAACCACCGTGCACCGTAACTGCATCTTACTCTGTTTCGTTGCGACGACCAACACCGATTGGAACCGAGTTGCATGTTGAAGCCTATCCGGAAGAGATCGGTGAGGACAGAGTCTATGTTCGAATGGAATTAAAGGCCAATG